>CANQWZ010000010.1 GCA_947627685.1 uncultured Bacilli bacterium | reverse complement strand
TAATCTCAACTTAGATACCTTCATCCAAGGTTCCATGGTGAACCAGGTCAGGTCTTGATCGAAGCAGCCTTAAGCTTATGTAACTTGTGGGTGGGGGGATCTAAGTTGAGATTTTTATATAAAAAATGTTTAAAAGAAGCAAAATAGTTTTTAGTAATTTTGCTTCTTTTTTTAAAACGTAAAAAATATTTTTTCTCGTATATATATATGCGAAAGGAGATATTTTTATGAGAAAAATAATTATGGGAATGATTTTATTTTTAAATCTGCTTTTAGTATGTAGTCACTTTAAAAATATCAAAGCTATGACTACTGATAATGATGTTACTAAGCCTTTAATTGCTTTACAAGGCAGTAATTACTATGATTATTTAGATTATAATGGCTATACTATTATATCTAACAATGTTAATTTTAATAAAGCTGGTTTTTATAAAATCATTTATCAAAACGATGAAACTAAAAAGACTTTAGAAAAGAAGGTTTACGTAAAAACCGAAAAGCAATTACAAGAACAGGAAAACTATAGTGAAAATTATCAAGATATTTATAAATTAAATCCTGATGAAGAGACTTCATGTATTAAAAAATATGGTAGTGCTTATTATATTACTACTCATCTAGTAGAAGAAAGATCAACTAGTCACATGAAGTTAATCAAAATTGAAAATGGTACCATTAGTTATGTTAAAAATATTTTAAACGAACAAGAAGGGCAAATAATTGATTTACTAGTTAACAAAGATGAAATTGTAATATTGCTAGAACATATGGTAGATAACTATGAAACGGAAGTTTATGTTGTCATTTATGATCATAAAGGTAATTTAAAAGAAACGAAAAGATATATTGGTGAAAGTACTGACTTCGCGAAAAAGATATTAGAAGATGATCATAACTATTATGTTATTGCGCAAACAACTTCAACAAAATATGATTATGATTTTAGCCATGATTTACAAAGTGTAATCATTTTTGCTTTTCAAAAAGGCACCTATTCCAAAGTAGGTAGTCATATGATTAGTAGTAATGGTAAAATGGAAGTAATAGATGCCATTATTAATGATGGCAAACTATGTGTTTTAACTAGATATTATGATTCTAGTTTGCGCATGAAGGTTTTTGAAACCCATGTATATGAGTGTGAGAATTTTGAAAAAATTGATAAATATTATTTTAATTACACACTAACTGAAGATCCTATCAAAATGGCAAAAGATAGTAAAAATAATATTTATGTTGCAACTAGTGACTATGATCAAGCTACTAAGGCCTATGTTAATAAATTATATAAACTATCTAAACGTTTTTCAAAAGAATTAATAGGCACTTATCAGTATACCAAAAAAGCACATGCTAATTTAGTTGATTTTAAAATCAGTACAACCGGTGAGATAATTCTTCTTTATAATTTAGTAGATTTATCCCTTGAAAATCCTTATGGATATTTATATCAAATCATTGATGATGAGCAAACAAAAGCCGAAATTGAAGATTTTAGTTCTACAAGTTATGTGGAAGGGCTAATAGATGTAGATGAACTATTATTTTTAAAAGACCAAACGATTGTGATTGACAAAATAGATTATGCCATTTTTACTGATTTACAAAAAGAAATATCTTTAGATGCTAAACAACAATTAACCTATCCTATAGTATATATTAATGGCAGTAAAAAGACGCCTAATTTAACTAAATCCCAAATTAATTACGATCGTAATGTTTTTGGTACATATCAAGCTTTATATTATTTTGATAGTGATGATTTAGATGTCATAACTTATGGAACAATAAAAGTATTACCGGTTATTAATGTTAGAGAAAATGAAGTATATGATAATAACTTTAATTTAATATTTAATGGTGTGGCTACTCTTAATGATTACGAAATAAATAGTGGATATAAAATAGAAAAGCCAGGCGCTTACACCTTAAAGCTTAGTGGTCATAATACGGAACAAATAATAATCAATTTTAAAGTAGAAACCTTGTCTTGTGCAGAAGATAAATTGAAAGAGCCTTATGTAGATGTTACGACAACCGACAAACAATATACCACCGATAAGAGTCTTAGCATTAATAATTATATTAAAGAATCCGACCTAGAAATACCCAAGAAAAGCCCTAAACTTTGGCTATTATTTATTCCTTTATCATCCTTAGTTTTATTATTAATTGTAACGATGAAAAAACGGAGCTAGATATGCGAAAAATTATTTTAAAAGTTATTAGTTTTTTAATTGTTTTATTAATGGTTTGTATAACTAGAACCAGTATTACCCTAAAAGCAGATACTTTATCAACTAGTGAGGGCTTTCATGAAAAAGTAAATACGAGCCTTTATTTAGAAAAGGCTCAAGACTTTAGAAAAGGTAGTATTTATTACTATTTAAATAATGTAACCTACTATGATAATACTACCATTACAACAAGTGGTAAAACGCTTGATGCCTTTATTAAAGATGATAATTTATATGCCTTAAATGATAACAATATGTTATATAAAATAGATATAACTACTAATGAAAAAACAAGTCTTTCTTTAGGATATGATGCCTTTGATATGATGCTAGTTAATGATTTAATATATGTAGTAGGTACTAAAGATAATGATGCAATCCTTTATATTTATAATTTAAATTTAACAAGTCTTTCTAAATATATATATGGAGGAGAAGGTTATGAGGCTTTTAAATATATCTATTTAGCTGGTGATATAATATATCTTTTTGGTGAAAAAAGTGGCATTAGTCATAATAGCCCTTTTCAAAATGTTGGCAATTTAGAAGATACTAAAGCTTTTGTTGTAACGCTCGATAGTGAATTTCATCTTAATAAAGGCTTTTATATTAATGAACACACTAATAAAGAAAGTTTTACTAGTATCATTTGTCATGATGATGAATTTTATTTTATCATCAAAGATGCTAAAAATGTTTTTTATCAATATCATTTAAATAAAGAACTTTTATTAGTAGAACATTATAACTTAGGTAGTATATTTACTTTTGATGATATTGTTTTAGTAGATAATTATTTAATAAATGAGGCTAAAGTATATGTATATATCTTTAATCATAAATTATATTATAGTATTTATGATGGTAATATTATTCATGATTATTTAATAAAAATAGATGTAGAAAAACTAATTGATGCGCAAATTAACAATGGTCATTTACAAATATATTATCAAAGTAATCAAAATATTTACCTAAGCGATTTATCAATGTATTATTTTAAAGTCAAAAATGAAAAAGTAGTAACATATAAAGATCCTACTTATCTTGATACTGATCATTTTGTTGCCATGTCATATTTTGAAAAGTTAGACTTTGTCTATGATGAGGCCTTAAATAGTGATATATCTTTAAATAATTCCGCAAAATACTTAGCTACATATACTGCTACAGCTAATGATGGTAATACATATAGCCTAAAAGTTCCTTATATAGTTAAGCCTTATCTTAATGTTATCGATCAGGGAATATATGAAAAAGGTTATGTTTTAGAATTTACCGATGAATTATATTTAAACGAAGAAAAGCTTTATAAAGGTGAGGTCTTAGATAAGGTAGGTCAGTTTAAATTAAAACACGTTACAAAAGAAGGTATTAAAGAATATACCATTTATATCAAAGATAAGTATTATAAAGATTTAACTTTCAATCACTATGATGTTTTGTTAACCCAAAATATTAAAGATTGTTATCAATATAATATCACCTTAAATGTTGATAAAAAGGTAAAAAAGATCTATGTAAATGATGAATCTTTTGCTTTTTTACAAGATGGTAAAAATATTTTATTAGAATTTAGTAGTAATTATTATGGTATAACTAGCTACCGAATCAATTATTTAGAATTTGATGATGGCACCATTTATGAGTTAAATAAAGATATTACCATTAAAACGAAAAAAGACCCCCCAAGCCTTGCTTTAAATTATCAAGATCATAACATAATTTATCAAGTAAATGATGATGATGAAGCTATTTTAGATGTAATAGTAAAATACTATGAAAACGATAAATTACTACATATTGAAAAAACCTATTTAGAAGATTATCAAATAAATTATGTAAGTAAGGCCAATAGGGTAGAAGTCTTGTTACAATATGAACTTGCAACCAGCAATATTTATGAAAGCATGCTCTTTAGTACTAATATCGATAAGTTAAAAAAAGATAATAAGCTTTTTTCATTAACTTTTACATGGCAAGATAATACTTTAGAAAATATTACCATCAATAGTTTTAATCAAAAAGCCATCACATTTACGAATGCTACAGTTTTTGATACTTCTTTAGATAAAACCTTTATTAAAGAAACTAATAATTTATATATATATTTGATTATCATTTTTACAATTATTATGGTTATTAGTAGTATCATTATCTTTATCTTAAAAAAGAAGAAAGCTAAAAAAGCTTAGTAAAAAGCGTTTAAAACTTTTATTTCTTTTGTAAAAAAAAAGGATATATGATATACTATACTTAGTAAAGGAGGTTATAAAATGTTTAATCAGTTATATATACAAACCGAATATTCATTATTACAAAGTGCTTGTAAATTAGAACCTCTTTTTGCTAAACTCAAGTATTATAACATAAGTGCTGCAGCTATTGCTGACGAAGGTACAATGTATGGTACAATTAAATTTTATAAAGAAGCTATCAAAAATGGCATCAAACCGATCATTAGTTTAAAGGTTAATTATCAATATAATGATGTACAAAGCTCCATCATTCTTTATGCTTTAAATGATTTTGGTTATAAAAATTTAATGAAAATATCTAGTAGAATATGTTTAAATAAAGGTGTTGTTGACTTTGAATATTTAGCTAAGTCAGCTTTGGGGCTTCTTGCCATCATTCCCTTTGAAGAATCTATTTTATATAAATATCATCAAGCACAAGATTTGCCTAGTGCTTTTTCAGTGATAGAATTACTTAAAAATACATATGATATTTTATATATTGGTCTACCCTTACCTAAGACATTAGGTGATGATTTTGATACCATCTATAATCTTTATCAAAAAAGATCATATAACTTAGTAGCATTACCAAAGGTTAGTTTTATTAATAAAGATGATTATGATGCCTATATTACCTTACAATCCATAAGAATGAATGCTACGTTATATAAAGCTAGCTTTGTTGAAGAATACCACTATTTATTAAGTCAAGAAGAAATTAATAGTGCTTATCTTAATTACCCGTCTTTAACTAATGCAACAATTAAAATTGCTAATTTATGTAATGTGCAAATAACTTTTGGTAAATATCAATTACCGCTTTATCAAGAAGGATTAGATGCTAAAGCTTACTTGCAAAATTTATGTTATAAAGGATTAGAAAAGCGTACTTTAAGCTTTAAATATCCTTATGATAAAAAACTTTATTTAAATAGATTAAACTACGAATTAGATACAATCAAAGAAATGGGTTTTTGTGATTATTTCTTGATTGTTTATGATTATGTTAAATTTGCTAAAAAAAATAATATCTATGTTGGCCCTGGTAGAGGTTCAGCTCCAGCTTCCCTTGTTAGTTATTGCCTTGGGATAACAGATATTGATCCGATATACCATAATTTATTATTTGAAAGATTTTTAAACAAAGAAAGAATATCAATGCCCGATATTGATATTGATTTTGAAGATGATCGACGTGACGAAGTTATTAAATATGTTGGGCAAAAATATGGCAAAGAAAGAGTAGCTCATATTGTTACTTTTGGTACTTTTAAGGTAAAACTCGCTATTAATGATTGCGCAAGAGTATATAAACTGCCAAGTAATCATTTAAAAGAAATTAATAAGTGTTTGCAAACCTTTTTAGTTGGCAAAAATGCTTATACCCTTAATTTGCAAGATGCCATTACCCAAAGTAGTGCTTTGCAAAAATTAATGAATGATTATGATGATATAAGACAAGTTTTAACCATTGCCGCAACGATTCAAGGTCTACCTAAAAATATTTCAACACATGCGGCGGGAATTATTATTACTAGATATGATTTAGTTAATTTCACACCGCTTGATGAGGGTTTAGATGATATATATCAAACCCAATATGAAGCAAGTGATTTAGAAGAATTAGGCCTTTTAAAAATGGACTTTTTAGGCTTAAAAAATTTAACTAATATTATTAAAACAGTGGCTTTAATTAGACAAGATGATCCTACATTTGTTTTGCCAAAAGAAGAAAATGACGCTAAAACTTATCAAATGTTAGCCCGTGGTGATGTTAGTGGTGTTTTCCAATTAGAATCAGCAGGCATGCGTAAAGTTATTATGGATTTAAAAACTTCTACCTTAGAAGATATTGTGCAAGCTTTAGCTTTATATCGCCCTGGGCCAATGGATATTATTCCTAATTTTATTAAAAGAAAATTTAAATTGGAACAAGTAGTATATCCTCATCCTGATTTAGAACCAATTTTAAAAGAAACTTATGGTATGATTGTTTATCAAGATCAAATTATGCTCATTGCTTGTAAATTTGCAGGATATAGCCTTGGTAGAGCTGATATTTTAAGAAGAGCTGTTTCGAAAAAGAAAAAAGAAGTTTTAGAAAAAGAAAGACAAAGTTTTATTGAATCATCCCTTAAACAAGGATATTCACAAGATACGGCTAGTTTAATTTATGATTATATCGTTAAATTTGCTGACTATGGTTTTAATAAGGCCCATTCGGTTGCTTATGCGAAAATTGCATATCTTACAGCTTATTTAAAATGCCATTATTTTAGTTACTATTTTTCTACTTTAATGAGTTCTTTTATGATGGGTAGTAATTTATTAGAATATATCAAAGAAGCAACATCTAAAAATGTCCTAGTAAATCCGCCATCAATTAATAAAAGTCTGGATCTTTTTAGTGTTATAAATGGTGAAATTTATTTACCACTATCGATTATTAAAGGTCTTGGTAGTGTGAAAGTTTTTGATATTTTAGAAGAAAGAAAAAAAGGCCTTTTTACCTCTTTTGAAGATTTTATTTTACGTATTAAAAACATCATTGCTTTATCATTAATTGAAAACGTGATTTATAGTGGGGCTTTAGATGAATTTGGCCTTACTAAAAAAGCTATGATTGAAAATTATAAAACGATTATTGAACAAGATATGTATAGTTTTGTTAAAGATGTTATAAAGATAGATTATTCTAAAGATGAATATAACTATGGTTTTTTAAAAGACCAAGAGTTTTTAGCAATCGGTCTTAATATTAAATATAACTTCTTTCAACAATTTAGAGGTTTATACCAAACTTATCAATTGTGTAAAATTAATACTATCATGCCAAATCAAAAAGTTAAAACGCTTGGTATGATTGAGAAAGTTAGAGAAATTACCACTAAACAAAATGAAAAAATGGCATTTATGGAAATTAGTGATGATACCTCAAAAATAGAAGTTGTCATCTTTCCTAAAGTTTATCAAAATGCTTTACCTCTTATTAAAGGTAGCATGGTAATCGTTTATGGTATAGCACAACATAGAACTACAACACAAATAGTTGTAGAACAGATAAAAAAAATATAGAGGAGAAAATATGCGTGTACTTTGTTTTGATATCGGTGGAACCGATACTAAATATGGTGTTATTGAAGATGAAAAATTTTTAGAAAAGGGCTTGTTTGATACCGAAGCGAAACTTGGCAAAGAACATCTAACTAATAAACTAGTAACTTTAGCTAAAGATATGTTAGATAAATACAAAATAGATGGCATTGGTATTTCTTGTGCCGGCAGTGTCAATTTTAAAGAAGCTAAAATTGAAATTGCACCTGATGCTTTACCGGCTTTTGCCAATTGGGATTTTCGTAAGATTTTCAAAGAAAACGTAGGCCTTGATTGTATAGCCGATAACGATGTTAATTGTTTTGCTAAAGCCGAATGTGTCAAAGGGGCAGCCAAAGATTTTGATCACTTTATTGTTATTACCGTTGGTACTGGTATTGGGGGAGCGCTTGTTATGAACGATGAAATATGGCGCGGTAATAATTACAATGCAGGTGAGGTTGGAAGAATGCTTATTGGTAATACGAAATGGGAAAATATCGCTTCTACAAGTGCTTTAATTAGAGATGCTAATCGTGCCGGGCTTAAGGTAAATAATGGTATTGAGCTTTTTAAACTATATGATGAAAGAGAAGAACTTGCCATAGCAGTTGTTAATCATTTCTATGATTTACTTGGTCTTGGTATGGCTAATCTTGTTTATATGTTTAATCCTGAGGCCATTATTGTAGGAGGTGGCATTTCCAAAAGAGAAGGCCTAATTCCTGCTCTTGCAAGATGTATGAATTCATATTTACCAGATGGTTTTAGAAATACGGCTCAAGTAGTAGGAGCTACTTTTAAAAATGATGGTGGTATGCTTGGTGCTTATTATAATTTTTTAGATTATCAAAAGGAGAAAAAAAACTAATGGATCAAAACACACTCGCAAAAGTCCAAAAATGGGAAGCTTTTGAAGCTTTAGACGAATCATTAAAAGCTGAACTTAAATCATTAAAAGAAGATGAAGATGCCCTAAACGATGCTTTCTATCAAGATATTGCCTTTGGTACAGGTGGTCTTAGGGGAATATTAGGAGTTGGCACCAATCGTATGAATATTTATGTTGTAAAAAAAGCTACGCTTGGCTTTCTAAATTACATGATTAAAAAATATCCTGATATTAAAAACCGTGGTGTAGCTATTGCCTATGATTGTCGCAAGAATTCATACTTATTTGCTAAAACAGCAGCCGAAGTTATCGCATCAAATGATGTAAAAGTTTATTTATATACGGATATTAGATCAACTCCACAATTAAGTTTTACCGTTAGATATCTTAAATGTGTATGTGGCATCATGATTACTGCGAGTCATAACCCGCCTATTTATAATGGTTATAAAATTTATGATGATAATGGTTGTCAATTAGTACCTGCTCTTGCAGATAAGGTTATTGAAGAAATTGAGCAAATTAGTGATATGTTTAATATTGCTACCAAAGATTTTAATACCCTTGTAAATGATGGTATGATTAAAATGATCGATAAAGTAGTAGATGATGCTTATGTTAGTAAAGTAAAAGAAGTAACCGTTCAAGAAGTACCAAAAAATAATATCAAAATTGTTTATACGCCTTTACATGGCACGGGAGCAACCCACATGGTAAAACTTTTAACCTCTTGTGGTTATATGGTTTATCCAGTTAGCGAACAAATGATTCCCGATGGTAATTTTTCAACTTTAAAATCACCTAACCCTGAAGAAGCAAGTGCTTTTAATTATGCCATAGCAATAGGTAAAAAAGTAGATGCGGATATTTTAATTGCAACTGATCCTGATGCTGATAGAATGGGCATTGCTGCACTTGATGATAAAGGTGAGTATGTTTTATTAACAGGCAATCAAACAGGAGCAATTCTACTTGATTATTTAGCTAAATATAAGCATCATGATAAAAAAGCTGTTGTTTTTAATACCATTGTAACTTCTAATTTGGCTAAAGCTATTTGTGATAAATATCAATTAGAACTTGTTCAAACCTTAACAGGTTTTAAATATATTGGTGAACAAGCTGCACTCCTTGAAAAAACAGATAAAGAATTTTTCTTTGGTTATGAAGAATCATATGGTTATGTTATTAAAGACTTTGTTAGAGATAAAGATTCATTCCAAGCTTCACTTCTTCTTGCAGAAGTAGCATCTTTTTATAAGACGCAAGGTAAAACTTTAATAAATGTTTTAGATGACTTATTTGTAGAATATGGTTATTATTTAGAAGGCGTTCACAATATTACTTTAACAGGTGTTGAGGGCAGTTTGAAAATTGAAAAAATAATGCGTCATTTCCAAAACATGCAACTTAATGAAATTGCTAAAAAACATATCAAAGCCTTTGAAGACTATGATAAAAAAATAAAAGTAGAAGATCATAAAGTATCAACTCTTACTTTACCACAGTCTTTTGTTTTAAAATACATCTTTGATGATGATGGTTGGTTTGTTTTAAGACCATCAGGAACAGAACCTAAATTAAAAATATATATTGCTATCAAAGGCAAAACCTACCTTGAAGCAAAAACTTTAATTGCTAATTTAAAACAAGAAATCTTAAAAATTATTGATAATATTTAAAAAGGTGCTATATGAAAGTAAATTTAAATTATAAAAATGTTTTAAAATTTATCAGTGAAGAACAAATTATCGCAAATGAACAAGAAACACTAAAGGCTAAAGATATCCTTCTTAGTAAAAAGGGTGCTGGTAATGATTTTTTAGGATGGATAAATTATCCTTTAAATTATGATAAAGAAGAATTTGCGAAAATAAAAAAAGCTGCCAAACAAATCCGGGAAGATAGTGATGTTTTAGTAGTAATAGGTATTGGCGGATCATATCTTGGTGCTAAAGCCATTATTGAAAGTTTATCACGTTATTTTAAAAATGATGATGATTTAGAAGTATTATTTGTTGGTAACAATCTTTCTGCTACTTACATAAAAGAACTTTTAGAATATCTTAACAAAAAGGATTTTTCCATTAATGTTATTTCTAAATCAGGTACTACAACAGAGCCTGCTATTGCTTTTAGATTATTTAAAAATTTACTGGTTGAAAAATATGGTATACACGCTAGTAAGAGAATTTATGCTACAACCGATAAAGAAAAAGGTGCTCTAAGAATGCTTGCAAGTAGTGAAGGATACGAAACCTTTATTGTGCCAGATGATATTGGTGGTAGATATTCATGGCTTACAGCTGTTGGATTACTACCCGTTTGTGCAAGTGGCATTGATATTGATGAATTGATGAAAGGCGCACGCATGGCATGTGAAGAATGTCAAAATACTAATTATTTACAAAATGCTGCATTACTTTACGCAAGCATTAGAAATTTACTTGTTAAAAAAGGTAAAAGCATTGAAGTATTAGTTAGTTATGAACCTAAATTAACATATCTTAGTGAATGGTGGAAACAACTATATGGTGAATCAGAAGGTAAAGATCATAAAGGCCTTTTCCCAACAAGTTTAATTTATTCGACTGATCTTCATTCTATGGGACAATATATTCAAGATGGTCAAAGGTTAATGTTTGAAACCGTCTTAAATATTATAACACCTGCCAAAGATATCACTTTACAAAAGGAAGTAAATAACTTAGATGGCCTTAATTATTTAGATGGCTTTAATTTAGATGGGGTAGCTAAAAAAGCTATGCAAGGCACCATTTTAGCTCATGTTGATGGTGGTGTTCCTAATTTAGTATTAGAAATAGAAAAACTTGATGAAAGTACGCTTGGATATTTATTGTATTTCTTTATGTTTGCTTGTGGCGTATCAGGATATATGTTAGGCGTAAATCCTTTCAATCAACCAGGCGTTGAAGATTATAAAAAAAATATGTTTGCGCTCCTTGGTAAACCAGGTTTTGAAGAGTTAAGAAAAAAGTTATTAGAAAGACTATAAAAAAATGAATAAATCAAAAAATAATCATTTTTTGGTTTATTCATTTTTTATGTAAACATTTTTAAAAGCATAAATAATAATAAAATTTGGAAAAAGAGTATAATACAAGATTGTAAATTATCAAACACTTGGGTGAATATATGCAAAAGACAGAAAAAATAAAAAAGCAACATCATTTTGAAATGGATATGACTAATGGTAATTTCTTTAAAAAGATTGTTATCTTTTGTGTACCACTAATGCTAACAGGCATTTTGCAACTTTTATATAATGCGGCCGATTTAATAATTGTAAGTAATTTTAGTGATGAACCTAATGCTCTTGGGGCAGTTGGATCTACTACTGCTTTGATTAATCTTATTCTTAATTTATTTATGGGTTTATCAGTAGGTACTAACGTTCTTTGCGCAAGAACATTTGCGGCCAAAGATAATGAAAAATTATCAAGAGTAGTACATACTTCAATTACCATTAGTGTTTTATGTGGCTTTGTTTTAGGTATCATTGGTTATATTTTTGCTTATGACTTTTTAAAATTAATGGATAGTGATGATAACGTTATAGATCTTGCCACCGTTTATTTAAAAATCTATTTTTTAGGAATGCCTTTTAACATGCTTTATAACTTTGCTGCGAGCATTTTAAGAGGTGTAGGTGATACAAAAAGACCACTTATTTTTCTAAGTATTGCGGGCATTATTAATTTTATCTTAAATATGGTTTTTGTTGCCTTATTTCATATGGATGTTGATGGTGTTGCTATTGCTACTGTCATTTCACAAATTATTTCTTGTATTTTAATAATGGCATGTCTTATTAAAACTAAAGAAGCATATAAATTTAGTTTCAAAAAAATAAGCATCAAAGGTAAAGAATTATGGGAAATTACCAAAATTGGTCTACCTGCAGGTATACAAGGTACTATTTTTTCCCTTTCTAATGTTATTATTCAAACTTCGGTTAATCGTTTTAAAACTGCAGCCGTTGAAGGCAATTCAGCTGCCCAAAGCATTGAAGGTTTTGTTTATACCGCGATGAACTCTGTTTATCATGCGGCCTTAACTTTTGCTGGACAAAACATGGGGGCCAATAAACCTAAAAATATTCCTAAAATAACTTGGTATTGTCTTGCCTTTGTTACTATTGTAGGCGTAAGTTTAGGTGGTACCTTATTTATCTTTGGACGTTATGTAACTATGATTTATACCAAAAATCCCGCCGAAATTGATGTTTCTTTAATTAGACTTCATTATTTATGTTTACCATATTTCTTATGTGGTATTATGGATGTTATGGTTGGTATTTTAAGAGGTTTAGGTCACCCACTTTTACCAATGATTGTTTCTATTATTGGCGTATGTGGTTTTAGAATTCTTTGGATTTATACCATCTTCCAAAATTTAACCGATTATCAAAATGTCAATGATTTACATTATCTTTATATTTCATATCCAATTTCTTGGATATTAACCTTTTTAGTACATTATATAACTTATCTTGTAGCTTATAAAAAGATTATCAAAAAATATAATCAAAAAACTTCTTTACAAATAGCATAAAGGACAAAACCTATCAAAGTAGGCTTTGTCCTTTTTTCTAACTATAAATTAAATCTACTAGCCAAGGATTATCAATAAAAGGATTATAATTACCTTGAATAGCCCAAATGGCTTCGTTACGATATTCTTCATAATAATCAACGGGATCATTTTTATGCCATGTAACTAATAAGTCAATACTTTGCGCAACCTTTAAAGCTTCGATATCCATTTGATAGCGGATATTCATGTAAAAGATAATACGAGCTACATCCCCTTTTATTTCATCACGAGGTTCAAAATAGATATTATCAGTTGTAGGTCCATATGGTTTATTACCTCTTGAAGAATTAATCGAACTAGATGCTGGTCGCAATTGATGTAAATCGGTTCCTGCGTTTTTATCAGAGCCTTTAACATCGGTGTATAGACCACCTGATAAAGATTTAGGCCAAACATGTTCACGGTTCCAAGTAACACCATTATCCCAAATACCACTTGTTGATTTACCAGTGTAAAATAAAGTGATATTGCCAGGATAATCAAAATCAGGATCAGTTAAAACATAGGCGCTTTTTGCAAAATCATAATTGACAATATTAGTATGTGTAGTAGTAATTAGCACACTTAATGCCTCTTTTAAAGCATCACCAACTAAATTTTTAATGCTATCATAATAATCTTCATGATTATAATGATAAACTTCATCAACATGTTTATAATCATAATCCCAAGTATCAACACTACTAACTTCACAAGCATTTGTTAAAAACTGATAATCGTATTGATTAATTTCAAGCATTATTTCATCTTGATAAGTTAAATCATAAATGTAAAGGGAAGAATTATTTTGATATATATTACTAAAGGCTAAATAATCTTTACCAGTAGTAGTATTATTAATAATGATATTTTGGGCTTTAACGATATTATTAGCATCACTACTAATAATAAAATCATAATCAGTATCACTATTAACTTTCGTAGTAGGAATTAATATTTTAGTGCCAAAATGCTCAAAAATAATATTTTTATTTTGGTATGTCAAATGGCAAGTAGGTGTTATATGATAAGTTTCTTCTTTAGTTATATTTAAATCAATATAGATATCACTATTTAATGAAGTATTTTGATAAGCTATTAAATAATTAATATTACCACCATCTACCATTTGCATTATGCTATCATCATCAGTAGTAGCAGAAGTTACGATAAGAATACCGATACTATTTACCGTAATATAGACCATATCTTTACTAACTTTAATACTTGAACTCATCACACTTGTAGAATAGGATGGATAATCATAACTAACATTGTAGGGAAGGCTAATACTATAGCCTTGATAAGTAAGAGTTAAATTACCTTTATAAAAACGATCATTTACAAAATCAGTGATTGTTAAATCATTTTTAATATCACTTAATTGATAAGTTTGAGTGGTATTATCACTATAAGTAACCATAAGTTTACCTTTATAATCAAAAGCTTCATTGATTTTATAACTAGTGGTTGTACCAGATGCTTCCATTTTTAAGATTTCTTTTGTTTCAAGGTGATATATATAAATATCATATAAACCAACATTACCGGTTGCTTTTTTGGTATATTCAAATTTAATTTTTGTAATATTAGTATTAGTTAAAATAGCACTAGTCGTATACTTTTCACCTTTAATAGGTCCACTAATTTCATATTTTTCTAATACTTCATTTTGATCATTTAAACCATAAATAGTTAAAATCGCATCACCACTCGTATTATTACCTTTGAGGGTTACTTCAACTTTAAAACTAGTTTTTGCAACAAAAGGACAAGAAGTAACACTACTACCACTTTTGGTCATCTTTAAAGAATTATCTTTATAAAGACCATCTGTATTATAATAACTCCAGCCATCAGGGGCAGTATTTTGGCCTAAAAAGCTTTGTTTCAAAATGTCTAATTCGTAGGTTATATCGCTTTTTTCAACTTTATAAGTATAAACAGATGAATAAGCAGAATCAGCTGTATAAGTAGTATCAAGACATAAAGCCTTTACCCTAAAATTTATAGTATCAATAGCATCATCAAGATATGATGTAAAATCAAAATTAGTACTAGTCTGGAAAGTCTTAATACTATTTTTAATATTCATTTCTACTTGATAATATTTAATATCCTTTTCTAAATCCCAACTTAAAACATTATTATTTACCACTAAATTACTAGGAGTAGTAGGTATTTTGTCCTTTGGTGGTAAAACCGTTTGACAAGCGGTTAACAAAAAAATCAAAACAAAACTAAATACTAATAAAATTTTTCTTTTCATTAAATTTCTCCTAAAAATTTTAACATTATCTATTACCTATTATACCACATTTATGAAATATTGCCAAACTATTTGTGAATTGTGCTTTTTAAAATGTAACTTTTTTTTGCCATTTACTTTAATAAAAACTAAGAAAGTGATATAATAAACATAAAGTGGAGTATTATACATAAAAACCGTGAGGTATAGCTTATGAAAGCCAAAAATGAAAGAAGATATTATATTCAATCACGTAACTTGCATCTAATGAATGTTCTAGAAAAAGATTATTATCTAGAAGTTGGCGTTATTGATATGGATATTTTAAATCGCATTATTAAAGGAGAAGAAGTAAAACTAGGTGAATTTGTTAACTTAGAACTATTAAGTGAAGGTATTGGTAAAATAACTGGTGATGCTTCGCAAGATATCTATTATCAATTAAACTATTTAATTAATTTACGTCTAAAAAATTCAACTTGCAAGTTTTTACTTACAGCAGGTGTTATCAAATATGTTGATGAATCAGGTTGTGAAAAATATGCTCCTGTTGTTTTGATACCTTTTGAGCTAGATTATCAAATGGATGATGATGATATTTTCGCAAGTAAATTAGTTGTTAATACCCCACCAATGATTAATAATTTACTTATTAAATATGCCTCATCAATTAGTCCTAAAGCTAAAGATGATCCTAAAAAATTTAGTGATTATTATTTAAACCATCCCCTTACATCAACTTTTGATATTGATAAAGTTTGTATAGAGTTAGCAAACGATATGATGACCAAAGTAGAGCCTATTAACTATATGACAATTGCTTTTGTTGAATATCCTGATATCATCTTAGATAAAAACTTTATGTCCATTGAAGGCTCAATTAATGAAATTACCGAACAAAACATTTTTAAAAAGTATTTTCATCAGATTTTTGCGATTATGCCAACGAATACCGTTCAAAAATATGTCTTATTAAAAGCTAGTGAAGGTGATCGCTTCGCCGTTGATGGTAGACTTGGTAGTGGTAAAACCCATACGATTGTTAATTTAATAGCCGATCAAATTCATAGGGGTAAAAAAATCCTATATGTTAATCAAGATTTAGATAACATCTTTGATTTAGAAAAAATTTTATTTGATTTAAAGTTAAGCGGTTATGCTTATAATTTAACTAAGAATCTTTTAAAAATTGAAGAAGCCTTAAATGGTGTTGATCAATATGCGCAAGAACAAATTGTTTTTGATATGGTTGAAGACTATGAGATAAATGATGAAGTTATTGATAATATTTTTGCTATTCCGAATGCTTTACAAAAAAGAATACATGGTTTTAAAATAAATAATATTTTAAATTATCTAGCCATACTTAAGAAAAAACATCCTGATATTTATGAAATAATGCTTGAAACCCGTTTAGAGTATCATGAAGTTAGTTTAATTTATCAACAACTAAAACAAATTGAAGAAGCCTTAGGAAGCATTGATTTATATGCTACTAATATTTGGCATCGTTTACAGGTTTTCCATAATAATGTTAGCATTAATGATATTATTGATAAAATTAATAGTTTTAATAAAATTCACAAAAAAACCACTGATACAATCAAAAAATTTGTTACCAAATATGAAATGTTATATCCCGCTAATATTAATGAGTTGCACAAATTAATTTTACATATCTATAGTTTTGCAAGTGTTAGACCACTTGCCATATGGATTGATGAAGATGTTAGACGTCATGTATTAACTGATTTAAGAGAAATTCAAGCCTTAGTTGATACTAATTATAATGTTAATAACTATTACAAAGAAAAAGTTGTTGATAACTATCAAATAGGTAGAATGGCGCAAATTTTAGCCTTTATTAGTTCTAAATATATTGTTGTAAATGAAAATTATGAAACCCAAGATGCTATTTTTATTAATCGTTTAATTAGTTATGATGATACTTTAAGCCGTTTATGTAAAGAAATTAATGATAACATTGCGAAAATGACAACCATTTGTAATAATTTAGCTAAGGTTTTTAATGTAAATGTTTTTGATGAACAAACTTATAGCTTTTTTATGACTTTTGCTAATTATATAACAACTAGTAAAATAGATAATAACATTTTAGAAAAATGCTATAGTCTTCCCAATTTATTTAGTAAACATGGTGATAACATTTTACAAGTTGCTAATCGTTTTAATTATTTGGTCGATTTTTTAGCTAAATATATTAATCATTTTGAAATGTTAAATGTTGATACTATTAGTAATTACTTTATTCACAAAAAGCTTAGTCATTCTTTCATGATGCTAGTAAATAAAAAGGCTATCAAAAAAGATAATATTGATATAGATGATGTTGCCAGTAAAATGGCAGAATATGTAAGTATCAAAAAAGATATGCTAAATGAATTAAATATGATTTTTAATCGTAAAGATTTTGATGATAAATTCATCAAAGATTTTGCGAAATTCTATGAATTTATCTTTGGCCTTACTAATTTACAAAGAAATTATTTTGATAGCTTTTTAGAAAATTATATGAAAGAAGCAAGTCATGCTAATTTGTTTAAAAAGGTTAACCAACTATTAAAAGAATTTAAAGATGAAGGATACCATACTACTAGTATTTGTACAAACCTTCGCTACTACAATATTATCATTGATGGTAATAATGTTTTTGAAAAAGTAGCCTTTTTAAAAGAATGCGAAAAATATTTACAAGCCATAAATAGCCTAAAACAAGAAATTGCTACCATCTTTAAAGGTAGTCAAAATATTCAATATCCTGATATGGTATTATTAATTGAAAACGATAATAAACATATTGCCTTAAATAAAAGTTTAGCTGATAATGAAAGTCGTTACAAGCAACATTTAGGTAGATACTATCATGGTTTAGATACCATTATTAATGAGATTGGGCAAACCATTGAACATTATGATGAATTTTTAAAGATTTTAAAAGAGCCAAGTAACATTAATAAATTATTTGATGATGTGGTATTTGATGAGTTATTAATAGATACTAAAAGCTTAGATGATTTATATGCCAAATGGAATGTTAGTTACCGGATGTTCGCGGTATGTTTCAAGGGTAGCCAGCCCGAATTCATAACCAATAGCTTTGCGACAAACACCAAATTATTCAAACAATTTATCGATAAAACTGATCAAATAGCCCCTATTTTAAAAATAAATGAATTAACAGAAGGCTTTTTAGAATATGGTCTTAAAGATCTATTTGATAGTATTAGAAGTTGCAAATATGGCATTGGTGTAGCTAATAGTTTCATTTATTCGGTTTTATTATCATATTATCAAGAAGCACTAACGATCTATCCTGTTTTAAATGACTTAGAGGCTGGTTTTAAAAAGATTGATGAATATCAAAAATATGAACTATCTTATTGTAAAAAGAATTTAGATGTTTTGATAAACGAAATAAAAAAAGATAATACCATTTTACATGGTATTAAATTCAATGAATATAATAAACTTGTTTTAAGTAAAATAAAAACGACTCCGCTTTTCTTATGCGATTTAGATATTTTTAATAGTGATTTAAATCTTGAACCATTTGATTTAGTTATTTTAGATGATGTTCATTTATCATCATCTAATAAATATAGTCGTCTGTCAGAATGTAAGCAAGTAGTCGTTTTTGGTAATCGTCTTTTCCAAACTTCGGTTTCTAATGCTTTAATGAAAAGACTTGGTGATACTTGTACAATTAATTATAATCGTCGTTATGTTTTAGCTAATTCTAAGTTTGATAATAATTGGTCAATGACTAATCAATATATATATTCATATGATAATCAATATAAGGTAATTATGTGTGATGATTTTGATAGTTTTATCAAAGATATGTTTAGCAAAATTACCAAAGAGCCTACGCATATTGTTAATATCTTAGTAACTAATGAATCAAGCAGAAGAAAGATTTATACTGCGATGGTTAATCAACTAGTTGAAGTTTATAATGCTACCGAAATCATGCAACTTTTATGTTATAAAATTAGAATTCTTAATGCTTTAAATGAATGCAATCGTTATGTAAATGATGTCTTTATGTATTTTGATGACTTTAAAGATTTAGAAGATTCACTTAAAGAATTAATTTTTAGAAATTTTATTGTTGTTCATAATAGTGCTGTTATTTATTTTATTAAACAACGCGTTGAAGTTGAAAACAATAAAACAAGACAAATGATTAAAAAAGCAATTGGTAAAATAAATAGTTTAGAAGATGTTAAAAGTCCTATTGTAAATGAGCTAATAACATCTTTAAAGGATAAAGGCCTTGAAATTGAAAATGGCTTTGGTTGCTTTGATTTAATAATTAAAAGTAAAAGACCAATGGGTATCATCATCATTGGTAAAGAAAATGAAGATTTAAATAGTTTTGTTGATGATTATATATATTATCATAATGAATATAACAAAAATGGTTGGGTGGTAAAATATGTATATATGAAAGACCTTTTTGTTAACTTTGATAATGTTGTTTCAGATTTACTTAAGGAAGTGTAAAGTTTTATGGGTGCTGTAAATACTGATGATGGTATCCTTATGAATATGATTAAAGATAACCCATCTAAAACTGCTTTAATCAAAAAGAAAATTAAAAAACTTAAGCTAAACAATTTTAATTTTAATAAAAAATATTATCATGGCAAAACTTTACTACATTACGCAGTTGAAAACAAAACAAATAAAGTTATAGTAACTTTAATAAAAAATGGTTGTAATCCTAATATATGTGATGATAATTATTTATCACCTATCCATCAGGCCGTTATTAAAAATAATTATAAGGCTGCTAAAATCTTATTAAAAAAGGGTGCAGATGTTGATATAAGTGGTGAATTTGAACAAACACCTTTGCATCTGGCGACCATATATGGTAACTTAAAAATGGTCAAATTGCTAATTAAATATAATGCTGATATTAGTTTAGTAGATGAAAAAAATTTATCAGTACTAGATTACGCCAAAGATGAAAAAAACACCGAAATAATTAATTATTTAAATAATCTGTTATAAAAATTAAAGGAGAAGAAAGATGTTAGTTTTTTTTAAAGATTATGCTAGTTTAGATAGTGTTGGTTGGATCAGAATTGTTTGGGAAATTTTAATAATAATTTTAGTTATTGCAACCCTTCTAGGCCTTCTTATCAAACATGTTCGTTCTAAAATAGTATTAATATCTTATATCGTATCAATTGTAATATTGATTGTTAGTATGTTACTGGATAGCATGGTTGGCGTTATCGCTATGACTTTTTTACTTGCTTTATTAAGTTTTATGGTTATTTTATATTATCTACCCGAATATAAAAAACTATTTACCCAAAAAAATATTGGTAAACCATCAAAAGAATTTTTATCAAACCAAGAAGTAAAAAATGAATTAATCGAAACTTTAATCAAAGCTGTTGATCATCTTGCTAGTCGCAAAATAGGTGCTATCATTACGATTGAAAGAGAACATACTTTAAATACTTTAGTAGAAGGCTCAGTTAAACTTGATGCTTTAGTAACTTTTGAACTATTAGAAACTATTTTCCATCCTAATACCGCTTTACACGATGGTGCTGTTATTATTAGAGGTGATCGTATAAAATGTGCTAGTGCCTTTTATACGCCAAGCACCAAAAAAGATATTCCCCAACATTATGGTTCAAGACATCGTGCTGCGATAGGTATTAGTGAACAAAGTGATGCTTTTACAATTGTAGTATCCGAAGAAACCGGTCATATTGCAACTACGGTTGATGGCACAATTACTGGTAATATATCTTTAGAAAGTTTAAGAAATTCGTTAAATCAACAAATTATCGTAAGATAGAAAGGAGCTTATCCATTATGTTTAATAATTTTTTGGCTGGACAAATTGTCGCAATCATTTTGTTAACCATTTTCGTTTTAACCATTTGGGTAATTAAACTCGTTTGTTTAAATCATCTTAATTTAATTGATATAACACTTAATCTTTTAATTTTTATTCTTTGTGCTTTTGTTCACTTGAATAAGGGTTTAATCATCTTTTTAATTGTAATTGATAGTTTAAATTTAGTATATTGCTTATTTGATTTAGTAGCTATCATTTATATTAAAAATGAAGTTGCTAATAAGACGACCGAATATATTAAAAATACCGAATATGATTTCTTTGTTCAAATGGACGCAAGAGAACGCATCATAGATTGTAGTAATTCTTTAGTTAAATTTACTAAACTTACCAAAAAAGAAATATTAAAAAATCGCGGTTGGAAATTTATTTTTGATACCTTTAATATTAAAACCTTAAACAAACAAGAGTTTAATTTAAATTATGTTGCTAATTTTTTAGCCGAATTTAAAGAATGCAATAGTAAACATCGCCGTTATAAATTTCAAATGGAAGTAGAAGTAAATGGTGAAGAAAGTGATCAAATTATTAAATATGATGCAATCATACAACCTATTTTTTGTGGCAAAATATTAATAGCGCGTAACATCTTTTTCTATCAAGATAAAATGGCGATTGTTGACAAACTTAAAAACTTAGTTAAAGCCAGTTGTGTTGATTTAGAAGATGCCGCCTTACAACTTGATATGATGATGAGTTTATCAGAAGGTGTTGTGATGTATTATGATTTTCAAAATAAAGTCTACGTGGCAACATCTTGTATGATGGCTTATACTAATACTACGCAAAAAGAATATACCTTTGAAGAACTATTTAGTAAAATTCATCCCGATGATATTAAATCCTATATTGAACAAGCTGAAACGGTTAATAGCCTCTCAGTTACTAAAATCAAATATCGTATGAAAATAGGTAGTAATTATTATCAAGTTGAAGAAGATTCTATCTATATTAGAAAAGATTATGGTTTGATTTCCATCTTAAGAATTTCTGAACAACAAGTATATCAAAATGCTAAAACGAAAAATGAAATTGAGGCTTTAAATAATTTAGTTAATAAAAATATTACTAATACTGTTGATAAAACCGAAGATATTTTAAATGTCGTTTTAGGAGAAAAAGCTGATGAAGACAGTTGATGCAATATTATTAATGGCAGGCGCTTCAACAAGATTTGCAAGTAATATTAAAAAACCTTTTTATGAAATTAACCATAAGCCCTTATTTTTATATAGCCTTGATGTGTTAATTAATCATCCTAGCATAAACCATATTTATATTGTTTATGCGTTAGAAGATTTTGCCCTTTTAGAAGACATTATTAGCGCTAATTATGATACAAACCAAATTAGCCTTGTTGAGGGGGGACTAACAAGACTTGAAAGCGTGCAAAATGCCCTAAAACTAGTAGATAGTGATGTTGTTATCATACATGATGCCGCAAGGCCCTTAATCCAAAAAGTTGATCTTGATAACTTATTAAGTAGCAGTCTTACTTTTTCTTGTGGCAGTATGTATCATGATATCTATGATACAATTAAAATGGTAGATACAAGCATTACTACTATTGATAGAAATAAATTAAAAGCCGTATCTACTCCGCAGTTTTTCGTAAAAAAACTTTACCAAAAGATTTTAGAAATGGATCCTAAAACCCCTATAACTGATGAAATTATGCTATTTGAAAAAGATTACATGGTTGCTTTTGTTAAAGAATCAAGGCCTAACCTTAAAGTAACAACGCAAGATGATCTTAAAATAGTTGAGTATTATTTAGATAGTAATAAAGTTTATAAAATTGGCCACTCTTTAGATTTTCATCCCTTTAAAAAAGCAGAAGCTTTAATTTTAGGTGGGGTAAAGATACCTTACATCTATGGCCTTAAAGGTCATAGCGATGCGGACGCATTATACCATGCTATAACAGAAGCTATTATTGGGGCTTTAGGTTTAGGAGATATTGGTACATGGTTTCCTGATAATGATGACAAGTATTTAAAAAAAGCATCAAGCTATTTCGTTAAAGAAGCAGTTCAAAAGGCTCAAAGTTTAGGCTATATAGTAGTAAATATCGATACTATTATATATATACAGAAGCCTTCTTTAAAACCTTATAAAACCCAAATGGCTCAAAACATTAAAGCTTTGACTAATTGTAGTTATGTAAATGTTAAAGCAACAACCATGGAAAAAAAGGGTGTTATTGGTAATAGTGAAGGTATTGCTTGTGAGGCTGTTGTCTTAATGCAAAAATTAATAAATAATAAATAAATTAATATAATAAAAATAGAAGGTGATATTGATGAAAAAAATCTTACTTCTATTTTTTATTTTAGCCATTCCTATAACCATCTTTATGATGATTGATAATTATTTTAGTGAAAATGCTAATTTATATTTAGAAAAAGAAATTAAAACTACTATTTCCGATGTCTTATCAGAAACGATTACTAGAAGTAATATTTTAAATGAAACGGTTGATTTAGTAAGTTATAAATATAATAGTGAAGGTAAAGTGAGTAGTATATATATTAATTCGGTTAAAACAAGTAGCATTATTGCTTCCATCAATAATGTTTTATCAAAATTATTACAAGAAGGAACCCTTGAAAGAGCCATTAAAGCTATCAACCTACCAATTGGTATTTTAATATCTAAATCGCTATTTACGACAATTGGCCCATCCCTTAGAATTGAAGTATTACCTGTTACAGCTTATAAAACAGATATTGTAACTAATATTATCGAATATGGTATTAACAATTCTTTATTTGAAGTATATTTAAAAATAGATATTGAAGTAGAAACCATCATTCCTCTAAAGCAGACCAAAATTCTTTATACAACTAATGTCTTATTATCATCAACCATTATTCAAGGTGAAGTACCATATTATTACTATTTAGGTGAAGGTACAATTCAGTCACTTCCCTTATAATCCATTGCATTTTGATAAAGACTGTCAGTCGCTATGAAAATAATCCATTGCATTTTGATAAAGACTGTCAGTCGCTATGAAAATAATCCATTGCATTTTGATAAAGACTGTCAGTC
>CANQWZ010000009.1 GCA_947627685.1 uncultured Bacilli bacterium | reverse complement strand
TCTTCTCTAGTTATATTAGGGCGTTCAAAGATTTCATCAATCATTGGAAAATTAACATTTTCCGTATTTTTACGCATAATGATATCTTCTACATATAAACGATACCCTTTTTCAGAAGGGATTCTACCACTAGAAGTATGGGTTTTTTCTAAATAGCCCATTTCTTCAAGTTGTGCCATTTCATTACGAAGCGTTGCACTTGAAAAATTCAACTCAGGTCTTTTAGATAAAGTAAAAGATCCAACTGGTTCATTTGTTTTTACATATTCTTCTACAATTGCAATTAGTACTAATTTTTGGCGTTCACTTAACATTTTTCAAACCTCCTTTAGCACTCTTTTATCATTACTGCTAATATTATATCACTTTTATTTAGCACTGTCAATAGTTTAGTGCTAATTTTTTTATATTTTTTTCTAAAATTTGTATTTTATACCATTTTGATGTAAGTTTTTTTTACAAAAAAAAGGGCTACATAACCCTAAAGTGGTTACATAGCTCTTTTAGCCTTAATATTTAATTTATTTCAAATACGCCATTATTCCAAATTTTGCTACTTGGATATTGACCATACCATTGTTCCCAAGTTGTAGATCCTGGAACTACACTATATAAGGTAATTGTTCTAGTTTCACCATTAAGTTTAACTGTTACTTCATAAGAAACAGTTGTTGTCTTAGCTGGAGCTTTAATTACACGGCCAGTATTATCAACGATATCAGGATTCTTTGATACCATTGTAATTTCAGCACCTTTATATTTAGTAGCTATTTCATATTCTAGTTCTACTATTTTCATGAAATTATCCCAATAGTCACCTGCGATAACTGTTTGAGGACAGTTTTTGCCACTCCAAGTATTGTGCATTTTAACACGTGTTGTATCAAGATTATTTCTAATTAAGATATCAACTACTAATTTAGCAGTTCTTTGGAAAGTATCATAAATATCACCAGAAGTATTAGAACACATTTCAATACCTATACTGTTATTATTACCACCATGACTAGCAATTTGTGAATATGAATACCATAATGGTCCGCCAATCCAATAATAGCCATCTTGTACTTTCCAAACAGGACCAAGATGTGTTAAATCGGCAGCTGTTGGTGTTCTACCTGTAGAACCTAAAGCAGGAACTTCAATGGTAGTTACTGTATCATTTACTTTCAAATATGATTTGCCATCAGTTGTAACAATATCATATTTAGGTGCTACGTTAGCTGTAGCAGGAGCTGTAGTCTTAGTCCAAGTAAAGGTAGTACTTGTACCATCACCGGCATGATATGAAATATATTTTTCAGGAACAACACCATAAATCTTATCATTACCAACAGTGTAGTGAATTGAAGTTTCACTAGGATATTTTGACATATTATTTGCAATAGATTCAACTGTTCCAGTAAGGGTAGCTGTATCATGAACAGTTACAAATTCTATTGTATCAGTAGCTCTACGCGTTTTATGGTTATTTGGATTTTCTTCCGTTTGTGCATAATAGCTAGTATTAATTTCAAACTTATCAAATAAGAATCTATTTACACTTCCCCATACTGGTGTGTATACTTTAAAATTACCATCATCCCATAAAGAAATATTGCCAGCTTCTACTAATGCAAAATTATTTTCAGCGATTAAAGCAAGTAATCTATCAATATCAGTTGCTTCACTATATGTTTTAACAACAACATAAACGGTCAAGTTAATGTCAGTTCCTTCAACTGAAATAGTAATATAAGCAGAACCTTCACTAACAGCTGTAACTAAACCAGAAGGACTTACTGTTAAAATACCATCGGCACTTGATTCATACTTAATGGTAACATTTTCCATATCTTTACCTACAGCTTTAGCATGTAGTTGTAAAGTTTCTTGTGGTTTAATAGAACCATTATAATTTTCTTCAAAAGTAACATCTAAAGATTTTTGAGGATATACAACAACTTCTCTTGTAACTCTTACTTTATTCAAATAATCATGAATAGTTATCGTAGCAGTACCAGCATTAACAGCTGTAATTTCACCAGTGCTAGATACTTTTAAGATATCTTCATTATTTGATTCATAGAATAACTCTTTAAAGTATGCGGTTGAAGGTTGAACCGATGCTACAATTTGGAAAGTTTCACCTTTAGTAAGTTCTTCACACATTGATGTAACATCTATAGATGTTACAGGATCTACTATTTGCCAATGAGCTGTTAAAACTAAATCACTTTCAAGGTTTTCTAAACTTTCCCATTTTGTATTTGTTTCATCAAACCAACCTAAGAATTGGTAACCTACTTGTTTTGGTTCAATTAAAGTATCAACGTTTCTTACACTAACTGTTAATTCACCATTAGTAGGGGTTGTATTAAAGAAATATACATTAGCAGGATTGCTTGTTGAAATGTCTATAATAGGTGTATCAAATGCAACAATATTACCAACTGAAAGTTTAGAAACAATTGGTTGCATACTAGCATAATAATTATTATAACTATTGGAAATAGTAATAACATATTCTGCACCTTCTGCCCATGAAGAACCACCTGTTCTAATAATACTTAAAATTTCATAAAGACCTGTTTCTTTATTTCTACCTATGTAAATACGGTCTGAAAAAGCTGCTCCAGGATCTTTACTACTATCGGTAATATAAATATATTTAGCATAACCACCACCCCAGAAGTCACCACCATTACCATTATAGTTATTTACTGTTATACTTGTTATAGCTGTAGCTTTTTCTTGAACTAATAATTCTTCAGAAAAACCACCTTCAAATTTATAAGTAACGTTATGATAATCACCGGTAATTGCTTCCCATTCAGCCACAAGAATAACATTTTCTTTAGTTGAGGCAGGAAGTTCAGTTACAAGTTCATCTTTATAACGCCATCCTAGGAAAATATAATCATCTCTAGTAGGGGTAGGTAAAGTAATTACTTGATCATTAATACTAGTAAAGCCTGTAATATAACTACCTTTAAGCGTACCACCTTCTAAACGATATGTTATAGTATAAAATTCTAGAGGTTCAGTAGGATTTTCAGAAGGTTTATCACTTGAAGCAGTACCATAAGTTTTTAAATGTTTAAACATATCAGCATATGTACTTAAGTCAGTAATTACACTACCTTCATTATCTTCATAATAGTTAGCACCAAATTCAGCTAGATGTGGATTACTTGCACTGCTATCAGTACCTTGATATGTACCAAAATAATAACTTTCAGGAAGACCTAAGAATTGGTTGTTTTCAACTTTGCAACTCCATGTTGATGTTGTTGCACCATTATTACGAAGCCATAAATAATTAACACAATGGTCAAATACATTATCAGTGATTTCGATATCTAATTTGGCTTCTTGGAAGAAGTGTGATGAAATAGCACCATTATATGGAGAGCATATACTACTAGTTGAACCTATTTGTTTAAAGGTATTATTTTTAATAATTAATGTTGTATCAGGTCCATTCTTTGTATATGCTAAAGCATAGAAGAATAAACCATGATAGCCATGATCTTTGGTAGTTTGTTCAAAGTAATTATCAGTAAATGATAAAATACCATAATTTAATCCACCTTCAGTACGGAAGGCATCACGACCAAAGTCAATGAAAGTATTGTTATATACGGAAATATTTAAAAGTCTATTAACATAAATATTTGTATCTTCAACATTTACAAATTTGTTATTAGCAAATACAAAGTTTTGAGTAGAACCACCGCCATCTAATCTAAATTGAATAAAGCCAGTCATTTTATAACGATCAAAAATCCACTCAGCTGCTTCACCCGTAGTATCATGAACATAGTTATTTGTGAATCTAAAGTTATAATAATCAGCATTTGTTTGACTTGCTACAATCTTAGCATCGCCCGTAAATGATAAACCATCAATCGTTAAATTAGTAGCTTTGGCAAGAACGGTAATAACACCCTTAATAACAGCTTCAGGTAAACGTTCACCACTATTACCATCAACTTTTGTATTAGGACCAACAATGGTTAAATTAGGGATGGAAATAGTTACATCTTCATCATATTCACCAGCTTTAATGGTAATAGTATCGCCATCTTTGGCTACTGCTAATACTTCAGCGATTGTTTCATAACAATCTTCAGAATTAGTAGGATCAACAACTAAAGCTTTAAGTTTAATCCATCTTGCTTCAATGGTAATATCGCCTGTTTGTGATGCGCTAATTTCTTCTATTTTTTGATCATTTAAGAACCAACCTTGGAATTGATATCCTTCATAAGATGGAGTAGGAAGTGAAGTAGCTTTACCCTTTTCATAAGTAGCAGGTAAATTAGGACATACACCACCATTTAATTGGAAAGTAATATTGAATCTAACTTGTTCCCATCTTGCTTCAATAGTAACTTCACCAACTTGTGATGCGCTAATTTGCGTAACTTTAGTACCATTTAAATACCAACCTGTGAATTTATAACCTTCTTTAGTTGGATTTAATAAGGTAGTTGTTTGACCAACTTTATAAGTGGTAGGAGCACCTTGTGGTAAAACACCTTCATTTAATTGATAATTAATTTGATATGTCTTACCTTCCCATCTTGCTTCAATGGTAATTTCACCTGTTTGTGATGCACTAATTTCTTCTATTTTTTGGTTATTTAAGAACCAACCTACGAAATCATAACCATTTCTAGAAGGAGTAGGAAGTGGAGTAACTTTACCTTTTTCATATTTTGTTGGTAAATTATCGCATTGACCATTATTTAATTGGAAAGTAATGGCAAATTTTATTTGTTCCCATTTAGCAACTAATTGATAATTTTTATTAGTTAAAGTTTCTACCTTTACATCATTTTCATACCAACCTAAGAATTGATAATCTTCTCTAGTTGGAACAGGAAGATTAACTTCACTAGCATCAGTAAATTCAGTTACCGCATCTTGTGGTAAAATGCCATCAGCAGGATCATAAGTTATTGTATATGTTGCTTGTTCAGTAACTATGATGCTAATACTTTTACTAGTCTTAGCTTTATCAGAAGCGGTTACTTTCAAAGTTGTAGTACCAACTTTTTTAGCGCTTAGCATACCTTCATTAGTAACAGTCGCAATTGTAGTATCAGCTACTTCATATGTTAACTGTTTTTGTTTATCTTTAATGTTTTTACCATAAGTAACGTTAGGTTTTGCGTTTACGCTTTCACCAACGGTTAGTTTTATTTCGTTTTGCTGCCAAGAAATATTTACTGTTAAATCTTTCTTACAAGCTGTGATTAGAAATAAAGCTAATGTTAGCATTAAAAACGAAAAAATCGTTTTAACTTTTTTCATTATTCTCATCCTTTCTTAATTTTGTATACGCTTTCATTATACTATATAATATGTTTTTTTTCAATAAAATTGCCAAATTTTTTTCTTACTTTTTTTAAGTTTGTAAAAAAAGTAAGAAAATATCCAAAAGATACTTTCCTACTTGAAATAAGGATTATTTTTTTGTTCATAAAATAAGGTAGTATTTTCATCATGCCCAGGATAAACTTGATAATCAATTGATAACTTTTTTAGACGCTCTATTGATGCTTTTAATTTTAAAATATTGCCAGTTAAAAGATCACTTCGTCCTACAGTATTTTTAAATAAAGTATCACCACTAAACATTACTTCATCAATAAGATAACAAACCGAACAATCCGTATGCCCTGGGGTATATAAAACTTTTATCGAAAAAGATCCTAATTTTATTTCTTCTAAATCATTAACAAACCTAAAAACATCATTGCTAATTTTGGGTATTTGTGATTTACCAAAGCTTAAAGCATAGCTTTTATTTAAATCAAATATTTTATCTTTAGCTTTTTTGTGTAGGTAACATGGTACATTATAATCTTTTAGAATTGCCTCTAAACTTTTAAAATGATCATAATGGCCATGTGTTAATAAAATGCCTAATACTTTATTTGTACCAATATATTTTTTTAAAATTTTTTCATCATTTGCAGGATCAATTATCAAAGCTTCATGATTTTGAATAACCAAATATGTATTAGCATTTTCACTATGATCACAAAATGTTTCAATAGTAAGCATTATTTGGTTTTAGGTAGACTTGCGGCAGCAATCGATTGACCTACACGACGTGTCCATTCATCTGGTACAATAATTTGAATGTCTTTATATTCAGGGAATTCTTCTTTTAATACTTCACGTGCTTTAGCAATAATAATATCGCCACCTTCACCACTTGTTACACGCCCTAAAAGCATTAAATATTTAATATCATAGAATTCAGCATAATAAGCAATGGTATATCCTAAATATACCCCAATATTTTCATATATTTCTTTAGCTCTTGGATCATGATTTGCCATTAGCTTTTGGACTTCTTTTAGTTTTTCAGCAGGTGATGCCTTTTCATCTAGTGGTATTTTAGCAAACCCCGCAAGTTTAATAACACTATCTTGGCTAAAATATTTAACTCCACAGCCATAATCGCCACTCCACTCATCAACCATAGCACCTTTATTGTAATCAACAGGTACAAAAGCAAGTTCACTTAACCAACCATTTAAATTGCCATCTTTATTAACATAACCAACCGCTTCACTTGTGCCCATAGCAATACCAAGTACACGACCTTCTTTTAAACTAAGTGAACCAGCTAAAGCTGTTACATCGCCATCGTTAGCAACAGTAAGTGGAACATCACCAAATTCTTTAGCTACATCAATATACATATTTCTTACTTGTTTATCAAATAAATCTTGAGGAACTTTGATAAAAAGGGAAGCAACTCTTACTTCATTATCGATATAAATACCAGCACTTGAAACACCAATTGCATCTACTCTAGGCATCTTCGCAGCTGCTTTTTTAAAACTATCTAAAATACCTTCATAATGATATTTAGGATCTTCATTTAATTTAGGAAACCATACTGTTTCCTCAGAATAAATTACCTCACCATTAACTACAGCACTAACCTTACGATCAGATCCTCCTGCGTCAAAGCCAATACGACAGCCATCTAGATTACCACCAGCAGGTAATGATGCTTCAATGGTAGTTGGTACATCTTCTAAAGCGCAAGCTATTACTTCAAATGGTTTATCGTAAACTCGTGACATGAAATCTACATCAAATTTTCTTGCTCCATTTAAAGAAAAAACTTCTTGCATTTTCTTTACAACAAAATCATTACCACCTAAATAAATTTTAAAGCCTCCAACAACCCATAAAATAGTTTTTATTACTCTTTCAACCATTTCATAGTTTTCTTGGTTTTCACCACTAAATACTTTCATATCATAACGAAAGCGATAGCCATTTTGTCTTTCAACACAAATAGCAAAATGATCTGAAGCTGATGCATTAAACTTTCTAAGTTCAATAATCATCGGTCTAAAGGATTTTTCAAGTGTTGGTACATACTTCATAATTTTAACCTCTTTTCTTTTATGTATCTTCTTTGATTTTTTGACTATTTTCAACAATAATAACGTCATTACCAATCTTCATTATTTTGTTCCAAGGAATCATAACAGCATTCTTATTGCCAAATAAATTTAACAATTTCATACTACGGTAAACATGAACATTTAATATTTTACCAGTAGCAACATCGATTTCAACATCATTAATTTTACCAAGTCTTGCACCATCTTCATCATTAATGACATCTTTCGATGAAATGTCAGATAATTTCATTTAATCACCACTTTCAACAAATTATATGCAAGTAGTAATGTTTTTAGACAAATTTTTTAGAAATTATTCGACTATTTTAATAGGATTATCACCATACATACCATCAAGATTATAGCGATAACGTTCATCACCAACAAATAAGTGTACGACAATATCATTTAAATCAATTAAAAACCAAGTCGATTCACTTGATGATGAAAAACTTCTGATTTTTAATCCTATGTTTTCCGCATCTTTTTTTAAATAGTTGATTGCAGCTACCCCTTGTCTTGAGGTATTTACACTACATATAATACTATAATCATAAAATGGCGTCAAGTTTTTCATATCATAAACTTTGATATCTTTTACCACAGCTTTATTTAAAATTTCTATAACTTTATTATACATCATTTTGTCCTTTGCTATAATATTTATAAGTATCTAAGGTTAGTTTATAAATAGGATAATTTTTACTTTTTAAGTAACTAATTGTCGATGCTAATATTGTTTTTAAGGCTTCATCTAAATTTTTGAAAGCTATCAATCTTGCTTCAACAAAGTTTTTTTCAGTTCTAGTTATTTTTTCAATATAGTCACTTATAAAAATAATTTTTTCTAAACTAGTCATTTTAGGATGACCAGTAGTATGATATTTAATAGCATCTAAAACTTCTTCATCGGTTATTTGATATTTTTCTTTAGCATATATTTTGCCAACAAAACTATGCCAAATAGCGGGGAAATTGACCATTTCTAGAAAATCATCAGGATAATTTTTTTCTAAGATGGTGCGCATCATATCACTATCTATAAATTTAGCTACATCATGAAAACAAGCCGCCTCAAAAACTTTTTTTTCATCAATATTAAGTTTATGAATGCTATTTAATGTTAGAGCCATTTCGATAACACCTATAGTATGAAGATATCGTTGATTAAGTTTACCATCAATGGTAAATTCTTTTTTTATTTGTTCAAGCCACTTGCTATACATTTTTTAAAACTCCTACTTTAATTTTATTAGATATGTAAACTTTGACTTCAGCATACTCACTTACTAAATGAATAAAGCCTAAGCCACAAATAAACATATCATAAGTGCCATCTATTATAAAAGTAATTTCTTGATAATCTTTAATACTACTTACTTCATCAAGGGTAAAGGGTGGCTTTAAAAGTTTTGTAACTTGCATTTTATAAAGTTCATTGGCATTAATTGTTTTAGTTCTATGAATATAAAGATCGTTTGCTACATAAAAACTAGCACTTATTTTTTTAGTATTCATAAAATCAATACGCATTAAGGCTCCTAAATAAATGGTTTGATCATCATTTAGTTGAAAAGTTCTAGGTTTTAGATAACTCTTAGGCATTATTAAGGAAGTTGATTGATTCGTTAAATAAGCTCCAAAATTATAAGGGTTAATAATACCTGGGGTATCAATGATAAAACTTTTTTGATCTAGAGGCCATTTTATAAAATCACGCGTTGTATTAAACTGCGTACTTGTTGTAATAACATCACTTTGATAATCTAAATATATTTTACCAATTTGATTCATAAGGGTTGATTTACCAACACTTGCGTAACCTACTACATAACAATTACCAAAAAGGCATTCTTTTGTTATATGCGTTTTTTGTCTAGTGGTAAAATATTTTAGTTCATTGATTTTATTAACTATTTTTTTTACAAAACTAACCCTTTTTACACTACCAAACATGATATCAACAATTTGTAAATCATTATCTTGAGCGATTTTTTTTAAATGATTTTGAAAAAAGTTAATTTTAAAATCTTTGGGTAATAAATCAACTTTATTTACAATAACTAATACTTTATTATCCCCAATACATTCTTTTAGATTATTAATAAAGCCCCCTAAAAGATCCATAACATCTATTAGTAATAAAACTAAGGCTTTTTCATGCTTGATAATTTTAATTTTTTGGTAGTAATCATCTAAATTATTAGCCGCATGATATTTTAAATTATGATGCATAATATCATGGCATCTTTTACAATAGACCTTTTCACCCTTTTCAATTAATGCAATCTCTGGTACATAATTATCTAAAGAACAATCAGTTGTTTGTAGTTTGATGCCACAGCCTATACATTTACTCACTATGATCACTCCTTGTACCTATAATTTCGATTATTTTTTGTGCCATATCATAATCTTCTTGAGCTATTTTTTTTATAATTTTCTTTTCTCTTAGACGATTTATTTTAGTATACCATTTTTCACTTTTACGGGAAATTGATCTTACTAGGATATTATCAATAGCTAGGCGATTAGCACACGATATGTCGGTTAATAACTGATCACCTATGAAAATAATTTCGGAAAGATTTAAATTATTTTTTTTAATATATTTAGCAATTCTACCTGTATTAGGTTTTCTTGCGTGCACTAAATAACCATCAACAATAAAACTCATGGTAAATTTTTTTACTCTTTTTTGATGATTATTTGAAATAATATAAATTTTATAACCTATTTTTCGTAATCTTTCGTTTAGCTTTAATTGCTCTTTGGAAGGTATGATATTATCATATGAAGCAAGGGTATTATCTAGATCAAAGAGTATAACTTTTTTACCACTTGCATATAATGTATCAAAATCAATATCATAGACGGAAAAAGCTAAATTTTTAGGAAGGTATTTATTCACTTAATCACACCCTTATTTTATAATATTATACTAAATTTTTTCATTTTTGTCTATAATTTGGTTTTAAGGAGTGTTATTTTGATTGAACTATTAACTTTAATGTTATTACCATTATTAGGGGCTATAAATTCACAAAATTTTCCCGATGTTTTATCACCAAGTGATGAAGCTAAATATTTAGAAGCATGGCGTAATAAAGATTTTGATGCTAGAAACAAATTGATTGAACATAATTTGCGTCTTGTTGCTCATATCGTTAAAAAATTTGAAAATACGGGAATTGATAAAGATGATCTTTTATCAATTGGTACTTTTGGTTTAATTAAAGCTATTGATACTTTTAATTTTGATGCTACTAATAAACTTGCGACTTACGCTGCAAAGTGTATTGAAAATGAAATATTAATGTATATTAGAAGTAACAAAAAAAGGAAAGATACTATTTCTTTATATTCACCTATTGGTGAAGATAAAGAAGGTAATGAAATTAGATTATGTGATGTAATTGAGGATACATCACCTTCAATTAGTTCTTTAATTATTACAGAAGAAAGAAACAAAAAAATTCACCAAGCTCTAAAAACTTTAAACAAACGGGAATACGAAATAATATGTAGACGTTTTGGGCTTGATGGTTATCAACTAGAAACCCAAAGAGAAATCGCTAAAAGCATGAATATTAGCCGTAGTTATGTTTCACGCATTGAGAAAAGAGTTTTAACTAAACTTTATCTTTATTTAAAAGAAGACTAAAAAAGATTGACATCAAAGTCAATCTTTTTCTATAAATCATTTATAATTGTTAAGACACAAGTTAAAACTTTATCAGCTGCTTTAGTGGAAAAAATATTGTAATCGGTTGCTAAAGTTTTACCAATAATATCCGAAATTGCTCTAATAATGATAAAAGGTATTTGATTAATGGTACAAACTTGCGCTACTGCCCCTGATTCCATATCGAAGGCTAAAACATCATAATTAGTAAAAAATTCTTCTACTAATTTACTTGCCTTATCGTAATTGCTAACAAACTCATCACCGGTTAAAATAGTACCTATTTTATAATCACCTAATTTTTTTATCATTTCTAGACTTGGACTAAAATATACTGGCATACCTTCAAGTTGACCACGTTTTAGACTTCCTGCTGCCTCAGCTGTCATATCAACATCTGAATATAAAACCTTAGATGCTAAAACAATATCTAATGGCTTTAATAAGCGATTATATCCTCCCGCAATCCCGGTATTAATTATTAAATCAACTTTAAAATGTTCAATCATTAAAATCGTTGCCATGCTTGCATTAACTTTGCCAATGCCAGAAGTTGTAAAAACAATTTTTTTATCATGCCACATGCCTTCACTAAATTCCAAAGCACAAATTTTTCTTGTGGCAATTATGTTTATATTATTTTTTAGATAGGCAACTTCTTTTGCCATTGCGACAATAATACCAACTGTTTTCATCTTATTTTTTCTTTGTCTGCTTGCCTTTTTTATTGTTTTCATCAACAATTTTAATAATTTTTACTTCGAATTTGTCACCATCTTCAGTGTTAACTAAAACCTTATCGCCTACTTTAGCATGTAAAATAACTTTGCCAAGTGGGGACTCATCTGATATTTTTTGTTCTAGCGGATTGGCTTGAACTGTACCTACTAATTGATAAGTTTCTTCTTCAGCGTCATCTTCATTCAAAAATTTAACCGTGATATATTTACCTAAGTTACCTAAATTACTTTCTTCACCTTCGGTAATTTCTTCATAGTTATTTAAAATATTTTCAACTTCTTTTAAGGCTGCCGCGATAATAGCTTGATTATTTCGTGCTGCGTCGTAATCAGCATTTTCTGATAAGTCACCTTGTGATCTTGCTTCTTGTAAAGCTATGATATTTTTACGCTCTGCCTCTTTTAACTCTTTATATTTTTTTAATTGTTCTTCATAACCTTCTTTGGTTAAGTAAAATTTCTTTTGTTGTGCCATTTTATACCAACCTTTCTTAACATTCATTAATTATATCAATTTTTGGTTTTTTGCGCAAGCAATTAATTATTTAACTTTTCGCATCATATCATCTTTAGAAACTTTAAATGGTAAAGGTATTAACATTTTTTGCAAAGGATGTCTTGCAACATCAAGTTCTTCACCAGTATTGTAATCGATTATTTTAGTTATTTTAAATTTAGTATTTTCAAGTTTAGGACCAAAAAATTCAACGATATCGCCTTTTGCAAAATAATTGCGTTGTTCGATTAAGGCTTGCTTATGCTCATCATCATAATCTAAAATATAGCCAATATATTCTTTAGTAGGATGTTCAGATCTTGTATCATAAAGTTGTTCATTAATGGTTGTATCACCATTTAAAAAGCCAATGCTAGTTAAACGATTCTCAGCTTTATTAATTTCTTCAATATAGTTTAAAAATTCATCGTTACTAATACTACCTACTTTATAATATTCGTCAATTACTTGACGATAACATCTTACAACGGTTGCTAAATAATAGGTTGATTTCATACGGCCTTCGATTTTTAAGGAAGCAACATTTAAATTTATCAAATCGGGAATTTTGGTAATAGCCATTAAATCTTTAGAACCCATATTGAAAAATTGATCTTTTTTAGTTACTTTGCGTTTTCCTTGATAAAGTTGATAATTCCATCTGCATGAATGGGCACATCCCCCCCGGTTAGCATCACGTCTTGTTAAATGATTACTAAGTACACATCTACCTGAATAACTTGCACACATGCCACCATGAATAAATACTTCTAGTTGTATAGTAGTATTTTTTTTGATAGCCTCTATCTCTTCTAAAGTTACCTCACGCGCTAATACTACTCTACTACAACCTAATTTTTCATAAAAAGCAATGGCTTTACTATTAGTAATAGACATTTGGGTTGAAACATGACATTCAAGCGTGGGTGCTACCATCTTTGCTTTTGTAATAATAGCTATACTAGATGTTATAATGGCATCAACTTTTATTTGGGCTAAAGTTTCTAAAAAACTAACCAAATCTTTCAAATCATCATCATGAGGAATAATATTCATTGTTACATAAACTTTTTTGGCTCTTTCATGCGCAAAGGTGCATAAAGCTTTAATATCTTCAATTTCAAAGTTAGAAGCTCTAGCTCTTAAGCTAAATTTTTTAGCACCTACGTATACCGCATCTGCTCCATATAACAAGGCAATTTTAGCTTTTTCAAGATCACCTGCAGGGGCTAATAATTCAATTTTTGCCATTATCAATAACCTCATCTTTTAATAAAATTGATTTTTCTTGCATTATACCTTTATAAAGATCCAAATGAAGACTATGTAATAGATTATCATCATGCTTTAAATATGCTAAAACAATGTTTTCATATGTTCTAGCATCAAGAAAAACCGACTCTAGGATAACATAATCGACATTTTCTAAATCATCTAATTCTAGGAATAAATAGTAATAATGGGGTTCATAAATATAAGTGCCAAAATTATCTTCATAAATATGATATAAATCATTACGATATTCTTCTTGTAACAAATAATTTTTGCCTTTAGCATTATATTTTAAGGTGCGATACTTAAAATAATTGGTTAGTAGTTTCCGTTTTGAATAAAAAATAACTGCTTTACCAAAACCTCTAATAATAGCTTTATGATTAAGTTTGGCAAGTAAACTTTTTAATTCTTCAATCGATATTTGATTAGAAACACTAACATAGGTGTTAAATTCATTATAAATGTTAACATCTAAAGCATTAGTTGTATAAGTATAAGCATCATACACTAATTTTAATTTATCTTTATACCCTAATTCATCAATAATTTGTAAGATGGCAAAATCGGTATAAAAGATAAATTTAATCTTAGTTAAATCAATTTCACTAAGGCTTTTTTTTAAGGTGGCTAGTTCTTTTTCATGAAATAGTCTTGTAAGATCTAAAGATATTTTAAGATCTTCGGTTTTAGTTAAATAATAATTTATTTCGGCAGTACTAAGTTTTAAAATGGGTCCACTACTTATATTTTCAACACCAATTAAAATATCCGTAATTAGGGTTTGTCCTAAAAAATGCGCTAATTGTTTTTTGTTTACAGGTTCAGTAATATATTTCATTTTATTTCCTCATTGTAATAGCAAGACCATCGCCTACTGCTAAAAAAGTTGTTTCAAAATGGGTTAAAGTTGTCAAATATGTATTATAGGCAGCAATTTTTTCGACCATTTTACGAACATTTTTGGTAAGGTTCTCCGGCTTTTCGACACAACCATGAAATAAAATATTATCAGTTATGATAATCCCTTGCTCATTTAAAAGGCCATTAAAACGTTCAAAAAACTTCTTAGACTGGGCCTTGGCAGCATCGATAAAAATTAAATCGCTTATGGCAAGTTGATACATTTTTTCATCTTTTTCAATCGTATCAACATAAATATCATCTATGCATGATGCCATTTGCATAGCCGAATATCCAATAGCGGTACCAATTTCTAAAACCCTTTTTACTTTACAACATTTAATAATTGTTAAAATAACCATTAAAGAATCTTCTTTAACAATAGGAACATGATAATTATTAGCATATTCTTCTAAAGTCTTTGTAAAAGCTGGCAAATTTTGATGATTTAATTTTTCTAAATATTCACTCATGATAACCTCTTTGATTATGATTATTCTTTAACTATAATTATATACCATTTTGTAGCTTTTTTAAAGAAAAATGACTATCTATCAATAATTTCCTCTTTTAAGTCGTTTAAATAATTAATCATTAGACTACATCCTTCTTTATATTTACTACATTTAATATTAAATACTAATAACTCTTTAATAACGGTATCATAAATGATAGTATCAAAATAATAAGGTAATTTATGATAGATTTGATTTTTTAAATAATTTTGTAATCTAATGACATTAGCATTACTTATTTTTAACATGGCATATTCATATAAATTTTTTATTAATTCTTCATATTTACTAAATTGATAATTATTTAATAGTTTAATAATATGATAATATGCTTTTGCGTTTTCAACATTAATTAACGCAATTGTTAATAGTTTAACAATATTTGAATTTAAAGAAACTTCACTTAAGGTTTGTAATATTAGTTCATATTTATTTTTGCTTAAGTAAATTAATCCCAAATAATAATAGTAGTTATATTTTATTTGTTCATCACTAGTATTTAGTTCTGAATAGTATGTTTTTATCTTTTCTAATGCTTTTTCATAATCATCAAGAGCCTCTAAATATATGACTCTAAATTTATGAATAACAAAGCAAGCTGAAAAATAAGTTGTTGGAGCATCTTTAATGAAATGCATGTAATCTTTGAGATAAATAATTTTTTTACCTAACATAAAATTAATATTCATACTAAGTTCAAAGATAACCCAATATAATATTTCATCTTCGATTTTTAAATCTTGTAAAACTTTTAATTGGCGATATGCCATATTGATTTGATTGGTTTTGTAATAAAATAATACTACTAAATAAATATAAAAAACTTTTTCATTATTACTATAATAGTAATTAGTAGTATCAATTTTTTGCATGATGATAGTTGCTTCTTCATAATTTTGTTCAATGATGTTATCATATAATAATACTAACTCTTGTTCAATGTCTAAATAGTTGTTTGATTTAGCCATTTCATTAATAGCATCTTTATATAAAACAAACTGTTGTAACAAATTCTTTTTTAATAAATCAAGAAAAAGATTTTGTTTTCTTGATTTTTTTAAATCATCATAATTAATTGATAATTTTTCAAATAACATTTTCAGATATGGATCTTGAAATTTTATTTGATTGTTTTCTAGCCTTGATAAATAACTAACACTACAAATACCTTTTGATACCTCATTAAGGCTTAGACCTTTTTCTAATCTTTTAGCTTTTAAAATTCTTGCTAATTCCTTTTGATAATTTTCACTTGCAATATTTGGCAAATTTAAATCTTTTTTCATGTAATTTTCCCCCCATAATATTAATTACATGATAATTTTATCAAATTTATTTTTTTTGTAAACCTTTTTTTACATTTATTTTTGGTTTAAATAAATTATCGACAATTAATTATAAAAAGATACATATTTTATTACTTATAAATTCATTTTTTACTATTTTTATATAAAAGCGACCATTTTTACAAAAGAAATGTCGAATTATAATATAAAAAACAACAATTAGACGAATTAATTGTTGTTTTATAATATACTTGTATATTTTTTTAATTCTCTCATCTTAATTCTTTCATTATTAACATATTTTTCAAGCGTATCATGAAAGGCTTTAGAATGATTATGCACAATAAAATGCGTAAGTTCATGACAAATAACATATTCAATTAAGTAAGGTGGAACTTGTGTCAAAGCTACATTTAACATTATTTTGTTTTCATTAAAGTAGCAACATCCCCATTTAGTCTTTGAAGTTTTTATAATTAGTTTAGGAAAAGTAGCAAGTTCATCTGCCATTTTTTGAAAGCAATAATAAAGCATTTCTTCAAAAATAATTTGGGCTTTTTCAAAACGCCATTTTAAAATTAATTCTCTGACAAAAGATGCTTCACTAGTTGAAATTAGGATTTTTTTATCGATAACATCTAAACGAGTAGTTTTTGAATAGTTAATTAAAATTGTATATTTTTCACCTAAAAATAACTGTGTACTATTATTATCATATGATATCATTTTTTCTTTGATATAATGATTTTTTTCTTCAATCCAACTAATATTTTTATTAATAAAATTATTTAAACTATCAAATTTAGCCCCTAAGGGATAATTAATCATTAAAATGCCATTATTATTAAAATGCATTCTAAAGTTTTTAGTTTTAGTTAAATTAATTTGATATTTTATTGCTTTCGTATCTAAAAGGGTAATTTTAATGGCTGATTCTTTCATATTAGTTATTTTTTCCTATAATAAAAATTATATATTGCTTTAGCATCATCATAAATATTACTATTAGAGGTATCAATAATGTAATCAGCTAATTTTTTTACTTCTTGGTCAAAAAGCAAATCATCATTTAAAAGTCTTGCTTTAATGCTTGCTTCATCATCATGTCTTTCAATCATTCGCAGTCTTCTTATAGGTTTTGAACACTGCACATAAACAATTTTTATTTTATCTTTGGCATGTTTAATGTAGGCTTTTAAACCTTCTTTTTCAACGATAACAACTTTGTTTTTGGTTAATTCGTTTTTCGCTGTACCATAATACGAATTATTATAGAAAACATATTCTAGAAAGAAGTTATTATTAATTTTATTAATAAAATCATCTTGACTAATAAAATGATAATCTACTCCATCAATTTCATTTATGCGCATTTTACGGGTAGTATAAGTTACCATCTTTTGCATATGATAATTTTTTATTAATTGATTAACTATTTGGGTTTTGCCAGATGCACTAGGGCCAATAACTACTAACATATTTTTTACCTTCTATTTTAGTAATGATTTTAAATATAAAAAGACATCATTCTTTTTACCAAATACTTCTTTACAAAGTATTTCGATTTTAGTTAATAATTGTGTAATTTTTAATTTAGCGTTATCAACTCCATATATTTGGTGATATGTTTTATTTTCTTGATGATTAGTATCTAATAAATCATCATGGATTTGAAAAGCTAAACCATATAATTTGCCTATTTGGGATAAGCTATTTTGTTTAGATCTATCAAGGGATACTATAATACCAATGGTAAGAAATGCTAGTTCAAATAAAGATGCAGTTTTATATTCAATAATTTTAGCAACTTCATTAAAAGTTTGGCATTCATTAATTTTGACATCTAATGCTTGACCAAAGCACACGCCATTACTACCTATTTTATTTGCGAAAAGATTAATAATAGCTATTTTAATATGATCATCAAGGGTAGCATTACTAAGAACATAGAAAGCATCACTTAATAAAGCATCACCGGAAAGTAATGCAAGATTAGCCCCATATACCATATGATTACTAGGTCTACCACGCCTAAAAGCATCATTATCCATTTCGGGTAAATCATCATGAATTAGCGTATAAGACTGAATCATTTCCAAAGCACAAGCAACATCGATACCCCAATTAGCATCTTTTCCTAGATTTTCCAAACCTAATAAAATAATAACCGATCTTGCTAATTTACCATAGTTAAATAAAGTATAATTCATACTTTCTTTTAAAAGCGTTTTATCTTGCCAGTATGTAGCAACTTCACCTAAACGCCCTATAATTTTTTGGCGATAATTTGCAATTTTATCTTCCATAAAAGACCTCTACATAAATTATTAGTAACTAATTTTAGATTAGTTACTAATAATTTTAATAATTAAAGATTATTTTTCTTTTTTAATAAAGCACCTGTCGCACAAAGAATCGTAATAACGGAAATAATAACCCCCATATATACTTGTTTTTGACAAGAACAATTGCTAACCTTTTTGTATACCGCATTTACACTAAAATCAGTTGTAACATTCGTAATATCTTTATCCCAGCCTACAAATTCATAGCCTTTTTTGGCAGGTGGAGTTGGAGCAGTAGCCGTTTTACCTTCACCTACATCTTTTTTAGCAAGTAAATTACCATTATCATCATAGAAAGAAACGGTATGTTTGATTAAATATCTACCATATAAAGTAGTATCACTTTTTAGATGAAGAGGAAAAGTGGCATCTTGTGTATAATCTTCATCAAGATACCAACCATCAAAGACATAACCATCTTTATCACTTACAATATATGGTAAAACATCTTCATTATGGTATAAATATGAACTACTAACAACTATTCCTTCTAAATTAAAATATACATAGTAGGCTTTGTCAAACTGAGCATAAACTGCAGTAATAACGGTATCTTTGGTTATTTTATCATATGGAGTGTCCCAACCTGTAAAACGATATTGGTATTCGGCCGTATCTGCCATTGATGGCGATGCAGGTGGTGTACTTTCTTCCCCATAAAAAACATCTTCTTCTTTAAGAATATCACCATTAGCATTTTTATAAGTAACATGATATTTTCTAGTTGTAGTTGTAAAAAGAGCACTAATAATCATATCTTTAGTTATATTATAATATGGTAGATTCCACCCAGCAAAAGTATAGTAATATGATTGTGATGGTTCGGCTGAAACGTTTTTTGGTGGGGTAGCAGAGTTACCATATGTAACCATTTCTTCTTTTAATAAGCTACCATCTCTATTAATAAATTGTACCTTAAATTGTTTATTTAAATCACTATCATTTTCATATACATTAATGGTAACAGTGATAAATTTAGTTTTATCCGCCTTTAGAACGCCTTTAATTATGGTGCTACCTCCACTAAGCATCGTTATTTTGCCAGTATTATCTAGGCTTAACACTTCTTTATTATCAATTTGCCAGTCATATGCATCTATACTAGTTGTAGTTAAATTATCTAAAACAAGATATGCACTTGATCCTACTTTAAAGTTATAAACTTCTTGTAGTGGTAAAACATTAGTATGGTTATCATCAGTAGCAAGATTTGCATCTAAATTACCTTTTTTATAAATTGTAACTTTACCAGTTGCGTCACCTAAAGTGTTAGTATATGAAAGAGGTTTTACATCATAGATATAAGGGCCTTCCATAGAGTCATTCCATGTTATTTTATCATCACTACCATTAATGATAGCAGCTATATTTTTATTGCTATAGTCAACCTCATCCGTAAAACGATAAATGACATAAAATTTAGCATCTTTTAATTTATCAAAAGTAACACTATTGCCAGCTTGAACAAAATTATTTACACTTCCTAGTTTAACTGGCTCAAAACCCGTAATTTCTGGTAAAATAGTCTTGCTAGTCCATGCTTTATTTTTTATATCATTCATATGTTCTCTAATATATGCGGCATTACCAGTAGCTTTATCAGTAGCATTGTATCCTTCAAGAATATTTTTAAAACTAAAAATGGATGTTCCTTTAACATATTCCAAATTAGAAGTAATAGCCAGTTGTTTTAATGCTTCACCTTCTTGACCGCTACTAGTCCTATTATACCACATGTAAATACCCATACCTGAATATAGATTTACATTCTTATGACTAACTGCTTGGTTCCACCAATTAATTAAACTTTCGAAGTGGGCACGTGAATGATTGATGGCCCAATATGTTTGAGGACAAATATAATTGATCCATTCATTATTAACCCATTTTAAGGTATCGCAATATAAATGAGAACCATAATGGCTTGAGCAACCAATATTAGCACCAGTAGGATAAATTAAATCACCATTATCGTTAAAACGATATTGACTAAGTGGTGTATTTGCTTCTGTGTCACTAGAGGCATTACGATAAACGCCACTTGGTGCTACACCAAGTTGTACATAACGATTATTTTCTTGATTAAAAGCATCTAAAGCCATTTTTAAATCATAAATGAAAGTATCTATTTGAGCTCTTCTAAAATCATCTATAGATAAATTATCTGTATTGTATAAAGCTCTTGTTTGTTCATCATTAACACTATCAACATAAAAATAATCATCAAAATGAATGGCATCAACATCATAGTTTTCAGCCACTTCTAAACAGGTATCAATTAAGAAATCTCTTACTTCGGGTCTACCTGGATCTAAAATGTCATACTGACCACCCATTAATATATTTTCAGCTTTACTGGCAGGATTGTTAGGGTAACTAGCAAATTCTTCAAGTATTTCTTCTTTGTTGGCATGTTTACCAAGACGATATGGGTTAAGCCAAGCATGAAACTCAATACCTCTTTTATGCGTTTCTTCAATTGCATATTTAATCGGATCAAATTCATCAAAATCAACCCCTAAAAGAGCTGTATTTAATTTATTGATTTTTGAATTATACCATGCATCATGAAAGGCACGCATATGAAAAATCATCGCATTCATATTGTAATATTCTAAAACGTCAAGAATTTGATCTATTTGAGCTTTATAAGCTTCCTCATTTTTGTAATCTACTTCACCAATGTAATAGCTTACCCAAGCAGCTCTAAAATCGCTATCTTGTTCTTGATAGGTTATCGCAGCAGCTGTTTTAATATTTTTAGTTAACATGCTTAAACTTAAGGTTAAGCTTAAACATATTGATATCATTACCAAAATTATTTTTTTCATCTAATATTCTCCTTTGATATAATTATATCATTAAATTTAATTTAATGCTAGTAATTAGAAATAACTAAGACTTGTAAAAAATGGCTTTAAAAAGAAAAATCAGGATCTTATTTCCTAAATAAGAAAATAAGGTGCCTGATTTTTTTATTATTCTATATCTTTATTAGGATCAAAGCCAAGACGATGTAAAGTTTCAACTACATATGATTCACGATATTCATCTTCTGGTTTACGATTGTAATAGGAATAGAAGAATTCTTCAACGGCTTTTTCATAAGGTATATTAGCAAGTGAAGCAATAATTCTTGAAGAACGGTCGATTAACTTTTTATTAGTTGGTAATACTTGTACCATCCAGTTACCATATACTCTACCCATTTTAGCCATTGTACCAGTGCTTAAAGCGTTAAAGGCTATTTTAACAAGTAAATGATACATAATATCAGTATATGTTCTTGGAAGTTCTACTGGTATTCTAATTTCATCTTTGGTAATTTTAGCTGTTGGAATTTGACCAAAACGAATTACTATACCACCACTGTATTTAGTAAGTTCTTTATTATACCAATCAACAATCTCAGGGGTAGCAGAACCATTAATATCAATTAAAACAAGATTAGAACATTTACGGCTATATCTTGATGGATCATCTTCATTACCAATAACATAATCTAATACTTCTTCACCACTAACTTTTGGAGGATTATTAATGATATCTTGACTTGCTTTCATTTGGATATAATCTTCTTTTGTCCATTCTAAGCCTTTAATAGGACGGCGGAAAACGTGTTGCCATGCTACTTCATTTGGATATAATGGATTTTTGATATAGGCCCATGAAACTTCACTTGTTTTATCATTAAATTTTCTAAATGGTGGAAGAGTGAAGGTTGGTTGACGCTCGGTTGTATCGGTCATAATATCAAGTAAATAATCATTAGTTATATAAGTAATAAGACCTTTTTGGTTATAAGTATTAACTTCAAAATCAACAGCTTTAGCAAGGCCTTTTAAAGCTTTACCGCTTGATAATTGTTGATTTAAGCTTACAAAAGCATCAGCATATTCATCAAGGGTTAAAATCTTTTTATCAATGACAGCTAATTCTTGGGCAGTTAAATTTTCTTTAAGCCAAGCGTTGGCAGCAATTTCTAAAGCTGCTCCTGCCGCAAGTAGTTCTACTGTTGTTACTTGCATACGTGTTGATCCTGATACGGCCATATTACCAACATATAGTGGTATCTTAACAATATATTTACCATTATCAATGCCTTTTTTCTTATTCTTTTCGTATTCATCTAAGCATTCAAAAACAGCACGGGCTCTATCTAAATGCTTACGTAAAATTTTTTCGGGATTACAAAATAAATAATAAGTTTTAACACCTAGTTCATAACCTCTAACAGCTGAACCATTAATGCTCGCTGAAAGGCCACATTCTGATAAAGCAACTAATACATCACCAGGACCCATATTAGCTTCATCGACTTGTCTTGCACCAAAAGTCATATAATCTTCGAAATTTTCAACTGAACGTACTAATGCTCTATCACCGCCTGTAGTAAAACTATTTACTACTTCAGCCATTTCTAAAAATTCAAAGCGATGAGCAGGAATTTTATCTACTAAACCTTGCCAAAAACCACGCCATGCACCATCCATTTGAATAGCCATTCTTCCTGATGCACCTACACTTGAAAAAACAACTTTTTTTCTTTCGTCCATACATCTTTTTATATCAGCTACAAAGGCCGCAAATTCTTTTGTCTTAAACTGTTCACGTGCTACTTTGGCAATATTTCGATCAGCTGAAAGAATCGTTTTTACACCTTTGGCAGTATCTTTAGCAATGGTAGCGCTTAAATTTTTAGTAAGCGGATTAGATTGCTCAGTAGGAATAACACCTAAATGAAATTGTTTTTCATTTTCTAAAAAATCTTTCGTTGCTTCTTTATAATTAGTAATTGTCTTGTAAATCACAATATTATCTCCTTTGCTTGTTATATTTTTACAATTTAGCCTAACAATTATACCATATTAGTTTTTTTGTTTCAAGTTATATAATTTTAGAAATGCGGATATTTCTTCATCACTTGGAATAGCATCCATTACATAAGGTTTAGTAACACTAATAGCACTTGCGGCCATGGCATAACTAATGGCATCTTCATAACTACTTTTAGCACTTATTTTTTTGGCTAAAGCCGCATTAAAAATATCACCTGCACCAGTTGTATCAACACTATTAACATGATAGGCCTTAAATAAGCGATAACTATTTTTTTGAACCAAAAGACATCCTTTACTTCCTAATGTAACAATTATGGTATTGGTCGTAATTTCACTTAAATACCTACCTATTTTTTCAATGCTAAAATTTGCAGGTATATCAAAAAGGAGGCGTGCTTCTTCAAGATTAGGGGTTAAGATATCAACATTTTGATAAAAAGTTTTATCAAGATAAATTGCTGGAGCAGGATTCAAAATAACAAACGTATCATTAGCTTTCGCAATATCAATAGCTTTTTTGATAACATCAAGACTAATTTCATATTGTAAGAGTAATACATCAGCTTTTTTTATTTCCTCTTTAAATATTTCTAAATCCTCTATATTTAAAGTGGTATTTTTTCCTTGATAAACAATAACTTCATTTTCACCATTTTGGTTAATTAAAATCGTAGCAATTGCTGTAGTAGCAAGAGGTGGTTGCAAAAAATAGGTTTTAATACCTGTTTTTTCCATATATGTTTTAACATAATTTCCGTAATAATCATTGCCAATTTTTGATAAATAACTGACCGATTGCCCCATTTTACTTGCGGCCATTGCTTGATTATAACCTTTTCCACCTGCTTCTATATGCATATCTTTTGCAACAATTGTAGTTGACAAAAGGGGCATTTTGTCTACTCTCATAAACAAAGAACCCCCACTTAAACCGATAATTGCAATCTTTGCCATCTTAAATTTGTCCTTGCAACTTTTTCCTATTATTTTATTATTTTTCTAAGAAAGCTTTATATGCAAGATAAGCTTCATAAACATCGGCTTTAGATACAACTTCCATTGGTGCATGCATATTAAGAACGGCTACGCCCGCATCTAAAACATTCATATTATAATTACCTAAAATATAGGCAATGGTGCCTCCACCACCTTGGTCAACTTTACCAAGTTCTGCTGTTTGAAAATGAATTTCATTACTATCCATAACATCTCTTACCCAAGCAATATATTCAGGATTAGCATCATTAGAACCACTCTTACCACGTGAACCAGTATACTTATTAAAGACAATACCTCTACCTAAATAAGCCGCATTTTTAGGATCATTAACACTTGCAAATAAAGGATCAAAACCAGCACTAACATCACTTGATAACATCTTGCTTTTCGCAAGGCTTGTACGTAAATCTTTAAGCGTTGTTTTATTTTGTAAAGTTAAGACTTCTAAAATAGCATTTTCAAAGAAAACCGATTGAGCGCCTGTTGCGCCAACACTACCAATTTCTTCTTTATCAACTAAAATGCAACAACTTGTATATTCACTAGTTTTAGCATCGATAACAGCTCTTAAAGAAGTATATGCACAAACACGATCATCATGGCCATATCCCGCAATCATGCTACGATCAAGGCCATAATCACGAGCCATACCAGCTGGCACAACTTCTAATTCAGCCGATAAAAAGTCTTCTTCTTCAATATTATATTTTGCTTGTAAAATTTTTAAAACATTAGCTTTTACCGCATCTTTTTCAACTTCTTCTAAAGGCATGCTACCAAAACTTACATCTAAATCTTCGCC
>CANQWZ010000008.1 GCA_947627685.1 uncultured Bacilli bacterium | reverse complement strand
TCTGTTATATTTATTAATTCTTGGCCATTTATCTTTAATACTACTTGTTTACTAACAACTAACGGATTGGCTATAGCATCTTCAAATGTAACTTTAAACCAAGATGCTAGGCTTTCAATATTTATTTCTTTTAAATTTGTACAACCTTTAAAGGCATTATATCTTATACTTCGAACACTAGTTGGGATGGTTATGCTTTCTAAATTTCTACATCCATCGAAGGCATATTTGTCTATTCTTCTTACCCCTTTTTCTATTGTTATTTTTATTAGATTTTTACATTCCGAAAAGGCAGATTTTCCTATATTTGTCACACTTGAAGGTATAGTAATTTCCTTTAACCAACTACAAAAAGAAAATTCTTCAGCATCAATAAATTTTTTTAAAAGTTTATGATTATAAAAAGTATACATATCATTCAATATTTTTTTTAATCGTCCATTTTTAGATTGAGAATATAAATTTTGATAATCAATAATAATTTTAAAATTTTCATTAATTTCGCAGACATATTGAATTATATCATAATAGTGCTCTCCATGAAATTTGCAATTTAATTTAATCAAAAAGTCTCCTAATTTATCAAATCTTTTAGTCTCATTAAAATCTTTTATTTTATTTATTAATGCTTTAGCCTCAAAATAGGTTTGATATAACTCATTAGTAAAATAATAATCATTTATTAATGTTAAAATACTATTTGTTCTATCTATTTCTAGTTCTTTTAAATCAGTAACATTTTCGCATATATTTTGAAAAATTTCATCATATTTCTTTGCATGTGTATATATATCCGAATCGTTGTTTAGCCCTTTTAAATATTCTATTACTTTATTTTCGTCATAACCATCATTAATTAACTTATCAAGTATGTATTTTCCCTTAAAACAATATTTAAAATACAAATCTAATAATTTTCCCGCATTGATGGTATTGTTATCAGTTTCTATCCCATATTTATTTAAATTTTTATAAATATGTAACATCATATTATTATGAATCAATTTAAATAAATTGGTTTCTTTGCTAATTTTTTGTTTTTTACAAAATGTAATAATTTGTTCATCTGTCAATTCCATTAATTCTGCATGTATTGTATTTTCTAAACAATTGTTTGGAGGAATAATTGGTTCTAAATTTATTTCATAACTACGACTAGTTATTATTAAGGTAAATTTTTCCGATAATTCGGTAAAGGCATCTAATAATAAACCTTCCTGCCTCAATTTATACTTGGTTTCATTTACCCCATCCATAAGCCAGTAAATATCATTAATTCCGCTAGGCAATTTATAAACTTGTTCCATTTGTTCAATTAATTTTTCTTTGCTATCATTATATATTAAATTTTTCAAATCAATATAAATATTAGAAATATGATGCTTATTTTTTAAAAAATCTAACCAAAATGTTTTTAAAGTTGTGGTCTTACCAATACCACCATACGCTTTTAGAAATATATTTTTATCCCTATGTTTTTCAATGATTTTCTCTAATGGTGTCTTAGAAGAATTATATGAATAAATATTAAAACCATCATCGATTTTTATATTTGGTAATAATTTATAATCTATTGAATTATTATTATAATATTCTCCTTCTATTACTTCTGCATAATCCGATTTAATATTATATTTTTTATTTTTAATTTCTAAATCTAACTTTTTTAATCCAGCACATCTAACAATTTCCTCAACCATTAATTTCTTTGATCCATTATCTGAAATGTTTTCTATATCAATACTTTTTGGTTTAGAATCTGAATATTTTATTAAATGTATTATGATTTTAAGCCTTTCTAAAAAAACAGCAATATTTTCTATTTCATCATTCGGCTTGTAATTCCCAATACCATTATTTAAAAAGGTTTCAAACTTTTTATATATATATAAACCAACAAGACTTTTATCTGCTTCTAGAGCACTAAATATCCATTTCCCATAACATTCTTCTTTAAAAAATTTTGAATAGTTTAAATAATCAGCAGCAATTTCTTGACCAAATGTTTCATAGCCCTTGGAAAGTGAAATCATTAACATTGTGGTCAATGCCTTGATATCTAATTTTTGCCAAGACTGGATATCAGATTTTGGCGCAGTAAAATCACCTTCAAAATAATATGGTTGTGTATATGAAGGAGTAATATTTGTTGTCAATTCGCCATCATATATAAAACTATCATAATCTATGTTCTCAATTATATAATTATTATTTGTATATCTTATTATAAAGAAATTGCTAGGTTTAACGTCACCACAAAAATAATGCTCATCGTGAAATATTTTTATTTGTGTTGCTACTTTATTAATTAATTCTAAGCGCTCCAATATTCTATCTTTAGTGTAATTAGTATTAGTATTAGACTTATAAAAATCTTCTAATGTTTGCCCATTTAAATATGACATTCTTATAGCTATTCCTTGATTAGTAAGACATATTTCAGGAGTTATAAACATGTTATTGCCTTGAGAAAATACTGCTTCATAAATTTTTTGAATTCTATCAATTTGGTTAATAAAACGAAAAATTTTGTTAAAAAAACTATCACTATATGTCTCTTTCCATTCATATTTTAACCAATAATATTTTACGTCCATATTTTCAATAATTTTTTGTTCTAATAAATCTTTTTTCAAATTATTAGGATGAAAAATTTTATAGATATAATGATAACCATCACGGTTTTCCACACAATAACATGATGCTCCTTCACTGATAGGTTCTTGATTTTGCAAATTATCAATATTATTTACTTGTTTGTTATACAATTTTAATATTTCGTGTTCTAGTTCATCTAATTTTTTAGATGAATTGTCATTACTTTCATTTAATTTATTAATAATTTTTAAAATTTCATTTGTTATATTGTTCATAATTATAAACCATTAGTATGTTCTTCAGTCGAAGGAGTTTGCTTTTCGTAGCTGTTAATTCTTCTCAAAACATTTTCAATATAATTTTTAATATATTCATAGCCTATGTTATCATAATTAACGGCTTTTATAATAAAATTATCAAATACATTATCATTTGTTGATTTAGGTTCATCATTAGATATTGGATAATTAATTGGTCTAAGGCCTAAGTTATCTAAGTAATTATTAATACCTTTTAGCATTATTTCAGGATTATATATTTGATCATTTCTATGATCTTCAATATATAATATTATTATCCTATTTCTAAGTTTATCTAAATATACATCAACGGCCGAAAGGTTTTCTGGAATTTCATCATGAAGATTAACAAAATTACCTAATGTATCATCAAAATCTAATTCTTCCAAAATTTGAAATTCAGATTTAAATTCATCTGTTTTAATTCTTTTAGAGTTAACTTCATCATTAAGAAATGTTATTATTTGTTCGTATTCATTCTCATCTGAATTAAAATAAGCTAGAATGTTTTTATATTTATTTTGATTAAAACTATTTAGAATTTTTTTTAATGTACTATATCTTAACAATCTTTCGGGATTAATAAAATATTGTTGATTTACTTCTACTTTTGTTAAAAAATCTTCTTCTTTAATTTCTTCTAATTTTTCAAATTGTTCCTTTATTTCTTCTGTGTATGGTTTCTTTGCAATTTCAAAATCATCACAGCGGGTCAATTTTTTATTAACTTTATTTACTAATTCTAAGAATTCCTTATATGAATAACCATGCAAAATTGTATATGCAGCACATAATTCAAGATAATTCCTTAAGTATAATCCCCTAGAAGTGATGCTTGGTCCATAATGCATTTTTATAAGAATTTCATTTAAATCATTCAAATTTTTGAATAATGTAAGTTCACTTTGTTTATTTAAAGCTGAAAAAATTTCTACCCAATAGCAAAAGTTTTTTTCTCCGTCTACATATAACTTACTAAAAGCTGGCAAAGATATTTCTAAAAAATTATCCTTAAAAATTCTGCTAATTTTCTTGCCATAGAAATTAGCAGAATTAAATATACTGTTTTCTGATATACTACATCTTTTATTGTAAGCATCGTAATCTTCCGGATAAAATGACTCCATAATTATAATTATTAAAAAACGTTTTAATTTTGCCTCCTTATCATTTGGTCTTTTAAAGATTCTATCTTTTTCTTCATATAAATTATATTTTTTACTAATATTTTCATTATTTACGCGACACCAATCTATTAATTCTTCAAAATTCATATCTTCCCTCCTAATCTTTTATACTTATATTTTATAAATTTTATATTTTATTGTCAACATAAAAACTATAAAAACGACACATTTTTTTACTTATTTTATGATATATTGAAATAATTATTTTAGACTAGATAGAATTAGTTGAGGTTTACCAAAAAGCTATAGAATTAATTGGGGCGTGAAAACAAAAAAATGGTGATAATAGATAAATTCTATACCACCTTTTTTTGTTTGTTCATTTATTACAAGACTTAAAATTAATAGATAAATTAGTTGTTATTAATAATACAAAATTGGAAATGATAATGCACAAAACTATTAAATGAATTATATGAAGTAATAATATATGTTATTTATCAAACAAAAAGACATAACATTAAAATGACAAGTAATAATCATTTTAATATATCCTAGCTAATTTTATAGAATCTTATTTTTTAAAATAGTCTATTAGGCTATAGCCTTGATAGCTTTCTTAAAGTATATCGCAAAAAGAAGCGCCGTAACACTTACGGCAATGATATCTGCAAAAGGTTCAGCAAGATATACTGCCATTATTTTATCTTCAAATAGTAGTGGTAATATAAAAATAAAAGGAATTAGTAAAATAATTTTTCTTAAGATTGCTAAAAATAAGGATACTTTGGCATTACCAATAGCAATAAAGGTTTGTTGACAAGCAATTTGAATACCAAAAATACCCGATGCTAAAAAGTAAATACGTATCATTCTAGCACTATAGTCAAGTAAGCCACTACTATTTGTAAACATGCTCGCAAAAATTTTAGGAAAAGACATTAATAAAAGCCAAAAAATAAAGGAATAACTAAGCGACACTATTAATAAAATTTTAAATGAAGCAACCACTCTTTCTTTATTTTTCGCACCAAAATTATAACTTGTAACCGGCTGTGCCCCTTGCGCAAGGCCTAAAAGCGGTAACATTGAAAATTGCATTAAGCTTGATAAAATAGTCATCGCACCTACTGCCAAATCACCACCATATTTTTTAAGTGAAGCATTAAAACACATATATATAATGGCTTCTGTAAATTGCATAATAAAAGGTGATAACCCAAGCGCAAGAATGGGTCCAATAATTTTAAAGTCTAATTTTAAATTTTTTAATTTTAGATGCATAAGTGATTTACTACTACATAGAAAAATTATCACAAAAAGAGCCGAAATAAATTGCGAAATAACCGTCGCAATAGCTGCTCCTTTTACACCTAGATTAAAAACAAAAATAAAAATAGGATCTAAAAAACTATTTAAAAAAGCCCCAATTAACACTGATAACATACTTATTTTAGTATAACCTTGCGCGGAAATGAAACTATTCATTCCAAGCGTAATCATCACAAAAAGACTACCGATACTATATATGATAAGATAATTATATGCATAAGTAATAGTACTAGAACTTGCGCCAAAAAAGGACAAAAAGTCTTTCGCAAATATCATAATAATAGTAGTTAATAAAAGGCCTAAAATTATTAATAAAGTTAGGCTATTGCCCATTGTTTTTTCGGCTTTTTCGATATTATCTTCACCTAAATAAATCGATGCTTTAGGTGAACCACCATAACCTATTAATGCGGCAAAAGCTGAAATAATCAAAATAATAGGCATACATACTCCAACACCTGTTAAAGCCTTATCACCAACTTCACTGATATGTCCTATATATATACGATCGACAATATTATATAATAAATTCACAACTTGCGCAATAATCGTTGGAATGGCAAGTTTTATAACTAATTTTGATACTTTTCCTTGGGCTAAAAATGTTCTATCTTTCATATTAATATCCTCAAATTATTTATTATATACTAATTTTATCATTTATGCGATTATTTTAAATAAATATGCTTTAAAATATTTATATTGCAAAATAAAAAGATTTATGCTAAAATATATATACTTAAAAATATATCAAGAAAAGGAGGATAATAATGATTCAAGTATACTTAAATGGCGTTTTAAAAACGATTAATGAAAATACCAAAGTCATTGATTTAATTGATGATAATCTTAAAACTAATTATATGATTTGTCAAATTGATTCACAAATTAAAGAATTACGTTATCCTTTAACTGCTAAAAATAATAATGCCCATATTACTTTACTAGGCATTAATAACATTGAAGCTGGCAAGGCTTATGAAGCTACGCTTCGTTATATTGTTGCCATGGCTTTTAATAATTTATATAAAGGTAACGATATTCGTTTTAGTTATAATGTATCACGTTCTATTCTTTGCCAATCACTTACAGATGGTTTTAAGGTAGGTGATGTTCTACCAAATATCATGCAAGAAGTAAAACGTATTATTAATGCCAATTTAGCAATTGAAAGAATAACCGTAACTAAAGATGAGGCTACTAAAATATATCAAGAATATAGCCATTTAGACAAATTAGAAATTTTAAAATATCGTCCTGAAGATACTGTACATTTATATAAATGTGATAATTATTATGATTATCTTCATTCATATATGTTACCATCGACTGGTTGTATCAAAAAATATAAACTAAAAAAGTATGATGATAATATTATTATTCAGTATCCTCGTTATGAATTAAACGCTCGTATTCCTATTTTCCATAAAGAAGCTACCTATAGTAAAACGCTAAATGATGCTTATTCATGGAATAAAAAAGTTAATTTACAAACCATTGTGGGAATTAATCATCAAGTAGAAACGGGTGATATTACCAAATTTATTCAAACTTGTGAAGCAAGGCATAACAATATGCTAGCTGATTTAGGCTACAAAATTGAAAAAAGAATTAAAGAAATTAGATTAATTGCGATTGCGGGACCAAGTTCAAGCGGTAAAACAACTTTTTGTAACCGTTTATGTATCGAGTTATTATCAAGAGGTATTCAACCTGTTACCATCTCAATGGATGATTATTATTTAGAAAAAGATGATATTTGCAAAATTCAAAATACTACGCTTGATAAGATTGATTTAGAACATATTAATTGTCTTGATGTTGAATTATTTAATAAAGATCTTTATGCTTTAATACATGGGCAAGAGGTAACTTTACCACATTTTAATTTTCAAACTGGTAAAAGAGAAATGGGTAAAACCATTAAAGTAAGTTCTAATAGTCCTATTATTATTGAAGGAATTCATGCCTTAAATGAAATATTAACGGCCTCTATTCCTAAGAAGAATAAATATAAAATATATATATCACCTCAAGCGCAAGTTAACATCGATGACCATACACCACTCAATACTACTGATTTAAGATTAATTAGACGTATTGTGCGGGATATGAAATTTAGAAACTGTCCTGCTGCTAACACCATTAAAATGTGGCCTTCAGTAAGACATGGTGAATTTAGATGGATTTATCCTAACCAAGAAGGTGTAAATTACGTTTTTAATTCCGGGTTGCCTTATGAACTTTGTGTTTTAAGAACCTTTGCTTTACCGGCTTTAAAAGAAATTAAAAATACTGATCCTGAATATTTAGTAGCTAATCGTTTGATTAAATATTTAAAATATTTTAGACCAATAACGGATACCTCAGCTATTCCTTGTAATTCCTTAATGAGAGAATTTATTGGTGGTAGTTGTTTTGATGTATAAAAAAGGTCCTATTTTTCAAAAATAGGGCTTTTTTTATTCTAAGTAATTGTTAATAATAATTGCGGCACCAAGCGCCCCAGGACCGGTATGACAACTAATACTTAATGACAAAGCATCAACAAAACGGAAACGTATCTTAGGAATAGCTGCTTTTATTTCTTCTTTAAATTTATTGGCTTCTTCTAAATTATTAGTATAAGCTACCGAAATAGTAATGTTACCTTTTTCATATTCTTCTTTAAATTCACCATTTAATTCTTTGCGAAGTTGATTGATTATTTTCTTTTTACCTTGGTATAAATTTAAAGCACTAGAAAATTTATCAAATTTATCGCCGCGTGAAGAAAGAATGGGTTTGATATGCAAAACCGTACCAATCGCTGCCGCAATAGGGGTAATTCTTCCTCCTCTTTTTAAATATTTTAGGGTTTCAACCATAATATATATTGAATGCTTTTTGCCTGTTTTTTCCAAGTATTCTTTGATTTCACTTGCACTTTTACCAAGCTTTAACATGGCTAATGCCTCAAAAATACTTTCTTTAAGAGGTACTGATATTCTTAGATTATCAACGACAAATACTTTTCCATCAAATTTTTCGGCTAGCCTTTTAGCACTTTCACAACTAGCACTAAGACCACTAGTCATTGGAATATATATAATTTCATCATATTCGGTTAAAATTTCTTTCCATGCTTTTTCTAAATAATATTGTGATGGTTGAGATGTTGAAATGGCAACATCTTTTTTTAAAAGTTCATAAAATTCATTATGTGTAAGATTAATCCCTTCTAAGTATTCTTTACCATCAATCGTAAAAGGCATTGGTATAAGACCAATACCTAATTCTTTAGCTTCTTCTTGCGAAAAACCTGAATTTGAATCGGTTACAATTTTTATTTTGTTTGACATAAAATATCTCCTATTTTTTATTAATTAGTTCATACATGATAATACCTGAGGCTACAGCCACATTTAACGATTCGACATCTTTTTTCATTGGTAAAGTAATTACTTCATCCATTAAGGGCATTAAGTTTGTGTTAATACCTCTTGCTTCATTACCAAAGCATATCGCAAAAGATGAAGCAGGATTTAAATTTTCAATCGCAATCGTGTTACCAAAAAGAGCAGTAGCATAACACTTGATTTGATGAGATTTTAATATCATAATCGTCTTTTTCAAATCTTTTTTAATAATTGGTATTTTAAATAATACCCCTTGGGTTGCTCTAATTACTTTTTCGTTATATAAATCAACCGTGTTAGGGCTTATTATGATACCATCAAAACCAAGTGCAGCAGTTGTTCTAATAATTGTACCAAGATTACCAGGATCATTTATATCATCCAACATAACTAATTTTAAGTCCTTTTTAGCAATTAGTTGCTTAAAATCATCATCATATGAAGGCATTTTTACAATGCCAATAATCGGCTGAGGGGAAGTGGTTGAAGAAAGTTTTTTAATAATGGCTTCATTTACAAAGATAGTGTTAATATTACTAAATTGATCTACTATTTTTTCATCACTAGTAATTATGGTATCAAGTAGTGAAGTTTTAAAAGCTTCTTCTACTAAATGAAGTCCTTCTATTAAAAACCTTTTTTCTTGATATCTAACCTTTTTATCTTTTAAAGCTAGAAAGGTCTTGATTTTTTCGTTATTTAAAGATGTAATCATTTATTTTCTTCTTTCTCTTTTCATTAACGTATGATACATTATACCATAAGTTTTGCAAAATTGCTACTATTAAGTTATTTTTTGTCAAAATTAATCTTTTTCTATATCTTTATTAAAATTAAAAAAGTGCAATTATATTATTGCACCTTTTTAAAAACTATTTACCTTGTAAATTTGATTGAGCCATAGATACTAAGCGACGAGTGATTTCACCACCAACTGAACCATTTTGACGAGCTGTTGCATCTGGGCCAAGGTTAACTCCTAATTCGTTTGCAACTTCATATTTCATTTGATTGATTGCATTTTCAGAACCAGGTACTACTAATCTATTTTTAGAGTAAGATGAGTTATTCATTAATTTCACCTCCTGTCAAAAATAGTATTAACTAATTATGCGTATTTATTACAAATTTAATTTGGTAATTTATGTTAAAAAAGTTCACTAGTATTTTTATTTAGCATATTAATACTATATTCTAAATAATTAAAATGTTGTTTATTTTTTAAAGTTATTCTTTGTGTATTATTAATAGCCTCATCAATTAAAGGTAGGTAAGCAATTTTATTTTCTTCTTGGATGGTTGATGATAGTTTAGGTTTTATTTGGGGATGTTTAGGTACAAATACTGTACAACAATCTTCATATGGTAATATCGAAATTGGATAAGTATTTATCTTGGTAGCAATATTAACAATTTCTTGTTTATCATAAGTGGCAAGAGGTCTGATTACGGGTATATCAACGACTTCTTCAATTGTAGCCATACTTTCTAAAGTTTGACTTGCTACTTGACCAATATTTTCACCATTAATAATTGCTAAAGCATTTATTTTTTTAGCAATGATATTTGATATTCTATACATCATTCTGCGCATTATGGTTATTACATAATCATCACGAACATTATCATAGATAGCTTTTTGTAAAGGGGTGAATGGAACTATATAAAGATTAATATTTAAATATTCAGTATAAGGGCAGATAGTCTCTAATAAATCAATGACTTTTTGGACAGCCATATCTGATGTGTAAGGGGGTGAAGAAAAATGAATGGCTTCTATCGTCATGCCTTTTTTAATAGCCATGTACCCCGCAACAACACTATCAATACCACCGGAAATCATCAACATCGTTTTACCAATACTACCGGCAGGGAATCCACCAAGCCCTAAATAAGTTTTAGTATAAATAAAAGTTCCTTCTACTCTAACATCAAGTGATAAAGTAAAATCTGGGTGATGCACGTCAGCAATCAGGCCGGGAATTGTTTTAAAAAGATATCTACCTACTTCTTTTGTAATTTCTAGTGAGGTTAAAGGAAAATTTTTATCAGCTCGATGGGTTTCAATTTTAAAGGTTTGAACTTTATCTTTTATTTGTTCTAGTACCAATTGATGAGCTAACTTACAAATATCTTCTAAATTAGATTGACATCTTGATACGATACTAAATGAATAAATGCCGGGAATTTTTTTTAAAATCTCCACAATTGGCAAACTATCTTCATTATTTAAGATTATATAAAAGCGCATACCTCTTGCTTCAAATGTTAAAGCTTTAAAATCTTTTAGCGCTCTTTTAATGTGATTTTCAATGCGCATGGTGAATTGTTTACGATTACTTTTTTTTAGGCTTAATTCACCATATCTTATTAATATATGATCTTCCATGTTATTTACTTCCTAATTCTTGTAATTTATTAACTAAAAGGTCAATGTCTTCTTTGGTATTATGAGTTGATAAACTAATTCTTATCATATTATTAGCTCTTTCTTTATCTAGAGAGATTGCTAAAATAGTTCGTTCTAAAGTTTGTATTTTTTCATTACAAGCAGAACCTATTCCCACATAAATATCAGCCTTTTCTAAATAATGCATAGCAGTTTCACCTTTTATATTAGTAAAACTAATACTAACAATGTATGGCGATTGAAGTGGTGATGGAGCATTGATAATTATAAAGGGTAATTTGTTTAATTTGTTTTTCAAATAATTAGCTAAATCTTGCACATAATAATATGAAGCATCTTGTTTTTCTAAAGCGAGGCGTATCGTTTTAGCTGCACTTACGATTAAACCTGTATCAAGCGTACCTGGTCTAAGTGCTAATTGTTGATGACCACCATAAATTATAGGTTCTAACTTTAAATTTTTATTACTAATTAAAAGGCCAATACCTTTTAAACCTTCTAGTTTATGCATCGTTATAGTTATTAAATCAATATCATTAAAAGCAAAATCAGGTTTTATTTTCGCAAATCCTTGTACCATATCAGAATGAAGTTTAGCGTGGGAATTTTTTTTAACAATTTCAATAATATCTTTCATCGGATTAATACTACCAATAATATTATTGACCCACATAATTGATACTAAAATGGTATCTTTTGTTAAAGATGCTTTTAAATCATCTAAATTAATAATACCATTTTTACATTTTAAATAAGTAACTTTAAAACCAATTGATTCTAAATATTTAAAAGTATTGTAAACAGAAGGATGTTCAATTTCGGTAGTAATGATGTGTTTATTTTGATTAATATACGGCTTTACCAGTCCCATAATAGCCATGTTATTAGCCTCAGTTGCTCCCGATGTATAATAAATAAATTTATCTTTTAAGTTTAACATTTTAAAAATATTAGCACTAGTTTGTTCAATTAAATTTTGACAAATTACTGATAAATTATACATACTACTAGGATTAAACCAATATTCTTTGTTAACTTTATTATATGTATCTAATACTTCTTGACTAGGTTTAGTAGTTGCTGTTGCGTCAAAATAAATCATTTTTATCACCTATTTTTTGCTTGTTTTAAATAATTATACTACAAAAGCAAAAGTTTTGCAAAAGTTATAAATCTCAAGTATAATTGTAATATCGAGGAGGAAAAATATGAAACACGTTGAATTTGTTCCCACAGGTGTATGTTCTAGATTAATTAGTTTTGATTTAAGTGATGATGGTTGTATTCATAACTTAGCTTTTTTAGGAGGTTGCTCAGGTAATTTAAAAGCTATTTCTAAATTATTAGAAGGCAAAAAAGCTAAAGAAGCTGCTGAAATTTTATTTGGTAATACTTGTGGACCTCGTCCTACAAGTTGTGCTGATCAGTTATCAAAAGCATTATTACAAGCATTAACAGATAGTTCAAAATAAAATGGCTTGAAGTACAATATTCAAGCCTTTTTTATTTGATAAATATAACTGTTACCCTTTTTACCAATACGCTCTATAGCATCAAGATAGTTTAAAATATTTAAACTAATTCTTGATGTGGCTAAAGAAAGATGATATGTTTTCGCAAAGATTTGTGCATTAAAAGTTTTTTCGCCCAAGTCTTGTAATAATTTAATGTAATCGCCTTTATTATTTAAATCAATAGTGGCTACTAAATTTTTGGGTATTTGAACTTCTCTTGTATAGCCTTTGCTTCTTGCATGCTTTTTACTAGTAATCGTACGATATTCATCTAAATCTACTAATAAAACTTTTATTTTAAGATGAGGGTTTTTTAGAAATGATTTAATTTTATAAAGTTCTTTAAACACTTCGAAAATACTACCTGTTTTAGGTGATTTTTTAGGTCCCGTTATTAAACCAAATTCATCTATTTTATATATATATTTTTTATAAGCTATAGGATGAACTATTGTTACTTCATAATGAGCCAAAAAAACATCTAATTTTTCTCTTAATTTATTAAAACCACTTGTTTGAATTTCATAAATCATTTTTCCATCATATATATCTGCAAATAATGATCCCTTTATACTTTTATGGATTTTTACTTCATGAAATTCTTCATTTGGCGTTAGATAATATTTAATGGTTTTATGCAAGATTTTTTCTTTTTGAATACCTATTACATTCGTTGTTTTGATGAAATTTTGCGCTTTTTGGTATGCTTCTAGAAATGCTAAATTATTGTTTTGCATAATGATTTGTTAATTTACCTATGGTAAGATAAATAATAAAAATGATTAGATTAACTAAAACAACGCTTGCACCAAAAGGCAAATCAGTAAAGACAAAGAATGATACTAAAAAGGAAACGACCGAAATGATAGCAGATGAAAAGATAACATTTCTAAATTTACGAAAAACTTGCATGGAAGATAGCGCAGGGAAAATAATAATACTAGAGATTAATAATGTTCCCATTATTCTCATACCTATAACAATTGTTATGGCTGTAAGCGATGCAAATAAAACATTAAATAATCTAGTATGGTCACCAGTTGCTTTAGCAAATGATTCATCAAATGTTACCGCAAATATACGATGATATAAAAGAATGAAAGTGCCAATTACAATGATTGCTGTAATAAGCATAACAATAAAATCACTTTTGTTAGCAAAAACAATACTACCAAACATTAAACTATTAATATCAGTGGTAAAACCTCCATGTCTAACGGATGCAACAATATAACCTATGGCTAGAGCACTTGAAGAAAAAACACCAATAGCCGCATCACTTTTCATTTTTTTACTTTCACCAATGCGTAGTAATATATATGCAGCAAGCACAACAAGGGGTATTACAACAATAATTGAAACATTCATACCTAAGCCAATTGCCACCGCATACACCCCAAAACTTACATGGCTTAACCCATCTCCTATCATTGAATATCTTTTTAAAACTAAAACTACTCCTAAAATAGATGCGGTAATAGATAAAAGAATACCTACAATTAAAGGATACTTAATAATATCAAAATTATTAAAAAAATTACGAATAATACCAGCACTAATTATCATGATCATCACCTACTTCTAAAAATTGATGTCTTGATAAAATAAATTCTTTACGCATATGTTGTTTATATTCTTCGGGATTGCCACAAAATAAACATTCTTGACTTAAATGAATTACTTTATTAGCATACTTTAATAAATCTTCCACAAAATGCGAAACTATTATTAACGTAACTTTAAGTTCTTTATTGATTTTATCTAAAGTTTCATATAATTTTTTAGCCGCTATTCCATCAAGTCCAGTAAAAGGTTCATCTAAAACTAAGATTTTATCGGTGGCACAAAGGGCTCTTGCTAGTAATACTCTTTGTTGTTGCCCTCCTGATAATTCACTAAAAGAGCGATATTCTAAATTTTTAATTTCTAAAATTTCCATCATATCTTCTACTCTTTTACGTTCACGTTTACTAAAAAAAGGACGTAGGCCAATGCGATTTAAACATCCGGATCTGACAACTTCAAATACCGATGCGGGAAAATCAGAGAGGCTATCATTACGCTGAGGAAGATATCCGATAGAACGCTGTGATATATTTTTAGAAAAAATAATATCACCTTTTAGTTTAGGAATTAATCCTAACAAGGTTTTAACAAGGGTTGATTTACCTGAACCATTGTCACCGAAAAGGCAAACATAATCGCCGTTATCAATCGTTAAATTAATGTCTTTTAAAACCGTACGATTTTCATAACCGATTGCTAGTGATTTGCATTCTAAAATCATATGACTCCCTCCTTTGCTTGTTCTAATTGTTGGATTATATTTTGATCAACTTTTAACATTTTAGCTAAATTGACAACATTTTGTTTCATTATGGAAATAAATGATATATTGGGATTATTAAAATCTAAAGCACTAACATTATGCCCTGAGTGTAATTCCAAAATAGTTGCATTAGTGTGAAAAGCGATCATTTCACATGCTTTAGTATTTATTAATTCTTTTGAGAAAATATATTTAATATCGTTTTCCCTCATTTTATTGATAATATTGGTTAATACTTCAACCGATGGTTCAGTTTCGGTCGAACATGTTTGATAAATAAGTTCATAATCCAAATTATACCAATAAGCAAGATAATAAAAAGCAAAAGGTGAGCCAAAATACATTGTTTTATTTTGGGCATTTTCACAAATCATTTTTATATCTAAGTCTATTTGATATAATTTTTCTTTATATTCTTCAGCATTAGCACTAAAAACAGAGTTAATGGATGGATTATCAGGAAGAAAATTAATAATGGCTTGTTTAATGGCCTCAACCATATATGAAGCATAAATCGGATAAAGCCAATAATGTGGATCATATGAATGTACATGAGTGTGTTCGTGTGATGGATTATTAGTATCTTCATTAGAATCTTCATCATGATCTTCAACTTTTAATAGTTCAATATATTCAGTATCCGAAAGTTTGGATTTTGATAAATTAACTACTACCGTACTGGCTGAAAATTCAATATTATTTACCCATGTTTCCATTTCATCAGAAGTATATATGAATATATCCGCATTCTTAATGGTAATAATATCATTTATACTAGGATCATAAGTATGTGAATCTTGACCAGGTTTAATAATCATTACTACATCAAATAAACCTTGGGTAGCTCGATCACTACCAATTATTTTTTTAACCATATCATATTGGGGATAAAGAGTTGTAACTATTAATTTTTTAGTAGTAGATGGTCTAAAAAAGGTACAACTAGTTAAAACAAAAAAGCTTATTATAAAAATAAAAAATAAAAATATTCTTTTTTTCATTTTAGTACTCCTTTCTTAGATTTATCTATTTATGTTTATTATATTATATTTATATCATTTTAGCAAGAAGAAAACTCTAATTTTAAGTTTTACCAATTTTCTTAAAATTAGAGCTTTTTTTACTGTTTTAATGAGGCTTTCATAACCTCTTTGGTTTTACAATAAGGACAGATTAATATTTTAGCATTACTACCTACATTATAAGATGTTATATCTTTAAAAATATCAATTTGAAAAGATTGATGACAACTTGGACATGTATAATTATATATCTTTTTATGAATAAAGTGAATAACAAAATATAAAACAATAATGCTTATAAAGCCAACTATTGCAAGAAATACTCCCCATTTATACCTTATTATAAAAACAAAACTTACAAGAAAAATAATAATTAATAATAAATAAATTATTTTAATAATTTTTAAAGCTTTTTCTTTTTTTGACATTTTCTTTTTCCTCGTATAATTTTTGTAATTCTTGCTTATAACCCTCATCATCAGTAAGTTCATAGGCTATATTTAATATATATAATGTAGTTTCGTCATCAGCAATTTTTTTACTATAGCTAAGAAAACTTTCAATAGCTTTGATAACAATTTCTGATATACCATATTGGATATTATATTTTGTAAATATTTTTAGGATATCATTTGTATCCTTAATATTTAACTTAGGAAGTTTTAAAGCAAGCTCTTTATTATTAGTATTATTGGCATAATTATCACTAACAAGATAGGCTACAAAGGCTATATCAGTACATTCTTTTTTGGTATAATAATCACCTATTAATTTATAAGCAAAAGCTAGTTGTTCTTTAGTATATGCATATTTTAGGCTTTCTTTGATAGTAATAAAAGCATCATCAGCTTTATCCATTTGCCAAAGTAATCGTGCTTTTTCTTGAATAACATATTGACACCTAGGATTATATATTAATGCTTTTTCGAGGGCTTTTAGGGCCTTATCTAAATTATTAGTCTTTTGATAAATGGTTGCAAGTTGATACATATAATATGTAATTGGTTCAGGGAAACGTTTAATATGTAGTTTTCTTGCTATAGATACATTTTCACAAAAAATAAAATATTCTATCATTTGATCAAAATCATAATAGTTTTGTTCCCTAATAAAAGTAGCTTTTTCAAAAGGAGCAATTAATTCTAGTAAAATATTTTCAGCCGTTTTATAATCTTGTTGATCTATTTTACTTAGAACTTGTTCATATTTTTCTCTTCTTTCATCAAGTATGGCATGGGTTTTTAAATCTAATTTTTCTCTTACTTTGGGATCTAAATATTGAAAAAGCATATTAGCTATGGCATAGGTCACTTCATCATTTTGCATATTACGATATATTGCCATTTCGGTTTGTAAATAGGCTACATCAGTATCTTTATCAGATGTCAGTTTAGATTTGATACTTTCAATAATTTCTTTATTGTTCATTATTATCCCTTAAATACTTTTCTTCTTGATTCTTATGGATATTAACAAGCTGGCTCGTTAAGGCCATTTGATGAATGATTAATTTAGTTATTTTCTCTAATTCTGAATCAGTTGAATAATCGGCTTTACAAATATAACCTACTCTTTTTTCGTTTAATAATCTTTTCGCAACTTCTAAATTCGCCTTATGATAAATACCAATAGCCTCACCACCCCTTGATTTAACAACTTTCATACAAGGTACATCCGTCATACCATCACCAATATATATCATATTACGATATGGTATTCTTCGATCATCAGCGCTAATCATGCTATTTAATTTTTTATCTTCTAATTGTTCTAAAACACCTTTAGAAATACGGAAAATGAATTGGGTTTTAGTCGTAAAGTTGATTACTTGTTTAGGCCACATAGCATTGCCACTTTTGTTATAATGAAATTCGCAAGCATAAATTTTTTTGAATTCTTTCGCAATTGGTGTACCCTCAATAATCTCTTTTAATCCTGATGATAAAATATAATGTTCTATTTTAACTCCTAAAGATGCACCATATTCATTAATTCTTTTAAACCAAGATTTAACACCTTTTAAGAAAACAACATCTTTACCTAAATTATTAAAAGATTCTCTGGTAATCGCAAAGCCTTTGTCTTTAGCAGCTTTTATCATAAGTAGCATATAAGCTAAAATTTTATCCATATTATTTTTTTTAGCAAGCATATCCGATTCTTGCCAAAACTGGCTAGCTTCCATTCCAACACTAGGAATAAAGCTATATTCTTGCATATCTTTAGCACAAAGTGTTTTATCAAAATCATACATTAATGCAATTATTGTTTCTTTCATTAATTCACCTAAATATTTTTACCTTTCTTAATAACCGCTTTATAAAATGCAAACCCATAAAGGCCAATCATTCCTATTCCCGCAATTATAGTTAAAATGCCAAGTGCTGGTGATATCCAAAAAACATACCACCACTGAAAACGTAAAATTCTTCTTTTAAACATATAAATGATGATATATATTGCGCTAATAAAACCTTCAACTAAAAAGGAAGCCATGATTTGTGAAACAATCGGGTTTATAAATTCATCTGATGGTTCAGCCGGCGCCATTTTAGCTAGAGCACCAATAATTAAAAAAGTGAAAATAATAGCAAGGGGAATAATTATTAAATATGATAAATAAAAAGCAAATATTTTGCGATCACCATAATACCAATTATATGTATTACGATTTTGGCTTTTTTTCATCATATCGCCTGCTTCATTACGTTCTGAAAGAATATCTCTTTCTAAAAAATCTTCTTCATGAATTCGCAAAATTGGGCACATTATTGTTATTTCACTGCTTGTTGGATCAAGCTTACCCTTTTCCCAAAGTTTGACTGTTTCTAAACTTACACCAACTTTATCGGCGAATTCTTCTTGTGATAAGCGGGCTTCTTCTCTTAATATTTTTATATTGGTATGAATATTACTCATTGTATCACCTCTTGATACTTTTTTATATATTATATCATATTTAACAATTTCTTTTTTTCAATATGCTTTAAAAGACCAAAATACTAGCACTTGCTAGTATTTTACAAGTGCTAGTATTTTTTATTCTACATTAATATATTTACTACTATCTTTATAAGTAGTTTCATCTTCAGGAATAACTACGGTTAATACCCCATTATGATAAGTAGCATTAGCTTTAGCTTCATTTGAACATCCTACATAAAAACTTCTTGAATATTCGCCATTAAATCTTTCTTGATGAAGCCATTCATATTCTTCAACATTATCTACTGTCGTACTTTTAGGTTTTTCAACCCAAACATTTAAATAGCCATCATTTAATTGTACTTTAATATCATCTTTTTGATAACCGGGAATATCAATATCAAACACATAATTACCTTTTCTTTTCGAAATATCGGTACGCATAAAACCATTTTTATATGATCTGTTAGTAAATGGATATGGTGAAAAAAATTCATCAAAAAAACTTGTAACATCATTATTTTTAGTTGTTGTTAATTTCAAATCAAAAACCTCCTTTTTTAATTATTATGGAAGCATTTAACTTTTTTATACCTTATTTTTCTTAGTTTTATGGTCAATAAATAATAAAATAAAAATACCAATACCTAAAAAGATAAAACTATTTAATAACATTAAGGGTGAAAGTTTACTAAAATCAATTAAATAATTTTGACTAATATTTTGTAAAATAGTAATAGGCGAAATGATTAGAAGTCCTAAAACAGCATACCAAAAAGTATAAATATTATTTTTTAACATTTTATTTATCATTTTACTTGCAATGGTGATGCCTAAAATGATGCCTAAAAAAGTAGGAATAAGAAACCATAAATTATTAACAAGTGGATTTAGATTATGCATTAATAGTCCTATCAAAATATCATTTAAAATGTGCATTAATGGATCATATAAACCAAAAATTAATAAAATAGTCATACCACTTACAGCAGGTATTATCATTGTAGCACTAGCAAGCATGGTTAAAAGTAATATATATATAACTTTAAAAAAACTAAACTTATTAAAAGAAGTATTTATATAAACTTTTTTACCCATTAAAGTTAATGATATACTAATTATCATAAAGACTATACTTATTAAATAATCTTTTAATTTTGCTTTATGGGTATTTAGGCTTTTGATAATAATAATAATGGTGGCAATAACTAAACCAATAAAAAAACTGGCAATTAAAAGGGGAATCTTTTTTAATAAATTAGCCACTATTAAAGTACCTATTATCGTTCCTAAAATAATGCCAATGCCATAAAATAATAACGCTGTAACTGTTTTTAATGGTTTTTTAAAAGCATTAGAAAGTTTGCTTGTAATTTCTTCATAGATGCCTAAAATGACAAGCATTGTTCCTCCACTAAAACCTGGAATTATACAACTTATGCCAAATAAAAAACCATATGTTAATTCTTTTAATTGTTTTTTCATTCTATCACTATTACATAATATTAAATAGGACAAAAGTTTATGCAATTAAATATTTAACATATGGTTTATTTTAATTATCCATCGTCTTTTTTAAGAATTCATCAATATTAATACCTAAATCATCTCTAGTTCTTGCTACCGAAATGATGGCTTCAACATATCCACCCTTACTACCAACATCATACCTTATACCATCAAATTTAGAAGCATATACATTTTCTTTTTTTAGGGCTAATGCAATGGCATCAGTTAGTTGTAACTCTTTGCCAACGCCCGGTTTAATTTTTTCAAGGTAAGAAAAGATGCTATTTTTTAAAATATATCTACCTACACATGCCATTTGCGATGGTGGATTGTCTTGTGGTTTTTCAACAATACCACTAATTTTGAAACAATCTTTAACTTCTTTTTCGGGTTTAACAATGCCATATTTATTGGTTGCCTCTACTGGCACTTCTTTAACACCTAGGTAATAATCATTCTTTTTTTCATATAATTTACAAAGGCTACCTATACCATAAGTTTTTAAACCATTAGAAAAAACAAAATCATCACCTAACATTACAGCGAAATCATCACCATCAGCGAACGCTTTAGCATGATATATAGCATCACCTAAACCTTTAGCTTCTTCTTGAAAAACATAGGAAATTCTGATTTGTGATTTTAATTTTTTGATATATTTTATTTCTTCATAATCACGATTAAGATTTTTAACATATGTACTTTCCGTATTAAAGTAATTAATAACATCATTTTGATTGTAGCCTATGATTATTAAAGCATCTTTAATTTTAGCTTTAATAGCTTCTTCTAATAAATACTGAATAACAGGAGCATCTATAATTGGTAATAATGTTTTACTAATGGTTTTAGTAATTGGTAAAAATCTTGTTCCTTTTCCAGCAACCGGAATTACGACTTTTTTTATTTTATTCATTTTGATTTTTCCTTTCATAACCTATTTCTATTAAAGTATCATCTATAATTTGTTTAATACTATGATAGTTATTTTCAATTTCCATAACTAATTTTAATTGATTTTGAGCTCGTTCTAAATTTATTTTAGGCCTTGTCTTTTTTAAATCTTTTGTCAAAGCAAAATATTTATCACCATCAATATAGTCGGTTAAAAAACGCATTCCTAATTCTAGGGTAATAATATAATATCCATGATACAATAGATTAATTTCATTTAAGGTAATAATATCTTTAGTAGTCTCTAAAAAACCTTTTGTAAATGCTTTTACTAACGTTAAGTTAATGGTAACTTTACTAAGATCTACTTCATCTTCTTTGGCAGTTGATGCTCCTACTCTTAAAGCATCTCCATAATCATATACTAATGAACCCTTCATAACTGTATCTAAATCAATTAAACACATGGCATGATTATCATGTTTAGAAAACATAATATTATTTAGTTTAGTATCATTATGGACAACTCTTTTAGGAATAGAGCCACTATCTAAGGCTTTAGTAATAATATCTAACTGATCTTTTCTTTTTGCGATAAATAAGATTTCATTATAACATTCTTTAAGTCTATTACAAGTATTTGCTTTGATGCTATTTATTAACATTTCGTAGCGATATGGCGTATTATGAAAATTTTTAATATTATCACTTAATAGTTTAGGATGAAAGCCATCTAGCAATAATTGAAATTCACCTACGGCGCGACCTGCTTCATAAAAGACTTCAGCATCACTTGTACTATTATAAGTAATGCCATCAATGCAAGTATAACAACGCCAATATTCACCATCACATATGGCAAAATTTTCACCATCAATGGTTTGAATTAAAGTAAGGGTGGCATTTCGATAATTTTTACCTTCATATATAACTTTTTTTCTAATGTAATTAGTAATTAAACTAATATTGTACATAACACCAATGGGACTTTGAAAAACATATTCATTGACTTTTTGTAAGATATAACTAGTATCAGGAAATTCTACTATAAAAGTACTATTAATAAGCCCTCCCCCATATGGTTTCACATCTACTACTTTACTAGGGTTAAAATATTCTTTGATGACATCATTTAATTGCCTTTTATAATTCAAATTATCTCACCTACCATATCTATAAAAGATTATATGACTTAATTTTTATAAATATGCTATTTTAAGACAATTTTTTATTAATTGCTATTTTTAACTTTTAGTATCAAGATTATATCATACTTTTAATGATATGTCAAAAATAATTTTTTATTTATCAACCCTTTTTCGATTTTTATTTGCTTTTTTCTAAACTATATGATAAAATATTAGCATTAGCTAAGTTAAAGCACAAGAGGGATTATTATGAAACGAATTACTAATATTATAATAGCTAGTATAACTTTTGTTATATGGCTTACTGCTTACATCCTTATTCATTTTAATTTAAATTATCAAATTTTTGAAGGCATTTGTTTGGTAGCAATTAGTATATGTCTATTACTACATTTATGTTTTATTAAAAATACGATTAATGTTGTAATTGCTATTCTTTATATACCTTTTATGTTTGCTCATTCTTTTGATGTTTATACTATACCAATTCCTTTAATTATTGGTGGTATTATTTTGGTAATAGGCGTTATTATCCATGCTATTTTATTTAAACCTAAAATCAAAATTCACCGGTTATTTATGAGTTTTATCTTTATTTGTTTAGGTGTTATATTAAGTGGTATAGGGGTATCTTTAATAAATTATTTAAAAACGGCACCTATAATGATTGTGATATGTATGGCTTTTTTAGCACTGATTATTTTCTTTTGTTCAACTATTGAAAAAGTTGAATTTGAAAAAATTATTTTTATGCTTTGTATTTTTAGTATCTTTTTACAATTACAAGGCTATGGTGCCATTTTGGTTAACGCTGAATTCAAATTATCTTTAATTAAGGAAAACATTTATCAACAAAGGGTTTTTGTTGGTTGGGGAATATGCAACAATTTAGATTTAATGCTACTATTTACTTTACTTGCACCTTTATATTATATTTTTTATTTTAAGTTTTCCCTTAAATCATTAATACTGGCACCTCTTGCTAGTAATTTAATCTATGGATCAATGATTATTTTTATGTCAAGGGGTTCACTAATGGTTGGCGCAGCAGGATTGGTGGTTAGCTATATCTTTTTCATAGTTTATTTCATATATAAAAAAATGCCTAAAAAGATCCTTGCTTTTCTTGCTAGCTTCTTATGCTTTGTGGCAATCTTTGCTATTTTTATGCTTGCCATTAGTAAATATATTAATGTTTTAGATTACATTGTTAAATACTTAAAAGGTATTAATTTTAAGGAATTAAATGGTCGTAAGAACATTTATATAGCTTGTTTAAATGCGGCAAAGGAAAATTTAATTTTTGGTAAGGGAATGCTTGCGGGGTTCACGGATCGTATTGATGTGCAAGAAGGATATTTCCAGTGGTGTCATTCAACCCTTTTACAAGCCCTATATTCTACTGGTTTAGTTGGCCTTTTAGCTATGATTGTCCATTTATTTTTAAAATACTTTTATTTAATAAAACATCTTAGTATTGAAAAACTATTTCTAATTATGATTATGTTATTACCAGGTTTATATGGCCTATTTGATGTTAGTTATTTCTTTATTAATTTTATGATTGTGTTAGTTGTTATTTTAGTAGTATCACAAGATTTATATAGCAAAAATAAAAATGCTGAAAAACCTATAAATTAGGTCTTATCAGCATTATTTTTTTATGGCGTCGATAAGAGGAATTGAACCTCCGACCTATCGCTTAGGAGGCGATTGCTCTGTCCTACTGAGCTATATCGACAAATAGCTATTTGTGATAGCTTATTAATTTTTTTTGATCATTACTGATTAAATAGGACTCTTTCATTTTTTGGATAGTTTTATTGTAAACAAAAGGTGATAACTTATATATATCATCTAAGTGATCATATATACATGTAAAATTATAACATCCTACTGAACATAAAAGCCAAGCACAAGCCATATCAACATAATAATTGCCATATGTTACTTTCTTAAGTAGCGTAAATATTTGTTCAAAAGTTAAAACTTTAATAAAATATTTTTTTAATAAAACCAGACCACATCTTCTTTGGATGGGCTTTTCTTTAGTAAGTAATGATTGTACTAATTCATAAAGTTTATCATAATCATCTTTTTGAAAGTTGGTATTACTTACAAAAGTATCACAACACATCCAATTATCTAAATAAGCTGTAAAAGTTAAAAAGGTTTGATAATATTTTTCATCCTTCTTTTTACCTAGTTTATTTAAAAACATCCCATATAAGATATCTTGTTCCACATAGATATTTAATGGTATTTGTTGTAAATCATGATAACTAATATCATAATGCTTAACAAATGTTTTAATCATTGGTATTTTGATACCTAAAAATGAAATAGTTGTTTTAGTCAATTTTTCAGCAAAATGAGCTTGTTTTTCATCTTTTAATTTATAAAAGGCTTCTAATATTTCGTTCATTTTTTCACCCTCTAAATTATATCTTATTTTGGCTTTTTTGTCCAAAATAAAATCTTAGGTTATATAAAAAAAATAAGTCCTAATGCTATTAGAACTTATTTGTTGTCTGCTGCTTTAAGTGATTCACCCATTTTAATCATTTCTAGTGTTTCTACCTCATTAGATGCTATTGTATACTCAACGCCATTATCAAAGAAAGTAATATTATTGGTATTTACAAAAGTAAAAATACCACCCATTACATATATATCACCATTAATATATTCTACTGTAGGAGTAGATGTATCATTAATAAATTTTTGAATAATTGTATAATTGGTGCTACCACTAAATTTCATAATAGCAAATTTGTTTAAATCATCACCTGTTATTACTTCTTCTTTTAATGCGCTTCCTTCAGGATAATAAGTAGGGTAAGTTACTAAACGT
>CANQWZ010000007.1 GCA_947627685.1 uncultured Bacilli bacterium | reverse complement strand
ATGTCCCCTATTCAATATAGAGAACATTCCATGTTAGTAGCCTAATTTATACTGTCCAACATTTTGGGTTCAGTACAAAAAGTGGGTGTTTTTAAATGCTCATTTTTTACATATACTATTTTGAAATAAACAAATCATTGATAAAATAACTTGTGAAGGATGATAAAAAAGCCAAGCCCAATTAATATTACTAGTAGCAATTTTATAAATTAATGAAGAAGTATTAATAGGAAAAATATCAATAATATTTAGACATCCTACACATACATCACATAAGATAAATAAAAACAAAGCAATAGGTAACATAAAATTAATTTTGATGGTTATAAAACTTTCAATAAAATTAAGTACTAACATACTAAAATAGATACCTGTTAAAACAATAATTATATCAAATGTTTTTTTGATTAGTAAAAGAATAAGAAATGCTATTATTAGTATAACTCTTAAAAAGCCAAAAATTTGATGGTTCTTATTAAATTTAAAGCTATCTAGTGATAAGATATATATATAATAAGCTATTTGTGCACATATAAAAAAGCTTAAACCTATAATATAATATCTATCTAAAAGGGTTAAAAAAGTATCAGCTAATAAAGTAAATATTTGCGCAATAACAATAATATAACTATACTTTACTTTAATTAATAAAGCTATAATAATACTAACTATTACATCTATAATAATAACAATATAACAACCAACATAAAAATCAATAAGTTTAGTTGTATGTAAAATAAGATAATAAATAAATTGCATTAATAAGTAAATAGAAGTTACCAAAGCCATTTTTTTCATTTCTTAATCACCACCACCATTATATCATAATTTGCTTTAAAAATATAGGTATAAGTTGCAAACTTTAACAAATTATGGTATAATGAAAAATGAGGAGATGAGTATTATGAAAATGGTTGCCCATCGTGGTTATTCCAAATATGAACTTGAAAACACTAAGGAAGCTTTCTTAGCTGCAGCAAACCGTAGTTATTATGGTATTGAAACAGATGTAACATTATTAAAGGATCGTTCAATGGTTTTATTTCATGATGATGATTTAAAAAGATTAGCTGAAAGTGATGTAAAAATCCGTGATTTAACTTTTAAAGAGGCTATGCGTATAGAACTGGTTGCTAAAGGCACTTACCATACTTATAATTATCATATAGCTACCCCGCTAGAATATTTAAGAATTTGCAAGCATTATCATAAATATCCAGTAATTGAACTTAAATGGGGATTTGATGATGAAGCAGTAGATGAACTAATGAAAGTAATACTAGAAGAAGACATGTTTGATAAAAGTATGATAATTTGCTACACCTTGAGTACTATTTTATATATTAAGAAAAAGTATCCTGAATATCATACCCAATTTTTATTAGGATTTTTATATAGTGAAGAAATGATTGATAAATGTTTGGCTGAAAATCTTAATTTAGATCTTCGTCATGATCTTATTACGAAAGAATTAGTTGATCGTTTTCACGCTAAAGGTTTAGAAGTAAATGCATGGACAGTTGATACACAAGAAATATATGACAAAATGGTAGAATGTGGCGTTGATTATGTTACAACTAATATTTTAGAATAAGGATGATTTGAGGTAAATAAAATGAGTTTTATAAAAATACCTGTTAAAGGCATGAATGATTTCTTGCCTCAAGAGATGCGTTTAAGAGAATTTGTGATAAATAAAATTAAAGAAACTTACCAAAGTTTTGGTTTTAATATCATTGAAACGCCTTGCCTTGAACATATTGAAAATTTATGTTCTAAACAAGGTGGTGAGAATGAAAAACTAATCTTTAAAGTTTTAAAACGTGGTGAAAAGTTATCAATTGATCATATTGATAATGAAAATGATTTAGTTGATATGGGACTACGTTATGATTTAACTGTTCCGCTATCACGTTATTATGCTAATAATATGGCCAAATTACCATCACCATTTAAAGCTTTACAAATTGGTAATGTTTGGCGAGCTGAACGCCCTCAAAAAGGTAGATTTCGCCAGTTTGTTCAATGTGATATAGATATCTTAGGTGAAAAAAGTAATCTTGCGGAAATAGAATTAATGCAAGCAACCACAACCCTTTTAACTAAGATTGGTTTTGATGGCTTTAAAATTAGAATTAATGATAGACGCATTTTAAAAGCAATGGTTGAATATGCTAAATTACCACTTGAAGATAGTGACAAGATTTTTATTATTTTAGATAAAATGGATAAAATCGGTAAAGAAGGCGTTAAAAGCGAATTATTAAATAATGGATACGATAAAACGGCTGTTGATAGATATATGAATCTTTTTGATGATGCACCTTTCGCAAATAGTACCAATGCATATTTTGAAAAAGTTGCGGTAAAACTAGAAAATCAAGAAGTTTTAGATAACCTTGATCAAATTATTGATAACGTAACTAAACTATCTTGTGGTAAATTTACGATTTGTTTTGATCCTACCCTTGTTAGAGGCATGTCATATTACACGGGGCCAATTTTTGAAATTGGTATGGATGGTTTTAATGGTAGTGTTGCAGGAGGGGGAAGATATGATAATATGGTAGAAAAATATGCCAATATAAATGTTCCTGCTTGTGGATTTTCCATTGGTTTTGAACGAATTATTAGCATATTACTAGAAAAAGATCATCATCTTCTAGATCATGAAAAAAAGCGTGTTGCTATGGTTATTGATAAAAATACACCTAGTAGTGATTTAGCCAAAATTCTTGATGAAGCAAATAAAATGCGAGAAGATGGCAAAATTGTATTAGTTGTCTACAAGAGTAAAAACTTTAAGTTCCAAAAAGAAAGACTTTTAGAAGATGGTTTTAGTGATATTATTTTTTAAATAAAAAAAGTATTAAAGTGTGAAAAGAAACAAATAATATAAAAAATTAGGAGGAATAAAAAAATGAAAAAAATCAATTATATATTAGCATTAGTTTTTTTAGTTCTTTGTACTTGCTTAGTAACAGCTTGTACAAAAAATAAAGAAACTAGTGGTACTGGTTATGGTATAGTACATAAGGATTATGTTGGAATTGCGGAAATCAAAGTTAAGGGTGATAAAGTAACAGCTTTAACTTTTGAAGAAGTATATTTACCATCAACTTGGGCAGCCCTTACAACAACTGAAGGTATTGATGAAAATTTATATTTAACTATTACTAACTCACATGGCGGTGAAGTTAATCTTGCTAAATATTTAATCATTGGTGATAAACATTTCACTGGTAGCATTGATAATGATATAGTTGTATATAGTAGTAGTGGCATTCCCGATTTAAAAGCATGGATAGCAACAAGCGAAGATAACGCTAAATGGTATGCTACAACCCTTTTAGAAGGTAATGTTAAAGTTGCGAATAGTGAATTTGTAGCGCAATCTTGGGCATTTAGTGGTAGCACTAAAGAAGCTTTAAAAAAATCTACTAGCAACTACTGGCCTGCAGGTGGAACGGGTCTTGGTTGGAAAAAGAATATGGAAGCTCTTGAGAAAACCTTAATAGGTAGTAAAATGAACTTTGATGAAAGCAAAATCGTTAAGGAAGGCACTTGGAAATTTGATCAAGTCACATCTGAGGCTACTTTAACAGATGCTAAAGATTATTATGCAGTTGCTAAAAGAGCTTATAATAATGCCACTAAATAATAAAAAAAGTCTTATATCATAAATTGACAAAAATTGACATGCCTATATGATATAATGTATATGCTTCTAATATTTACTGGGGGGGAAATATTTGAAGCATTTTTATTTTTTATTGTTTAAAATATTTTGCATTAATTTTTAAAAGTGCTATAATATTACAAGAAAGAAGGAATAAATATGAAATTATTTATAACAGTATTAGTAGAAGGTGAGTATATGCCTAAAATATTAAAAAAATTATCTGAAAACAATTATCATGGGACAGTTATGCCTACCTTAAGTATTAGACGGGCTTTATTAAGTAATAATGTAGAACCCGTTCCTATGTTTGGAGGTATTTCTAAAGTGATTGAATATGATCATTCACCAAGACCCATGATTTTTGTTGTTGTAAAAAATGATGAAGAAGTAAAAAAACTTGCTGCGATAATCAATGAAACAATTGGTGGCATCAAGAATAAAGGCTTTATGTATAGTTTGCCAATTGACTTCTTAGAAGGTATTGAATAATATGTCGGTTATTTTGAGTATTGTTGTTGCACTTGTGGCAGGATTACTTTCAACACGACTTGTCAAACTATTACATCTACCAAATGTAACAGGATATCTCGTTATTGGTCTAATTATTGGCCCCTCATGTTTAAAATTATTAACAGAGGAAACAGTTAGTGCTTTTTCAATAATTGTTACAATTGCTTTAGGATTTATTGCCTTTTCGATAGGCGGTGAATTTAAGATATCGAGTTTAAAAAAACTTGGTAAAAGTATTTTTACCATTACTTTTGCACAAAGCTTTGCTGCATTAATTTTAGTTGATTTGAGTATTATTTTAGTTTTTCTTATACTAAATAAATTAACTAGTATTAATGTATCGATGGCATTAGTATTAGGGGCTATTGCGACTGCGACTGCTCCTGCTGCTACTTTAATGGTTATTAGACAGTATAAAGCAAGAGGTCCTGTAACTGATACGCTTTTACCAGTAGTTGCTTTAGATGATGCTTTTGGTTTAATGTTTTTTTCAATTTCTTTTGCGATTGCTAAAGTATTTGCAGCTGGTGAAAAACTTACGTTTTATAACATATTAGTTGCGCCCCTTTTAGAAATTATTTGTTCGGTATTAATCGGTGCTATTATTGGTGCAATTCTTGCTTTATGTACAAAATTTTTCAAATCTAGAGCTAATAGATTATGTTTAATGATTACAGCGGTTTTACTTGGTGTTGGCTTATGTGAATTATTTGCGGGAATGGGTTTTAATTTATCATCACTACTTGTATGTATGATGATAGGAGCAACATTCTGTAATTTAAAAGGTGATGCTATCGTTATTATGGATGGATGTGAAAGATGGACACCACCACTATTTATGTTATTCTTTATTTTATCTAGTGCCGAATTAGATATATCATTACTTCCATCTATTGGTATAGTTGGTATTGTATATTTGATTGCAAGAAGTGCCGGTAAATATTTTGGAGCTTTCTTTGGGGCTAAAATTGTCCATGCGGATAAAAATGTTACTAAATATTTAGGCCTTGCTTTGTTACCACAAGCAGGTGTTGCAATTGGTATGGCACAAATGGTATCATCAGGTTTTGCTAACATTAACGCTGAACTTGCAAGAAGTGTTGTAACGATTGTATTATGTGCTACTTTGATTTATGAACTAATTGGTCCTGTTATTACTAAAGTGGCTTTAACAAAAGCTGGTGAAATTGAAGTGGTAAAAAAAGATAAAAAACAATTAGTTAATGGTTAAAAATTTAGTATAAGAAATTATTATTACTTGCCATTTTTTAATTAATTTGTTATAATAAATTAAATCTTATTAAAAAAAGGGGTAAAAAAATGTCAGGAAAAGAACAAATAGAAAAGTTAGCTAGTCTACTTGGCTATGAATCAAGTAATGGTGTTTTATATGGTATAAAAAACGATTACCATTTTAGTTTATATAAAACTAAAATAAATTACGTTAATTTTTATGCTTTATCAATTGTATGTACACATATGCTAAGTAATGAAACTATAAAAACGTTAAAAAAGACTTTAAAAATAACGATTGAATATGGCTCTATGAATGATAATCTTATTTTTAATGCTCTATTTACTAGTGCTTCAAAACCTGAAAAAAGTGTAGAGCAAATTGCTAATATAATTGATACAGTTACCTTAGCTTTACAAGATCAACATATTAATGAAGTAAATACTTGTTTATTTTGTGGTCTTGAAAAAGAAGAGGAAGAAACAAGTTGGGTACTTTATAAGAAATTATATATATGTGCTCATCAATTGTGTTTGGAAAATGATTATGAAAAGCAAGAACAAATTATTAAAGCTGAAGATGCCAATTTAAAAAAATTACCACTTAGTATCGTCTTAGCAGTAATAGGTGCTTTTATTGGTACGATCCCCGCAATACTTGTAATGATATTTACAGGATGGCTTTTTGGTATTTTGTTTGCTGTAGCACCAATTTGTAGCTTCTTTGGTTATAAATTAGGTAAGGCTCCTATGAGATGGTATGCAACGCTTATCGCGGTAATTTCTTCTTTAGTTGCATGTATTGTAAGTATATTTATTATTTACTTCACTCTTGCAGCCCTTAGTAATGTTGATTTTGTTGAATTAATTAAAGATCCATCATCAGGTTTTATGGCAATGTTTTTGCAAGCTTTCTTGTTTGATGTTATTGGTGTACTATGTGCATGGGGTTATATTACTAAAATAAACCATCGTAAAGTTGATAAATAAATCTAAAATAAAAAATACTTTCTATCGTTTTAGAAAGTATTTTTTTATTATTAACATATATATAATTAATCTTCAATTATTACATTTCTTAACCAACGTCTAGCAATAAATTTATGCCCTTCATCGGTTGGGTGAACACCATCGGTTGAATAAAAGGTGGGTTCATGTTTAATACATGCACTAGCAAATGAGCCATCAAGCGTGATATATTCAGAAGCATATTTTCTAGCAAGACGTCTAATAATATCTATTTTTTGCCACAATTCGCCACGCATTTTAGTAAGTTCAGGAGTTATATCAATAATAAATGGTTCAATTATAATAATTGGAACATCAAGATCTTGTTTTATTTTTGCTAATAAAGTTTGTAAATTATTTGCAAATTCTTCATTTGTTGTTTCAATTCCTTTTGAATAGTGATGCCATACGTCATTCATTCCTATATATATTGAAACCACGTCAGGTTTAACTTTTAAAATGGTATCATCATATTGTTCTAATAAATTAACTGTTCTATTGCCATCAACCCCACGATTAACAACATTAATACGATAATGTTTAATAGCATCATGGATTCTAGCTACATAGCCGTGTCCTAAATCATCAGGATTATCTAAATTACGATTTGCACCTGTTATGCAATCACCAAGGAATAGAATTGTACTTTTACGTTTTATTTCCATATTATAAACTCCTTACATACTACTTTATATTATACATTAAAACGAAAGTTATTTCAAACAAAAGAATAAACAAAATGAAAACGTATACAAATTACTTATTAGTTTTGCTAACTTTAGCTTTTTTTTCGTCGTAGTCATCCAAAAAATTATATCTTTTATTATCGTCATAATAACCTATAATAGTATTTAGATTAACATTATGGAAACTTCTAAAAATATTTATATCAACATCATGATAATTTTTTCTTAAACTTGCAATAAGTTTTTTTATTTCTTCACGTTTAGAATTATCCTTATTACTATTTTCAGTAAACTGGCATGCACATTTAAGAAATTCTAAATCATTGTATTTAACCCAATCAATGATACTTTGTTCTTTAACAAGATAAAGAGGTCTAATTAGTTCCATATTAGCAAAATTTTTACTAATAAGTTTTGGCATCATGGTTTTATATTCGGCCCCATATAATAGGCTCATTAAGACTGTTTCAATTACATCATCGAAGTGATGACCTAAAGCAATTTTATTACAACCTCTTATTTTAGCCTCATTATATAGATAACCTCTACGCATTCTTGCACATAAATAGCAAGGTGATTGTTCTAGTGTGTTAATATATTTAAAAATATCAGTATGAAATACTTCTAAAGGAATATTTAACGTTTTAGCATTATTTAAAAGTTTATCAAGGTTTTCTTTATTATAACCAGGGTCCATACATAGATAAACAAGATCAAAATGAACATTGCCATGCTTTTGTAACTCTTCTAAACATTTTGCTAAAAGCATTGAATCTTTACCACCTGATATACATACAGCAATTTTATCATTTTCTTCAATTAACTTATATTCATCAACAGCTCTAATAAACATACGCCAAATAAGGGGTCTGAATTTTTTAATAATGCTTTGTTCTACTAATTGATATTTCTCCATAATATGCCTCTTTTTTCTATATATAACATTATACAAAAAATAAGTAAATTTTTCAAGTATATAAATTAATAAGTAAAATAAAAATTATGATGTATAATTTTGAATAAATATTGCAAAATAAAAACAGATATGATATAATTTACTTGCCTAGAGAGTTCGCATTTTCACTTTTTATTTTGTGCAACCCGAACAATAACACTTAGGGAACAACTTTTTGCAAGCGTCGAAAGCCTGCCTAATATAAGAGTAGGAATCCCAATGCAAATATGAATGTTTACCACCTTTTTTCTAGATGCGGTTGAGCATCTTGTGATAACGGCTCATCTGGGTTTATTTTATAAGGGATGGTGATATTTTGAAAGTTGATCGTTTTCGTAAAACTTGTGGATTAATATTATTAATAAAAAGTTATCTATTATTAATTATTACAATTATTCTTTTCTTTGGCGGTATTGCGCTTATGATAATTGGTAGGACCTATCATGATCCAAATGCCACTCAAGATGTAAATGCATCTTGTGCTGAAGGCTTTACTAAACTTTTTTCAACCCTTTTTGGCTTTTTGGGTATTATTATAGGGTTAGTCATGGCTATTTTTACAATCGTTTATTTAATAAGTGCTCGTAAAATATATCGTTTGCCATCTTTTCCTAAGGCCGCAACTATTTGCTTACTAGTATTAGAAATAATTTTTAGCATAAGCTTTTTAATTTCAAGTATTGTTGCTATTTCAGGAAAAGAAATCATCTATGGTATTTTATTATTAATTGTTTTTGCACAAGATTTAACTTTAAGTATTTTACTAATAAAATTGTTGAAAAATAAAAATACAAGTCAAAAAGAATTAGTATCATAATACATAAAAAAAACGAAGTAAACCACCTTTGTTAAACTTTTTGGTATAGCAATCTTGGTTTACTTCTTTTTTATCTTTTTTTAATTCTAATTGTTTTTAAAGTTTATTAAAATGTGATAGAATAGAAGTATAATTTTTTGGAGGTTCAGTTTATGAATTGGGATTTAACATATCATTTTAAAACACAAGAAGATTTTGAACAAGCTTTACAAAAAGTAACCAAAATGGTTAATGATTTTGCAAACTTTGAAGGTAAACTTGCAAATGAAGAAGATTTCGTTAATTATTTTGTTTTATTAAGAAACTTTGAAATTGAAGCATCACGTCTTTATCAATATGCTTCCTTAAAAAGTGATTTAAATAAAAAAGATGTTGAGAATGCCGCAACTTTAAATAGATGTCGAATTGTTTTATATACTTTATCAGAAGTGACATCTTATGCGGAACCAGAACTTATCAAACTAGGTTCTAAAAAAGCAATGGCTATTTTAGACAAACATCCTGAAATTGAAGAATTCCGTTTTTATTTAGAAAAACTTTTCCGTACAGCTAAGCATATTTTATCAGGTGAAAGTGAAAAATTATTATCATTATATGCACCTGTTACATCTAGTGGAGCAGAACTTTATAGTGCTCTTGCAGTAGGAGATGGAAAAAGCGTTGATGTTAAATTAAAAAACAAACAAGTTGTTAGCGTAACTCAAGGTAATTATCGTTCTTTGATTGCTAATAGCGATAATGCAACGGATCGGAAAAAAATTTTTGAAGCTGTTTTTAAAACATATGAGGAACACAAAACTACTTATGCAACTATATATAATAATGTTTTACAAACTAATAAAGCAAACGCTAAGGCTAGAAATTATGAATCAGTTTTAGAAAGTTATTTATATAATGATAATATACCAACTAAAGTATTCACAAATTTAATTGAAGTTGCTGGAAAATACAATAAAGCTATGAAAAAATACATTAAGCTTCGCAAAAAAGCTTTAGGGCTAAAGCAATATCATACATATGATCGTTTTCTAGAACTTGCTCATTCTAATAAAGAATATAGTTATGAAGAAGCTAAGGAATTGTTTTTTAAAGCTATTGCTAAATTTCCAAAGGATTTTCAAGATAAAGCCCATGAAGTATTAAAAGATGGTTTTGTTGATGTAGAAGAACGTGTTGGTAAAAGAACAGGTGCCTATTCATCGAGTGTAGTAAATTTACATCCTTTCATTTTGCTTAATTTTGATAAAACATTAGATAGTGTTTTTACGGTAGCACATGAGGCAGGGCATTCTATTCATTCCATGTATGCAGCAGAAGCTCAACCTGTTATGTTACAAGATTATACTATTTTTGTAGCAGAAATTGCTTCAACCTTTAATGAACATGCTTTACTTGATTATTTCCTTGATTTACCAGATACAACTAAAGAAGAAAAAATTATGGTTATTCAAAAAGCTATTGATGAAATTATGAGTACTTTTTATAGACAAACTTTGTTTGCTGAATACGAGTACTTAGCAAATGAAGAAGTAGCTAAAGGAAGTCCTATTAATCATCAAGTTTTATCAAAAATTATGATTGATTTATATAAAAAGTATTATGGCCTTGATATTACTAAAGAAGAAGTAAAAGAATATGTATGGGCATATATCCCTCATTTATTTTATACACCTTTTTATGTTTATCAATATGCAACATCTTTTGCAGCAAGTTTTAAACTTTATAAAGATGTAAAAGAAAATGTACCTGGTGCTTTTGATCGATATATTAATTTACTTAAATCAGGTGGATCTAAATATCCTGTTGAACAAACTAAAGAAGCAGGCGTTGATTTTACTAAAAAAGATGCATATATGGCCGTTGTAGAAAGAATGGATGAATTAGTAGAAGAACTTGATAAATTGTTAAGTGAAAAATAAAAAGGTTGGATAATCCCAACCTTTTAATTCGCTTTAACCTTCTTCTTATTAAAGTAGTAAATCAAAAAACCGACAAATAAACCAAGAGCAATCAGTCCAGCAATGCCAATAATTAAATAACCTACATAATCATTAAATGCAAAGGCTTTATTTTTGGAAATTGCTTTAAATAGATTTTTGAAAAAAATACCTAAAGGATAAAAACTAACAAGTGCACAAATTGAAATACCAGTATATATACTAACTAAAGGATTATTTTCATTTTTTTGATTTTGTTTTAATTGATAAATACCATAAACTAAAGCTATTAAACCAATTAATATAACTACAATATAATCACTATTAAAAGAAATATCAATACCCCAGCCATCGTTTTCACTGTAATAACTACTAATATATTTTATTAAACCAAAAATTAACAATAAAGAGCTCAAAACAATAGTAAAGATATTTTTAATTAGTTTGCTTTTCATCTTCATTTTCTCCTTTTTTGACATTTACCATAAAGGCTTGTGGCAATGTTACTAGTAATATACATAGTACAATCGCATTAACAATGATGTTTGGTAACATATATCCACCATTATAAACTAGACTATAAACAAGAGGCCCACCCAAGAAATCAGTAGGGCAATTATCAGCCCAGAAAATAACACCAGCAAGATAATGAGCTAAGAATTTTAAAAAGCCACCAATACATGTAGCAGCAATTAAAATACTAATTTTTCGTTTAGTACTAGAAGATTTTTGGAATGTTTTGTAAAATATGCCTGCTACAGCAACAAGTGGATAAGCAACAATGTAATCTAATAATAATTGTAAGATTATCATATACCAAGAATTAGAAATAACATAAACACCACCTAAAAGTTGTAAGAAACTTAATATTAAAGCTGTTAGAAGTCCTGGCAAGAATCCTCTTCTAAAACACATTATTAGAATTGGTAGCATAGCAAAGCCGATTGAGCCACCATTTGGGAATAAACCCCTAAACAGACCGCCTTGTAAAGCGTCTAATGCAAAGGCAAGAGTAGCCATGATGGCTATTTCTGCTAAGCATTTTGTAGTAATTTTTTTCATTGTTTTTTTATTTCCTCCTATAACAAAAAAAATTCTTTGGCATCATCCAAAGAACATTGCTAAGAAAGCGTGAACAAACACGCCTATTTACCTACGCTAGCATTACCTAGATCAGGTTTATGGGTCGTTAACTAAATAACCTCTCAGCAAATGCTCCCCATTAGGATACGACATAATTATACTACAAATAGCTAAATCAAGAAAGAATGTTGCTTAAAGTTTTAAAAAATAAGTTATTTATAATATAATATTATCAAAGAAAAGTGAGAAAAAATGGAAACATATCAAAAAACATTATCTAAAATAAAACATTATCAACCACAAAATGAAGTAGAAGAAAAAGATAAAGCCTTAATTTTACAAGCCATTAAGGCCTTTAAAAAAGCTATCTTCAAAAGAGAAACCCTACCTTGTCATATAAGTGCTTCAGCTATCGTTTTAAATTATACATATGATAAAGTACTTTTTGCCTATCACAATATATATCAATCATATGGTTGGCTAGGGGGTCACGCTGACGGGGTATATGATTTAGCCTATGTTGCTAAAAAAGAATTAAAAGAAGAATCTAGTCTTGATGATTTTAAGTTACTTTATGATGATTTTATTTCATTAGAAGTTTTAAATGTAGATGTACATTTAAAAAATAATAAAATAGTCCCAGCTCATCTTCATCTTAATTTTACATATGCTTTTTTAGCTGATGAAAAAGCTTCAGTTAAAGTAAAGCCTGATGAAAATAGTAGTATAAAATGGATACCGCTTGATCAATTAGATGATTTTGTGAGTGAAAAAAAGATGATACCTATATATAATAAAATTTTAAAAAGGCTTAATATTAGTAGTAAAAAAATGTAGAGAAAAATTCTCTACATTTTTTAATCTAATTTTGGTTTTTCACCAGAATTGCTCCACCAATATTCTCCATTTCCTTTTGGCTGTGCAATCCAACTAAAGTCTTCACGAGTGCCACTGTAGTCAGGATATTTAGGATGAGCATAGGCAGTTATTTTACTATCACTTAAAAGCCAACGTTTAATAGCTACTTGATCACTAGTGTTACCTTCAATAGTATAAAGATATGTATCATCTGAATATATAACAATACCAGTGTGTGATGCGTTATTACTTAAGAAGAAAACAATATCACCTGATACAGGTTTATAAGTTGTCTTATGATATAAAACATCATTAATGGTAAAATCTTGAACGAAATTAGCAATACCATTTTCAGCACACCACTGCAAGCCTGCTGAACAACCTTGATATTTAACAAGAATATCATTGCTTAAACCTGAAAAATACCAACACCAAGACACAAACATAGCACACCATGCATTACCATTATTAGGATACCATTCACCATATTTAGTACGATTATTGCCTTCTTCATGAGTGCCGTTTTCAGCTAAAGCAGTATGAATTAACCTTGCAATATAATCAACTTCAATTTTATCTTTAATAGTAATAGTATAAGTAACAATTTTAGTAGTATCACCAATAGCATTTTCATCTTTAGCAATAATAGTTACATCACCTTCTTGTTTAATAGTAACAAAACCTTCGGTATTTACGACAGCGATATTATTATTAGAAGATGACCAACTAAGACTACTAGTTTTGTAAAGATCATTAGCAACAATCATTTGAAATTGTTCACCAACTTTAGCAAGTCCGGTATTATCTTTGCCACGAATAACAAGACTTGTACTAGCATCACTTACTTCAATTTGGAATTTTGATGTAATACGATTATCTAATTTTGAAGTAAGAACAACTGTTTCAAGACCATAACCAGTTGCAACAAGCTCGTTGTTAGCGTTAACTTCAACAATATTGCCTTTAGTAAAACTAATATTAAAATCATTTAAAGATGACTCTTTTAAATCATCAAAGTTTTCAATATAAATAGGAGCAACATAACCCTTATCCATTCTAGCATATGGACAATAAGCAATAGGTTGTTTAGTAATTACCTCAATTTCTAAGACAATAAAATTAAGTTTATCGGTTTTGTTCACTACCGCAAGTTTGCTTTTACCAACACTTAAAGCGGTGATTACACCAAATTCATTACAAGTAATAATATCATCTTTTTCAATAACAACTTCATAGTTAGAAAAATCGTATACATCATCAATATTAATACGACAAGTTGCATCAACTGATATATAATCACGATCTAAATGAGCGCTAAGTAAGGTAGTAGGTTGTAAAACTGTACCAATCATCTCTCCACATGTTTTGCAAACAGGAGGTGTAAAATATGATGCTTCACTAAAGTAATCGTGAGTATGTGTTTTTTTCTTACAGCTAAAAGTAAAAACTAGTAAAAACATAATTATAAATATAAAAATAAATTTAAATTTTTTCATCTTTTTTCTCCTTGCTTTTTCGACAATTTATTATAACAAAAAAAAGATAAAAAAGCAAATGTTGTAGAAGAGTAAAACTATAAAGTATAAATATTTATAAAAAAACAAAAATATGATATAATCATATCATTAGGTGGTGAAGATATGAAAAAATTTTTATTATTAATACTTTCTTTTTTATTTTTATTTATTTGTAGTTGTGATAGTGAAAATATTAAATTACCATCACTAGAAGGTAAATCGCGTGCTGAAATTACTAAAATCATGAAAAAATATGATATTGATTATGGTTTTAGTTTTGCTCCTAAAATAATTACTAGTAATGATATGCTTGATAAATTTGTTGCTTATACTAATGGTTATGAGAGTGGTTCTTTATTTCCGCGTTCTAAATTTTTAACTATCTATACCACTGTTTTACCAGTAAATCCTCATCGTTATAAAGAGTTAACAATGAATTTTGATTGGGCAGGTAAAAGCTTTTTAAAAGATGGCTATGGTGAGGTAACCTTATCAAGTAATGTTGATGGTGATACTGCATGGTTTATTGATAAAGTTACTAATGAAAGATTTAAATTACGTTTTTTAGGTATTAACACTCCAGAAACTCATGCGGGCGAAGATCCATGGGGAGAGGTTGCTGCCGCATATACAGCTATGCGTTTAAATAATGCTAAATCAATCGTTTTAGAATCAGAAGGTTCTATTAAAGATACATATGATAGATATCTTGGTTTTGTTTGGGTTGATGGTGAACTATTAAATTTAGAATTAATTGAACTTGCATATGCGGAAGTTAACTTGTCAAATTCTAAATATGAAGAAATCTTTTTAGAAGCATCAATTGAGGCGTTAAAGACAGGTAGAGGCTGTCATGGTGAAATTGATCCTAATTACGATTATGAGACTAAGAAGTTCAAATAAATATGCGTTATGAAACAATAATATTTGATCTAGATGGTACGCTTTTAAATACTATTGATGATCTAACAGATAGTCTAAATTATGCTTTAAAATGTTATCAACTACCTACATATAAAGTAGATGATGTTAAATATTTTGTTGGCTCAGGCATTAAAGTAATGATAACAAAAGCGCTTAAAGAAAATAGTGATTATTTCGATCGAGTATATGAAAAGTTTTTAGAACATTATAGTCATAATAATATGAATAAAACAGCTCTTTATCCTAAAGTTTTAGATACCATAAAATGCTTAAGCCAAATGAATGTTAAAATGGCAATCGTTTCTAACAAATATCAACAAGCAGTTAATGATATATGTATGCCATTACTAGGAAAATATATTAAAGTTATGGTAGGTGAACAAAAAGGCCTAAACAAAAAACCAAGTAGCGATATGATAAACTATGCAATAAAAAAACTAGGTGCAGATCTTAATAGCACAGTTTATGTTGGAGATAGTGAAATTGACTATTTGACCGCAAAATATGCCGGTCTTGCTTTTATTGGTGCTAGTTGGGGCTTTAGAGGAAGAAAAGTTTTAGAAGATTTAAAAGCTACCTATGTCATAGATAGTTTTGAAGAAATAATTAAAATTGTAAGTTAAAAATAGTTCATAAAACAGCATTTGCTAAATATAATAAAAATAACTTAAAAATAGGGGTGTTCTATGAAACATTTAAAATATTTTTTATTGGTAGTGGTCATTATTCTTGATGGGTATTTGATATATCACTCTACTTTAAGTGGCAATAAGTCAGCACAAAAAAGCGAAGAACTAACCGATGTGGTAATTGAAATTGTAGAACCAGGTAATGATACTAGTGCGCTACATCGCTTTTCTTATCAAAAAATACATTCTTTTATCCGAAAACTATTTGGCCATTTTGGGGCTTTTATGTTCATTAGTTTTATCGGTTTTATTACGTGCTTTCTATTTACTAAACGTAAAGTATTAATAATTGGTTTTACATTATTGAATGGTTTATTGATGGCTTTATTAACTGAGGGCATACAACTGTTTATTGAAGGTCGTGTTGGTAGTTTTAAAGATGTTTTAATCGATATATCAGGATGCCTTTTAGCTATCTTGATATCAACTTTAATATTATTAATAATAAATACAATCAAAAAGAAAAGAGTTGAAAAATATGAAAAAGAATATATATGATAAATTTGCTAAAGAAACAAGTGCAGTAGGTATTACAGGCCTTATTGCAAGTAAAGATCAAATAATAGATACATATTGTTATGGTAAAAGATCTATTGAAGATAATACTTTAACAACGCCCGATACTATTTACCGTATTGCTTCCGTCTCTAAAGTAATAGTAAGTATTGCGGCCCTAATGTTATATGATGAGGGTAAACTTGATATATATGATGACATTAGTAAATACTTAGGTTTTAAGGTTAGGAATCCGCATTTTCCTAATGATGTAATTACTACCGAAATGTTAATGACTCAAACTTCTAGCATTAATGATGGTCAAGATGAAAAAGTTGGTTATGATGGTGTAAATGGTCCTAGATTTTTTGTTGATTTAGAGCGCCTTTTAACTGACCCTACTTATGAATACTATACTGATAAAACTTATTTGCCATATCATCCGGGTGCTATGTTTTGTTACTCTAATTTTGGCTGCGGAATACTTGCTTGTATTATTGAAAAAGTATCAGGTATGTATTTTACCGATTTTGTTAAAGAGCGTCTATTTAAACCTTTAAATTTAGATGCCGGCTTTAGGATTGATGATATTAAAAAGATGAATTTAGTAGCTAGCCTTTATCAAGAAGATGATTTAAAACTTTTAAGAAGTGCCAAAATATTTCAAGAAGTAGTATTTCCAAGATATCCGCTTGGTAACAATTTTAGAGGTCCTGCGGGGGGATTATTTATTAGTGCAATGGATTTAGCTAAAATTATGCAAATGTTGATGAATAAAGGTACTTACGATTCTAAGGTTTATTTAAAGAGCAAAACCGTAGAAGATATGGAAAAAATCCATTGGAAAACTTTACATCCAGATGGTATTTACAAACAAAAAGGTCTCCAACTTTTAATCCTAGATGACTATGGACCTACCTTATATGGTCATACAGGATGCGCTTATGGTCTTCGTAGTTATATGTTATTTGATGATCATTATGGATATATCTTCTTATGTAATGGTGCCAAATATAATATGATACGCGACGGCTTTGCGAAAGTACAAGAGGACTTTTTGAAGGAGCAAATTAATGAAACCAGAAACATTAGCACGCATCATTAAATTTAGTAAAGATAGAGACTGGGATAAGTTTCATACCGGTGATAATTTAGCTAAAGGCTTAGCTATTGAAGCATCAGAAGTATTAGAACTATTCTTATGGCAAAATGATCCAACAAGCACTAGTGATTTAGCTGACGAAGTTGCGGACTGCTTAATTTACATTAGTTATTTATGTGATAAATATGGTTTTGATATGGATGAAATCGTAAATAATAAACTAACTAAAAATGAGGCTAAATATCCCGTTGAAAAGTGTTATGGTAAAAGTACCAAATATAACAAGCTATAGGTTTGTTTTATGAAATGTAGAAAAATAACATATGGATCAACCCTAGGGATAATTTGCCCCTCTTCAAAAATAACCGCGACTAAAACCTTAGATGCTTTTTTAGCTTTTTTAACTATTAAAGGTTTTAAATATAAATTAGGTAAATCAGTTTTTGCTAAAGAAGGCTATTTAGCAGGTAGTGATACTTTACGTGCTGCTGACTTAAATGCCTTTTTTAAAGATGATGAAGTAGATGCTATCTTATGCTTTAAAGGTGGTTATGGTGCGGCGCGTTTTCTTGAATTAATTGATTATGAAGCAATTAGCAAAAATCCCAAACTATTAGTAGGTTTTAGTGATGTAACTGTTTTGTTAAATGCTATTTATCAAAAAACTACTCTACCCACTCTACATGGTGAAATGGGAGTAACTTTTAAAGAAGAAGATTTTTCTTTTACTAATTTAATTGATAGCCTTTTAGGGGTGGCATCGTGTGATTTAACTAAAGGCTTTAATAATGTTGTTTTTACAAAAGAAGAAGTAGTAGAAGGCATAATGGTTGGTGGCAATTTAAGCCTTATTGCAAGTTTAATGGGAACACCATATGAAATCGATACAAAAGATAAAATTTTACTATTAGAAGATGTTACCGAAAAACCATATACAATTGACAGATATCTTTGTACCTTAAAACTTGCTAAAAAACTATCAGATGCTAAAGCTATTATTTTGGGTTATTTTACTAATTGTGATAAAGATGATAATGATGATGGTAAAAGTTTACAAGAAGTTTTTTTAGATTATACTAAAGATTTAACTTGTCCGATTGTTTATCATTTTCCTACCGGGCATAATAAACCATTTGTAAATGTACCAATTGGTTTAAAGGTTAGAATTGATGGCTTTAAAAAAAGTGTAATCGTTTTAGAAAGTTTGTTTTTTGACAAATAATCTTAAGTTTAGTACAATCTTTAGGAAAAGAAGGTATTATGTATGAAAATTAAAAATATAGCTATTATTGCACACGTTGACCATGGTAAAACAACTTTAGTTGATAGACTGTTACAATCTACTCAAACATTTAGAGAAAATGAAGTTGTAACTAGTTGTGTCATGGATTCTAATGATTTAGAACGTGAAAGAGGTATTACCATTCTTGCGAAAACAACGGCTGTACACTATAAAGATTATAAAATAAATATTTTAGATACTCCTGGTCATGCTGATTTTGCAGGAGAAGTAGAAAGAATTATGGGAATGGTAGATGGTGTACTTTTAGTTGTTGATGCTTATGAAGGAACTATGCCTCAAACACGATTTGTCTTAAAAAAAGCATTAGAATATAATCATAAAGCAATTGTTGTAATTAATAAAATTGATAAACCATCTGCTCGACCTGCGGTTGTTATTGACCAAGTCTTAGATTTATTTATTGACCTTGGTGCAAGCGATGATCAATTAGATTTTCCCGTAGTATACACCTCAGCTGTTAATAATACATCTAGCTTATCAGATGATCCTGATACTCAAACTGAAGGCATGATTCCTTTACTTGATATGATTTTAAAAGAAATCCCTGATCCGGTTTATGATTATGATGCACCATTACAATTTCAACCTGCTTTACTTGATTATAATGAATATGTGGGCAGAATTGGTATTGGTAGAATTACTAGAGGAAAAATGCATTTAAATGAAATGGTATCTTGTGTTAGGGTTGATAAAACAATTAAAAAATTTCGTATTCAAAAATTATATAGCTTTTTAGGTCTTAAAAAAATCGAAGTTGAAGAAGCAGATGCTGGGGACATTGTCGCAATTGCTGGTCTTGATGACATCTTTGTAGGTGAAACGATTTGTAAAGAAAATGAAGAAGAAGCACTACCTTTAATTAAAGTATCAGAACCAACCGTTCAAATGAATTTTGGTACTAACACTTCACCTTTATCAGGTCAAGAAGGACAATTTGTAACCGGTAGAAAATTAGAAGATCGCCTTTTCAAAGAAACACAACGTGATGTAAGTTTAAAAATAGAACGTCTTCCTAATAAAGAAGAATGGATTGTATCAGGACGTGGGGAATTGCATCTTTCAATTTTAATTGAAAATCTAAGACGTGAAGGTTATGAATTTCAAGTATCTAAACCACGTGTTATTTTAAAAGAAATAGATGGTAAAACTTGTGAACCATACGAATATGTCCAAGTAGATATCCCAGATGAATATATCGGTTCAGTAATTGAACTATTAGGTAATAGACGTGGTAATCTTGAAAGCATGGATAGTAAAGATTATCAAACTAGACTAATTTATACAATACCTTCAAAAGGCTTAATTGGTTTTATGACTGATTTTCTTACCGCAACGCGTGGTTATGGTATTATTAATCATACTTTTTTGGAGTATAGACCAGTAGCTAGTGATGTTTTTACCGGTCGTAAACTTGGGGTTTTAGTATCAATAAATGCGGGAATGGCTACAGCTTATGCTTGTGGTGGTGTAGAAGATCGTGGTGAACTTTTGATAGAACCTGGTACAACTGTTTATGAGGGGATGATTGTTGGAATTTGTAACCGTGAAGAAGATTTAGCCGTCAATATTACGCGTGAAAAACAAATGACTAACCAGCGTAGTGCCACTAAAGATACAACTGTCGTACTAAAGAAGCCACGTGTTTTTAGTCTTGAAAATTATTTATCATTTATTGATGATGATGAACTAGTTGAAATTACGCCTAAATCAATAAGACTTAGAAAAATGATTTTAGATACTGTTGAAAGAAAAAAATTTGATAGTACAAAATTAAAAAAGCATTAAAAGATAAATAAAAGCCATCAAAAATCTAATATGATCTTGATGACTTTTATTTATATTAATAAAGACTCGCACTTTCATTGAAAAAAATTTTATTATGTGATATACTGAAAGCGTATACAAAATTTAAGAAAGGATTAAACTAATGAAAAAAGTTAAGACGATTTTTTCGTTTTTAATGCTAACATTAGTTTTATTTTTAATTACAGCTTGCAAGAAAGATTTAACAGTAAATATTTCTTGGGGGCAAAATGAAATAAAACTAACCGTTGGCGAAAGCGTAAATGTAAAACCTAATGTTACTTATGGCAAAAACATTAAAGATAAACAAAAAAAGTTAACATATGAAGTAGCTGATACTACAATTGCGACTGTTACTAATGAAGGTATGCTAACTGCACAAATGGTTGGATCTACAACGTTAAAAGTAACTGCTTCTGATAAAGCTAAGACTAGTAAAAGTATTAATATTGTAGTAAGTGATCAAACATATACAATAACTTATGATCTTGTAGATGGTACTTTACCAGCTGATGCTAAAACGACATATCAAGTTAGTGATTTACCTCTAAGTCTTCCTATTCCAACCAAAGATGGTTTTGAATTTTTAGGATGGCTTTTTGAAGGAGAACTTCTTGATACTATTACCGAAGTTGGTAATTATGAATTAAAGGCAAGTTGGCAACTTGAAACTAATAAAGTTATATATCACTATGAAAATGGTCATTTCGAAAAAAAACCTCTTGATAGTTGGGATCTTGCTGTAGAAGAATTCATGCATGATTTTTATAACTTCTTAGGACTTAGTTCAAGTTATGATGCTTTCAAAAAAGGATCTGATGGTACATATCAAAGTGGTCTATGGCATACTAATTACTATAGTGAAAGTGGTAAAAATAGATTATTCCATCTTGTTAATGGTATCATAACTGTTGAAGAAAATAGCCAGTATTTTCTAAATAGTGAAGAATATCATGATAAATGGATTGCCTTTTTTGATAAAATTAATGAATATGTAAAAATTATTAATTCTTCGCAATCTCTTTATAACGATGGCAATGCAGGACCAATTAGACTATATCAATTATTTGATCAGTATGCTGCGAACTGGCTTGGCAGTAATTCCCTTTTATCAAAGCATGCCGGTAGAACTATTGATCCTTTAGAAGAATTAAGAAAATTACTCATTGTTGAAATTACTCCACCTATTGAATATGATGATACTAATGTAGTAGCTTTCCCTGATGTTGTTAATAATTATGGTCTTGATTTTTTAGGCTGGTATACAACTAGTGATTTTAAAGAAGGCACCAAAATAACAAATTCACAAGGCCATACTGGTCATTTACATGTATATGCTAGATGGGAAGATGAAACAAAAGCATCTTCAGTAGTGGTTAAAAATGAAATTCAAGAATTAGAATTATATAAAACTCACCAATTTGAATGGGAAATATTACCACTTGATACTACTATTCAAGTAGTAGAATTTACATCTGATAATCCTAATGTTTTATCTGTTACTAAAGATGGTAAGTTACAAGCCAAGAAACTTGGTACTGCTAAAATTACCATGAAATTTATTGGTGATGCTAAATTCAATAAAGTATATGAAATTGAAGTAGTTATGCCTGATAATATTGATATATCTTTTGATGCAAGTTATACGGGCGCACTAAATGTTAATGATACGATCCAAATTATTACAACTTTATCAGGTAAATATAAAAATCAAAGTGTAACTTATACATCTGATAATACAACAATAGCTACCGTTTCTGATACAGGTGTTGTAACTGCTGTTAGTGAAGGTTTTGTAACCATTAAAGTAGCACTAACTGATGATCCAACTAAAAACATTACGATTGGTGTATGTGTAAAAGGTAAAAAAGCTGAAGATAGAGTTGATGAAGTAATTGATATATTAGTAAAAGCTAATCAAGCTAGAGTTGATACTTTTACAGCTGAACTAATAAGTGGTAATCCTGATATAGCTATTGTCTATGGTAGTGTTAACTTATATCTATTTGCACCACTTACAATGGATGAAAGAGCAAGAGTAGCACCTCATGGTGCCGCAATCCCTAAAGTTGAATTTATCACTGTCCATGATACCGCCTCACCTGCAGGTAGAATTAACAATGCTACTTATTTATCAAATGTCAATAATAATAGCGCAAGCACCTCAATTCACTATGTAGTTGGTGATAAGGGTGTTACCAAAGTAGAAGATGAAAGCTTAATGGCATATCATGCTGGTGATGGTACAACTGTACCATTTGAATGGATTAATACGGGTGTAAAACAAAGCGATAAATCAAAACCTAAATTTGGTGTAATTGATGGTTATTTTTCAGTAAATGGTACAAAGACTAATATTAAAGTTCCTGTTACTGGTAAAAGAAGTAATGGAACTGAAGCTACAATTACAAATGTTAGTGAAAAATATTTTACTACCCTTGGCCCTGTATGGAAAATAGGTGATGATAACACAGTATATATGGGTAACACTTGGGCATGCTTTACACAAGTATATGAAGGAGCTGTTTCTTCAAGAGGTGGTAATACCTCATCAATTGGTATTGAAACTTGTGTAAACACGAGTGGTGATCTATATGATACATGGCAAAGAACAGCTAAACTTTGTGCTGATATTTTAACAAGATATGATCTTGATGTATCACGCGTTCAACAACATAATACTTTTTCTGGTAAAGATTGTCCACATGCTATGCGAAAAGTAGGATATTGGGATAGATTTATCGAAATGATTAGTGTTGAAAAAGCCATTAGAGAAAATTATAGAGATGCTAAAATCACTATGGTATCTAATAATCCAAGTATAGTTGATAATACAGGTAGAGTTATTTCTAGACCAAATAATACAACTTCTGTTAGTTACACTATTACAGTTGAAATTAATGGTGTTAAAAAAACAGTTACTTTATCATCAGTAATACCTGGACTTTGCACATGGTATAATTAAAAAAATATTCCACCTTTTTGGGTGGAATATTTTTTTATCTCTAATACTTGTTAAAAAAAATAAATTATGTTAAAATTAAACAAAAAAGAAGTGATAAAATGATATTACATGATCAACATATACATTCTAAGTATTCGCATGATTCTACTGAGGAAATTAGTAATTATTTAGAAATAGCAAAAAAACGCGGTTGCCTTTATTTTGTTACCACAGAACACTATGATTTAGATGCGGTATCATTTTTCTGTGATTTAATAGCCGATTTTACATCTTTACAAAAAGAATTAAAAAGTTATCAAAAACAATATCCTACTATTAAAATGTTATTAGGTATTGAGTTAGGATATAAAAAGGATCGTATCAAAGATTTAGAACAAGTTTTAAATAGTTATGATTTTGATGTTATCAATTTAAGTATTCATGATGGTAATAATGTTGATTTTTATATATATGATACTTTCTTAAAAAAAGGTGAAGTTACCTTACTTAATGAATATTTTGATCTCATTATTGAAGCAACCACTAACTTTACTCATTATAATGTTTTATCACATATCGACTATGGTTTTAAAACCGTTTATTTGGTTAATAATAAAATTAAAATAAGCGCCTTCGAGGAAAAAATAAAACAAATATTTACCAATATAATTAAGCATGGTAAAACCTTAGAAATTAATACTAAAGTACAAGAGGCTATAAATGATGATAATCATTTAAGATATATACTTAATTTATATTACCAAATGGGAGGGCGAAAACTTACCCTATCAAGTGATGCTCACAAAAGTGAGCGTTACGCATCACGGTTTGAACACTATCAAAAAATAATTAAAGCATGTGGCTTTAATTACTTAGTATATTTTGTTAAACAAAAAGAATATAAATATTTTATTTAGGAGCCTATATGACAGAAAAAGATTTTCGTAAATTAGTAACCGATTTAGAAATACTAAATCTAGAAAAGCAAGAACTTTTAACGAGACTTGAAGATTTAAAAAAGTATCTAATGAGCATTAATAGTGATATCTTTCAAATTAAAGATGTAACTAAAAATGGTGCTTGGGCTAAAGGCACCATGTTAAATGATACTGATGAAATGGATGTTATGGTTTTAACTAGCTTAAAAAAACAAGATAATTTTCTTTTAAACAATTATTATGTTCTTAATGCTATTGAAAATAAAATTATCGAAAACTACACTAATATTAATAAACTAAGTAATATTACTAGAAACTATGCTCGTAATATTATTAGTTTTGTTGAAAATAATTTCAAGATTAATTTACATATTTGTTATGAGGAAAATAATTTTACTGCGAGCTTAAGTGAAAAACAAATTGCTTTTGTTGAACTTGCTAACAAAGATTATACCTATTTTCGCAATACTGTCAAAATTATAAAATATTATCGTGATGAAAATAATATTAATATATCAGGTTACATTATTGAAATTATGCTATATTACTCTTTAAACCAATATTTTAAGGATAACCGCTATGAAGATTATCTAAATGGTTTTATCAAAACAATTGATGAATTTATTAAAGGTAATAAAATAGAAGTATCTAAAGATATATATCAAAAGTTAGATGTTAATATTGAAAGTACGGTTAAAAAACCTTATATGGTCTTAGATGTAAGTAATCCTAATAATAATTTAACCGATAATATTAATGATATAACAGTGGGTGAATATCGCAAGTTAAAGAAAGCTTTATCCAAATTAGTAGAAAATCATAATAATATCTTAAATAATAGTAATGCTACTATTAGTATCGATATTAATCCTATTTTGATAAAGGATACAAGCGAATTTGCATGGAGTTATAAAATTATAAATAGTGATTTTGCTAATTGTGGGGGAGCATATCAAGATAGTGAAGATGAATTATTACTAGCAATGTATAAGGGTTTATATAAGGGTTTAAGAGCTGTTGTTGATAATAACTTAAATCGTAAAAACATTGAAATTATTTGTAAAAGACAAAATATTCTAAAAATTAATAACCCTTCAAAAGAAAATATTGCCCGTATTAAAAACATAGAAGCCTATATTGAAAACAATGGTTTAGTGCTAAAATTTCGTTAATTTTTAATAAATTTTTTCAAATTACTTTAATTAATGCACAAAAAGTGATATAATAAATTGATATTTTAAATATAAAGGAGATATTTTATGGGTAGAGCACATGAAGTCCGTGCAGCATCAATGGCTAAAACTGCCGCTGCTAAATCTAAATTGAATAATAAATGGAGTCGTATTATATATATGGCTGCTAAATCTGGTGTGCCTGATCCAGACCTAAACCAAAACTTAAAAAAAGAAATTGAAAAAGCCAAAAGAGAACAAGTTACCGCTGATGTTATTAAAAGAGCTATTGATAAAGCAAAAGGTGCTAATCAAGAAAATTATGATCCAATGACACTAGAAGGATTTGGACCTGGCAGTACCATGTTTGTTATTGAATGCTTAACTGATAATCATAATCGTACACAAACCGCTGTTAAAGTTGCCCTTCAAAGATGCGGAGGAAAGATTGCGGGAAGCGGCAGTGTAACACATATGTTCAAAAATACAGCTATTTTTTCAATTGATTTTATGAGTGAAGAAGAAACATTAGAAGCATTATTAATGGCTGATTGTGAAGTAGAAGATATCAGTTCTGATGAAGATGTTGTAACCGTTACGGCACCAAGTACAGAATATGGTAAAATTAGAGAAGTATTAAAATCTTTATTACCAGAAGGTAAAGATTTCTTAGAAGATACTGTTTCTTGGATACCACTTAATCCTGTAGAACTTGCAACAGATAAAGAAAAAGAACAATTTGAACGTTTACTTAGTCTTTTAGAAGAAGATGATGATGTACAAGATGTATATCATAATGTTACTGGATTAGATACAGTTGAGGAAGAAGAGTAAGATTTTTTTCTAGCAAAATAGTTGCATTAATATAGTAGTTTTGCTATAATATTAATGCAATTTGATGCAGGTATAGTATAACGGCTATTATACCGCCTTGCCATGG
>CANQWZ010000006.1 GCA_947627685.1 uncultured Bacilli bacterium | reverse complement strand
AAGAAAGCTACTATATTGATAATCTAACTGGTGCTTGTTTATACTTTTTTATTCAAGATGATGCTAAAGATGTAAAAATGACTTGTTGTGTAACAAAATTTTTAATAGGTGATGAATATTTAAAGAATTTTGATGAGTACGTTACAGTTAAAAATAGTTATACTAGTTGGCCTAAAAATCATGAATATTTAAAAGATATTGAAGAAATTACCGAAGGTTCCTTTTTGATTGGTAGAGAAGTTGGCGATACGCTTACCCTAATGTATGATGGCATGACAAGTAAGCTCTTTGATCAGGTTTTAGCCAAATTTATTGCGTATGGCTATACAATTGATGCAAATAGTGAAATCAAACGTCTTGATGAAAATAATTATACTTATTACAAATACGTAGCCTCATCTACTAAAGGCTTAACATTAACGTTAGAATACAATTATTATGGCAATCTTTTAAATATTACTTTAGAACCCAGTAATTAAGAAATAACAAAAAGGTTGATGTAAACCATCAACCTTTTAGTATTAAAGAGGTGTACAATGAGCGTTATTAATCATAAAACTTTTGTCGCAACCATCAGAACCAAATTATTAGCAGATCTTAATGATAATGTAACTATAAGCAGATGGTTTGAACGAATTATTACTTTAGCTTTTTTAGATGCTAGAGGTATTTTAACCATTGATAATTATGATAAAAAAACCATTATTGCGCTTTGTCATAAAGAAAATCAATTATTAAAAGGAATATTTAATACTACTGATATGATGCTAGAGGCTTTAGAAAATAATTATCCCGATCATTTTTATACCCCAGAAATGATTACCTTATTAAAAAGTAATATAACTAAAGATACCCCTATTACTATGATTAGTGATTTCCAAGAAGATTTTAAAGATCATGAACGTTATATGACCTTTAATGCTTATAATCATCAATCACTAACGATAGTTGATAAAGATAACATTACGACTGTTACCCAAATTTTTACGCCTTCTTTTTTAGCTAAATGGTTAGCTAGTAAATCCCTTTTAGATCTTGACTTTAAAAAGGCTAAAATATTAGACCCTTCACTTGGTACGGGTGATTTACTATTAGAAGTTTTCGAAGTTTTACTTGCTAAATATAAGCCATCTACTCAAGATTTAAAAAAGACAATTAAGCATATTTATAAAGAACAACTTTTTGGCTTTGATATAGATGAGGGAGTAATTATTTTTGCGAAATTCCTTTTTATGATGAAAGCCTTTGAAATATGTCCTAGTTATTTAGATGAGGAAATGGTTTTACCAAATTTTATTTGTTTAAGTAAATTAAAAACCTTTCAAGATATTGACCTTATTGGTAGCCTTTATAACATACCTCCTTTAGAGCTTGCCAAATTATCAAAAGAAGAAGCCACAGCTTATCAACTTTTGAAGCAAAAATATGAAGTTGTTATTACCAATCCCCCTTACATGGGACGTAAAATTTTACCATCTAAGTTATCAAACTATTTAAAAAACAATTATCACTATGGTAAATCAGAATTATATACGGCTTTTATTGAAAAAGGATTAGCTTTTTTAAATGATGGTGGTAAACTAGCCATGTTAACCTTGCACACTTGGATGTTTATTAAATCCTTTAGCAGTTTAAGAAAATATATTATTAATCATTTTCAAATTGAAGAAGTTTTACATTTAGGTAAAAATACTTTTGAAAATCTAAATGCTTATAATGCTTTAGCATGTAGTTTTGTGATTAAAAAAACTTTACCAACCAAACAAGCGCTTTTTGTAAGATTAACAGACTATGAAAACATAAAAGCTAAAGAACAAGGCTATTATGTAAAAAATAACTACTATTATATTGATCAACATATGTTTTTAAATTTAGCTTATGCACCTTTTTTATACTGGTTAGATAATAAACAATATCAAATTTTGTTAAAAAGTACCAAATTAGGTAGTGTAGCAAGCATTAGGCAAGGCCTTGCGACTGGTGATAATAAAGAGTACTTAAGATGGTGGTATGAAGTAGAACAAAACGCAATTAGTTTTGATAGTACATCCCTTCTTACATTCTGGCAAACTAATAAAAAGTATGTCCCTTATAATAAAGGTGGCGATAAGACTAAATGGTATAAAACAAGTGGCATTGTTATAAGATTTGATAAAAAAGCTTATCAAGCTTTGGCCAAACAAGGTAACCACTTACCTTCTAAAGAATATTATTTTAAAGAAGGTATTACATGGTCATTATTTGGCTTTAATAGTTTTAATGTGCGTTATAAAGAAGCAGGCTATGTCTTTGATGTATCAGGTTCATCCCTTTTTGTCAAAAAAGATCTTGAGGCTTATATTCTTGCTTTCTTATCTAGCAAGGTTGCTTTCTTTTATCTATCGGCTTTAGCACCAACCGTAAATTTTCAAGTTGGTAATATTGCTAGTTTACCTTTAATAATTGATTATTCTAAAAAAGCGGAAATTACAACTCATACTATAGAACTAATTGCTTTAGCCAAACAACTTGATAAATTAGATGAATTATCATGGCATTATGAGGCTAATGAATTTTACACCTCTTATGATAGCCAAAAAACCTTACTTGAAAATCTTGATGCATATCAAAGTAAAATTAATAATATTTATACTAAAATATCAACTCATGAAACTAAAATTGATGAACTTTTTCAAATAATTTATGATTTAAAATTACAAGATAAAACTTATCAAGAAGTAAAAATGATAAGTTTCAAAGATATCATATGTGAGATGTTATCATATTTAGTAGGGGTTGTTTTGGGAAGATATCATATTGCTGGTTATCAAAGTAACCTAAAAACAGATGATTTTGTAGCTCTTGATGAAGTAGTTAGCGAAATCAAACAATTAATTTACCAAAAAATGCCTCATGTTAAATTAGAAGAAATCCAAAACATCTTAAATATGACGATAGATAATTATTTCGAAAAACATTTTGCGAAAAGCCATATTCAAAAATATCATAATTTACCAATATATTGGTATAAAAAAATTAATAATCAAACCTTTATTGGTTATTATCATAATTTGGTTAAGACCTATAAATTAGATAGTATTCAAGGTATCAAAAAAAATTATAATGCGTTTGATTTAATCTATAATATAAAAAACTAGCACCATTTGCTAGTTTTTTGATTAACTTGCCAATTTTATATAATTGTTGTTACGGGATAAGGATATGGGTAAGGATAGGGATAAGGCTGTGGATATGGTTGTGGGTAAGGGTAGGGATAAGCCTGTGCATAATTTTGATTATTACAACAATTATTTCTTCCCCCTAACCAAAAAGGGGCAGTTATGATTGCGGCACCGGCCAGAAGGGGAAGCCAGAGGCGGGTTTGGTTTTGATAAGGTAAATATTTATAGTACATCTTTTTAAACTCCTTCCTACTTTATGATATGATAAAAGGCCTCATGTTGTGCTATTTTAATTCAACATATTGATAGATATATTCTTCAAGGGTTAAGTTCTCATCATAAAGTTTTTGCGCAAGGCTCTTACCGACAAATCTAAAATGCCAAGATTCATAAGGATATAAAGTTAGCATCGTTTTATCTTTAGGATAACGATTAATAAAACCGAATAAGTGAGCATTATTTTTTAAATAAAGGTATTCTGCGGTATTTTCAAAATAAATACTAAGCCCCGTATCTAATGTTGCTATATCTAAAGCTAAACCGGTTTGATGCTCAGAATAGCCAGCTTTAGCTACATAACTTTTATCTTTAGCATTATCATAAAGTTCTTTTTGTTTGATAAAACTACGATAAGCCGAAAACACCACTAAATTAAGACCTTTACTTTTAGCATCATCAAATAGTTTACTTGCGGCAGATAAGGCTTCTTTATTAATTAACATCGTTTCCCCTTTTCTATTTACCTTATTAATGGTAACGGGAACTAAATTTTTAGGGATATAACTTGCGGCTAAATAATAATTTTTATTAACGAATTGACCACCTTCAAAATTAAAACTAGGGAAATCATATTTGTTTAAAAAGAAATCAGGATAGTTAACTTTATTTAAAGAAAGAATAATATTATTAGTTAATTGATATTCTTGATAATATAGATCATAAAATTCTTCATTGAAACTTTGATAATCTTTGATGATATTTAAAAAATCATCGGTATTATTTGTTATAAGATAACTTTTCTTACAAGCAATTAGTAAAAAAAGATTACCACACCAAAGCATAATTAAAAATAATTTTTTTAACATTTTATCACCAAATATATTATGAATGAAAAAAAATTCTAATATTCGCTATTTTTTTCTCATTTTGTGGTAAAATAAAAGTATAAATTAAATAGTGAGGTTTCAAGCAATGAAAAAAATCATTTTATTAGATGGCAATAGTATTATGTTTAGAGCTTATTATGCTACTGCTTATAGTGGCAATCTAATGCAAACCAGTGATAATCTTTATACGAATGCTATATACGCTTTTGTAAACATGATGAATAAAGTTTTAGCAACCGAAAATCTTACTAATATTTTTGTAGCCTTTGATAAAGGTAAAAAAACTTTCCGCCATCGCTTTTATAGTGAGTATAAAGGTGGTAGAAAAGCAATGCCTGAAGAGTTTGCAATGCAAATACCTTTTATTAAAGAATATTTAGATATTTTAAAAATAGTTCATTTAGAAGAAGATGAATATGAAGCCGATGATCTAATAGGTACACTTGCCAAAAGATTTTCACAAACTTTTGATGAAGTTATTATTATTTCCGGTGATAAAGATTTATTACAACTAGTTGGTGGATGTGTTAAAGTATTATTAACCAAAAAGGGCATAACGGATTTAGAAGAATATAATGAAAATAATTTTAAAACGCTAATGGGTATTAATGCCAGCCAAATGACCGATTACAAAGGCTTAATTGGTGATAAATCAGATAATTTGCCAGGTATCAGTGGTATTGGTGAAAAGACGGCTATTAAATTATTAGAAGAATATCAAAGTTTAGAAAATATTATTGCTAATATAAGTAATTTAAAAGGTAAGATGGCTCAAAATATTGAAGCTGAAAAAGACATAGCTTTAATGAGTAAGCATCTTGCAACAATTATTACTGATGCTAATATTGAAGTAAGTGAAGAAAGTACCATCCTAAAAAAACCTGATTTTGATAAATTACATAAATTTTTGGAAAGATTAGAATTTACTAGTTTAATTAAACGTCTTAATTTTGATGCTTTAAAGGAACAAACTTTTGACAAAACACCTATTAGTACTAATACTACATATTGTTATAATGATCTTGCTAAAACAAAGGAAGCCATAGAAAATAATGATAACATTTGTATTGAAGTTGAACTTGATGGGGATAATTATCATAAAGCTAATCTTTTAGGTGTTGCTTTGGTAATTAACAATGAAGGTTTTTATTTAGATAAAACACACCTTTTAACAAGTGATATTAAAAATGCTTTAAATAAGCCTCATCATTATTTTACTATTGATGCGAAAAGAACCTATGTTAGTTTAAAGTATTTAGGTATTAATTTAAGTGAAATTGTCTTTGATGTAACTTTAGCCGCATACATTGTTAATCCTACCTATGTAACAAGTGATATTAAAACGATTATTGAACACTTCATGGTAACTAAGTTACCTTATTTTGAAGAAATATATGGTAAGAAAACAATCTATAGCATACCTGAGGTATCAATTCTTGCTAAATACGCTATTGACAAAGCTAGTCTTATTTTACCACTTAAAACGCTTATTGATGAAATCCTTAAAGAAAATAAGCAAACTAGTCTTTTATATGATATTGAAATCCCTTTAGCAACCGTATTAGGTGATGTTGAAATAAATGGTTTTAAAGTTGATGAAGCCAAACTAACTAAAGTAGGGGAATACTTTAACAACTTAATGAAAGAAATTGAACAAACGATTTTCTTAAATGTAGGTTTTGAATTCAATATTGCCTCACCCAAACAATTAGGTAGTGTGTTATTCGAGACTTTAAAGCTTGGTAAAGGTAAAAAAACCAAAACAGGCTATGCTACCGGGGCTGAAGTTTTAGAAAATTTAGCAACTAAACATTTGGTTCCTAAACTTGTTTTAGAATATCGTAAATATGCTAAACTTTATTCTACTTATGTTGTTGGCCTACTTGCTTTAGTAAATAAGGATGATCATAAAGTACACACTATTTTTAAACAAGCTCTAACACAAACCGGTAGATTATCTTCAACTGAACCTAATATTCAAAATATTCCAGTTAGAACTGAAGAAGGTAGAATAATTCGTAGCATCTTTATACCATCTAAAGAAGATGGTTATTTAGTAAGTGCCGATTATTCACAAATTGAATTAAGAATTCTCGCTGTAGTATCAAATTGCAAGGCTATGCTTGATACTTTTAGTCAAAAAGTTGATCTGCATGCTAGTACAGCTGCTAAAATTTATAATGTTGAATTAAAAGATGTAACCAAAGAAATGCGCAGAATGGCTAAAGCTGTTAATTTTGGTATTGTTTATGGCATGAGTGATTGGGGACTTTCCGAAGAACTACATATTAGTCCTAAAGAAGCAAGTATTTTTAGCCAAAAATATTTTGAAGTTTTCCCAGAAATAAAGCCATATTTAGATAGCTGTATAAATGAGGCTAAAACTAAAGGTTATACTACTACGCTTTATCAAAGAAGACGTTATATTCCTGATATCAATAGTAATAATAGTAGTTTGCGCAAATTTTCTGAACGTGCTAGTATGAATGCCCCTATTCAAGGAAGCGCTGCTGATATTATGAAAATAGCCATGCTAAAAGTACAAAAAGAATTTACTAAAAGATCACTACAAGCCAAAATTGTTGCGCAAGTTCATGATGAATTAATTGTTGATGTAAGCAGTGAAGAATTAGAAACAGTAAAAGCCATTTTAAAAAAGACAATGGAAAACGCTGTAAAAATAGGTATTAACCTAGATGTTGATGTTGAAGAAGGTCCAAATTGGGATTTAAAATAGGAGTTAAAACATGCCAGAATTACCAGAAGTAGAAACTGTTCGTAGCACTTTAGAAGGACAAATTCTCAATAAAAAAATCACAAATGTTGAAGTATATTATGATAAAATCATTGAAAATGCTACTGCTAAAACGTTTGAAGAAGCTTTAACTAATCAAACTTTCAAACAAATCAAGCGTTATGGCAAGTATTTAATCTTTATTCTAAATGATTATGCCATTATTAGTCATTTACGAATGGAAGGCAAATTTTTTCTAAAAAGTTTAGATGAAAAAAGATCTAAACATGAACATATTGTTTTTACACTTGATGATACAATTAGTTTTCGTTATCATGACACACGTAAATTTGGTCGTATGGCTCTTCTTAAAACGACTGATATGACTTCTATTATGAATTATCCTGCCCTAAAAAAACTAGGTAAAGAAGCAAATGATCCTACTTTTACTAAAGAAGAATTATATAACAAATTAAAAAATAAAAAAGTACCAATCAAAGTAGCCCTTTTAGATCAAAGCAATATTTGTGGTCTTGGTAATATTTATGTTGATGAAGTCTGCTTTATGAGTAAAATACACCCCCAAATGCTTGCTTCTAAAATAACTTTAGATGATGCTTCTAATATTTTAACATCATCAAAAGAAGTTTTAGCTAAAGCCATTAAAGCCGGTGGTACCACAATTAGAAGCTATACCTCAAGCCTTGGGGTAACAGGGTTATTCCAATTAGAATTACAAGTACGTGCTAAAGCCAAAATGCCATGCCCTAATTGTGGAACAATAATCAAAAAAATATTTGTGGGTGGTAGAGGAACATATTATTGTGAAAATTGTCAAAAATTAAGATACCCTAAAGTCATTGGCATTACCGGATCAATTGCCAGTGGAAAAACTACAGTTAGTAAATATTTAGAACAAAAAGGTTATAAAGTCTTAGATGCTGATGAAATGGTTACTAAATTAAAAACTAAATCAACCATAGTGTATAAGGCCTTAGTTAGTAAATTTAATGATGCTATCTTAGATGATAATCAAAATATTGATGATCATAAACTTGCTAAATTAATTTTTGAAAACCAAATGGTAAGATTAGAAATTAATAATATTATTCATCCTGCCGTTTTTAAAGCATGTCAAAAAGCCATTAGTGAAAGTGATGATAAGCTTATTTTTATGAGTGTACCTTTACTATTTGAAGCTGGTTTTGATAAACTTTGTGATGAAATAATATGTGTAAATATTACTAAAGAAGAACAAATCAAAAGATTAATGAAACGCAGTAAAATAACTAAAGAAGATGCTCTCTTAAGAATTGATGCCCAAATGCCTTTGAGTGAAAAATGTCAAAAAGCAACGTTTATAATTGATAATTCTAAAGATTTATGTTATACTATAGAACAAATAGAAAATATTTTAAAAAAAATATAATTTTAAAAAATATAAATTAGGAGGCATAAAATGGCCCTATCCGATTTTTTCTTAAATGATTTTGAAACTAGTGCTAAGGCCGAAGATTCTAGGCTTTTACCCCATATTTATCAAAATGATTACTATGCTGTTCAAAATACCATTTCTGACAAACTAAAACAAGTTGGTATGCAACTATTAAATGTTGATAACACTTATCATGAAATGCTTTTTGAATACAAAAAAGCGACTATCGTTTTTACACTAAGTGAACTTGGTATGTATGAAATAGAAGTTAATATCAAAATTAATACCCATTATCTTCTTCCTTTTAAAAGGCCTATTAAAATGATTAGTCAAATTTATGAAATTTTAGATCATAGTTTATACCTTAAAAATAAAGGAGGCTTATATGAATAACTCATATCCTCTTTCAAGTGCTAGTGATTTTGAGGTTATGACTATAGGGCCACTAGCTCATTTCGAACAAAAACTTTTATTAAAACTTTATATGCCAATTGTTGGTGATAAAGTTGTTTCACTATATCAAACTTTATATGCTTTAGTTGAAGATGGCAGTTTCGAGTCTAATATTGAAAAACATGAAAAGATTATTAAATTAATGCATCTACGTTCCCTTGAAAGATTTTATGATCTACGCATTAAACTTGAGGCAATTGGCCTTTTAGAAGTTTATTATAAAGATGGCTTTTACGTTTATTACTTAAAAAAACCTCTTGATGTGGAAAGTTTTTTTAACAATTTGGAATTATCAACCTTATTAGAATATCAAATTGGTCAAAAAGAATATGAGAAATGTTATTTTGAATTAATGATGCGAAAATTAGATGTTAATAAATTTGCTAAAATTACGCATCATTTTGATGAAGTTTATGAAATAGAAGCTTCAGATAACATCTATATATCACAAACGACTTTCAATAATCTTAATAATGGTATTGTTGTTACTAACAAAGATTTTGATTTTAATCAGTTTATGATTCTAACATCAGCTCATGATATTATCAAACCCGAATATTTTAGTGATCAAACTTTCATTGATGCTATTAAAAGATATAGTTTTTTATATAAATTAAATCCTGAACAAATGAAAGATGTTGTTATTTTAGCATGTAACGAAAAAAAAGAGGTTGATTATGAGGCTCTACGTTTAGCAGCGAAAAAGCTTTATGATAAAAAAGCCGAAAAGTTAGGCGTAATTCCTCGTAACTTAACTAAACCATCATCAGTAAGTGATAATAAGTTAATTAAATATTTAGATACCGCCTCACCTACGGATTTTGTTAAAAACAAATCAGGTGTTGCTTTAATAAGCAGTGAAATTGAAATGTTTGATCGGTTATTAAAAGATACAGGTATTAGTGTGGGTGTTTTAAATGTCCTAATTGGTCAAGTATTAACCTTTGATAATCTACATGGTGAAATTCCTTCTTATAATTACTTTTTAAAAATCATCAATACCTGGAAAAGAGCAGGCATTAAAACGACTGCTGATGCTATTGCTTATGTAAGCAAAAAAAGTAAAGTTACCAAAGCATCTAACAAAGTACAAAAAGGTGTTCCTGATTGGTATCAAGGTTATTTAGATGATTTAAATCAAACCAAGGAAAACGAGAAGAAACTTAAAAACGACACAGTAGACTTAGAAGAACTAAGAGCTTTTTTCAAACCGACAGACAAGGAGTAAAAAATGGATAAAAAAGCAATTATAAATATAATCAAAGATAACACCGATATTGTTAATTTTATAAAAACTAACAATATACCAAATAAAGCAATCGAAAGTGGTCTTAATAATCTTTTAGCTTTTCATTTAAAAACAAAGTATTGTAAAGACTGCCAAGGAATGGCAACTTGCAAACAAACAAACACCGGTTACATGCCTAAACTGCTTTATAACGGCACCCAAATTGAACTAGATACTACCCCATGTGAATATCATAATCTTGCCAGCAAAACTAAACAAAAACAAGACAATTTAATCCTTATTGATTGTAACTTTAATAATTTTAATTTTGATGACATTTATTTTAATGAAAATCGTAAAGATATCTTAACTAAAATAAAGACTTGTCTTGCTAGTTATGAAAAAGGAAAACCGACTAAAGGAATTTATATTCATGGTAACTATGGTTGTGGTAAAACTTATTTATTAGCCTATTTAGCTAAAACTTTAGCTAGTAATAATCATAAAGTCATATTTGCTTATTATCCATCACTTGCTAGAATGTTTAGAAGTGCGATAAGTGCTGGCTCTTTAGAAGATTTAATTGATACTTTAAAAGAAGTAGAAGTTTTAGTACTTGATGATTTTGGTGGTGAAACTTTAACGAACTATATTAGAGATGAAGTTTTAGGAACCATTTTACAAGCTAGAATGACTAATAATTTATTAACCTTCATGAGCTCTAATTTAGATGAAGAACTACTAGTTGCTCATTTAAAAGAATCAAATCATTCTTTAGATGATTTAAGGGCTTCAAGAATTTATGAACGTATTAGAGCTTTAATGGAATTTGTTAAACTATCCGATAATAACTATCGTAGATAAAAATTTTAGAAAAAATTTAGTATTCTTTTTGGTAAAAAAAAGATAATGTGCTATAATTATGCATATAAGTAATAACTTTGAACAGGATACGATAATTAAAAACTGATTTATTAGTGAGGCTAGATAGTGAAAATAGCTAAATAAAGCTTAATTATTACTCCCTGGGAGTTGCCTTTAGAAATATGGGCCGTAAAACTTGCGTTAAAAGTTTTAAAGTTGCAAAATTTGTTAAAATTTTGAATTAAGGTGGTACCGCGGAAAATTAAATTAAAAGCCGTTTGATTGTTTCGTCCTTAGAAGAATAAATAGTTTTTTACTATTTGCTTTTCTAAGGCTTTTATTTTGAAAGGAGAACTAAAAATGATAAAAATTACATTTCCTGATGCATCAGTCAAAGAATTTAATGAGGAAGTTACACCTAGTGATATTGCAACTAGTATTTCAAGTAGCCTTCTTAAAAAATGCATGGTTGCTAAATTCAATGGTGAATTAGTAGATATGAGTAGAAAATTAACAACCGATGGTAGTATAGAGTTAATCTTAGGTGATACGAAAGGCTATGAAAAATTACTTAACCATTCATGCGCCCATTTGCTTGCGCAAGCCATCAAAGAATTATATCCTAAAGCGATGTTTGGTGTAGGACCAGCCATCGAAGAAGGTTTCTATTATGATGTTGATTTGGGTGAGATTAAACTAACCGAAGAAGACTTACCTAAAATTGAAAAGAAAATGTTAGCAATTGTCGCATCGGGTGAAAAAATTGTGCGTCTAGATGTTAGTAAAGAAGAAGCTTTGCAACTATTTGCTAATGATGTTTATAAAAAAGAATTAATTAATGAATTAACAGATAGTAATATTTCAGTTTATCAACAAGGCTCTTTTTATGACTTATGTAGAGGACCACATGTATCTAGCACTAAATGGTTAAAAAATTTCAAATTGTTAAGTGTTAGTGGTGCATATTGGCGTGGTGATGCTAAAAACGCGCAATTACAAAGAGTTTATGGCACATGCTTTGCAACCGAAGAAGAGTTAAAAGAACATCTTCATAATTTAGAAGAACGCAAAAAACGTGATCATCGTAAACTAGGTAAAGAACTTGGTTTATTTATGATTAGTGAATATGGTCCAGGCTTTCCTTTCTGGCTTCCAAATGGTATGATTTTAAGACGTAATTTAGAAAATTTTTGGTATAAAATTCATACTGAAGCTGGTTATCAGTTTGTTCAAACCCCTATTATGCTAAATAAAGAATTATGGGAAATATCAGGACATTGGTATAATTATAAAGAAAACATGTATACATCAGTAATTGATGAAAAGGAATTTGCGATAAAACCGATGAACTGTCCTGGGGGCATGTTAGTTTATAAAAACGATATCCATTCTTATCGTGATTTCCCTTTGCGAATTGGTGAACTTGGTTTAGTACATCGCCATGAAGCAAGTGGCGCCTTAAATGGTTTATTTAGGGTTCGTAACTTTACTCAAGATGATGCTCATATCTTTATTACTGAAAATCAAATTGAAGAAGAAATTGGTCGTTTGATTGATTTATATGATTATGTTTATAAAGTATTTAACCTCTCTTATCATATTGAACTGTCAACAAGACCGCTTGATAAATATATTGGTAGTATTGAAACTTGGGATAAAGCTGAAAAGGCCTTAGCTTTAGCTATGGAAAAGAAGAATATCAAATACATTTTAAATCCCGGTGATGGTGCTTTCTATGGTCCTAAATTAGATTTCAAACTAAGAGATTCCATGAATCGTATTTGGCAATGTGGTACTATTCAACTTGATATGAATTTACCTGAACGTTTTGATTTAACTTATGTTGATGAACAAGGTGAAAGAAAACGTCCAATTATGTTACATCGTGCTTTATTTGGTTCTATTGAACGCTTTATTGGCATTTTAATTGAACATTTCGCAGGCGCCTTTCCGCTTTGGCTTGCACCAAAACAAGTAGTGATAATTCCTGTTAATAATGCTATGCATTTAGATTATGCTAAAGAAATAGCCCGCACTTTAAAAGATAATAATATAAGAGTAAGTATTGATGAACGAGATGAAAAGATGAACTATAAGATTCGTGAAAGTCAAATGCAAAAAATACCATATACTATTATTGTTGGGGAAAGAGAAACTAAAGATTGCCTTGTAACTTATCGCCATCATGGTAGTGTGGAATCATTTACGTTAACTTTAGATGAATTTGTTCAAAAATTAAATCAAGAGATAGCAAGCTTAGGTAAATAAAAAAAGTCTCACTTTGGTAATAAATATCAAAGTGAGACTTTTATAAAGTTCTTTTGATTTTTTCAATTTTAGTAATAATTTCGTCTAAATCATCTTTAATAGATGTTGTTTCAATTTCTGTTGTGTCTTTAATGCCTGTAATATAATCTAAGCTAACATCAAAAAGCATTGCTAGAGCTATTAACACACTAATTGTAGGTTCACAAACACCTGCTTCATATCTTAAAAGAGTACGTTTACTGATGCCTAATTTATTTGCTAAATCCTCTTGTTTCATATCGTGATCTTCACGTAGATCTTTAATTCGTTTATTCCATTTTACCATAATCAAATTACCTTAATATATGATTTACTAAATTTAAAATAATTATACACTTTTTTGTCCTAAAGTATTGATTTGTGGACAAAAATGTGCTATAATGGAATAAACAAGACAAAAATGTCTAAACATAGCAAATAATGGTAAAAATAGTCATTGTAGGAATAACTAGGAAGGCCCCCCTGCCAAATATCATAGATATACCTAGTTATTCCTAGAGTGACTATTTTTTAGTAACGCTTTTGACAAACCTTCATATATTAATCGTGAGGAGTGATAAGATGAATTATGATAATTTAGGTTTGCGAATTGATTATGTGGAATATACGGTAAAAAAAGGTGATAGCTTATATACGATTGCTAAAAAATATAATACTACCGTTTCCGATTTAACTGATATTAATATGCTAACAAGTAATACGATTTTTCCAGGACAAGTTTTATTAATACCAAAATATAGTAGTTATGAAAATGATTATTATTTTGAGAATTATGTAATTCAACCTGGTGATACCATTGAATTAATAGCCACTAAGCAAGGTGTAGATCCTGTTTTAATTGGCTTATATAATGATTTTGCAACATACAAATTAGTAAATGGTCAAACAATAAAAATACCACGTAGTAATTCTTATGTCATAAAAGATACTGATACGGTTGATACCTTATTAGCAAGAAGTACACATAGTGCTGAAGAGATTATTCGTGCTAACGCAAGTGATTGGCTTAAAACAGGTAATCGGGTAAATCTATAAAAAAAACATCAAATGCCCAAAAAGCGAAGTGACCAAAATGTTAGAGAAAAGTTTAACAAGGATGGTTCATCTTACTTTGGGCCTTTTGATGTTTTTTATTTCTTGATATGATTAATAATAGCATTAAAGGTTTCTTCACTTAAATCATGCTCAATTTTGCAAGCATCATTTGTCGCAATTTCTTTGGGGACACCAATTTTTACAAAGAAATCAGTTAAAATAACATGACGATTATAAATTTTCAAAGCAATTTCATAACCTTCTTTGGTAAGTGTAATAACACCACTAGCATTAATATCGATTAAGTGATCATTTTTAAGATTATTAATAGCGCGAGATATGCTAGCTCGTGAGTAATTAAAACTTTGGGCAATATCAATAGAGCGAACATTCATACCCTTTTTTTGCAACATCAAGATTCTTTCTAAGTAATCTTCAGCTGATTCATAGATTGCCAAGTTAGCACCTCCTAACATAATACATTTTTATTATCTATCTTTTTTAATTAAAAAGCAAATTATTTGCGATTTAAATTTTATTTGTTATAATATTTATGTTGTTAGCTATTGCTAACAAATATAAAAAGTAGTTACCTTTACTTTAATTTATTTAAGCCTTTTCCTTGACTTAAATAAGCCAAATTGGTATAATATTATTGTGTTAGCAAGAGCTAACATTTAAAAATGTTATTAAGTTAGCCATTGCTAACAAGAAGGAGTAAAAGATGGTCCCTTTAATTTTCGCAAACAAGGATACAAATTTAAAAATTATTAAAGTAACAACAGATGATAAAACCAAAAGACATCTTGAAAACTTAGGTATTTTAGCAGGAGAAAATATTAGCATCATATCAATTAATAATGGTAATGTAATTTTAAAAGTCAAGGAAAGCAGACTTGCTTTAAATCAAGGTATTGCGACGAAAATTTTTGTTGAATAAAAGGAAGAGGTGTAAAATGGAAAAATTATTAAGTGAAATGAAGCCCTTAGAAGAAGGCATAGTTAAAAAAATCAAAGCCGAAGGTAAAATTAAAAGGCGTTTATATGATATGGGAGTTACACCAGGCGTAAATATCGTTATTAAAAAATTAGCTCCCTTAGGTGATCCCGTTGAGGTTACGATTAGAGGTTACGAGTTAACCCTTAGAAAAACTGAAGCTGAATGTGTTGAAATGGAGGTTAAGGCATAATGAAGTTTGCATTAGCAGGAAATCCTAACTGTGGTAAAACGACCCTTTTTAATTCTTTAACAGGTGCTACAGCCCATGTTGGTAACTGGCCAGGGGTAACCGTTGATAAAAAAGAAGGAACATATAAAAAACTAGAAGAACCAATTCATATCATTGATTTACCTGGTATAAATTGGTTATCACCTTATACACCCGAAGAAGTCGTTTCACGTAATTTCATCGTTGATGAAAAACCTGATTGTGTTATTAATATTGTAGATGCTACTAATCTTGAACGTAATTTGTATTTAACAACGCAATTATTAGAAATTGATGTACCAATTGTTATCGCTTTAAACATGATGGATTCGGTTAAAAAAAGTGGTGATATAATTGATACCACAAAACTATCAGTTACGCTTGGCGTGCCTGTTTGTGAAATATCAGCTCTTAAAAATGAAGGCATCAAAGAATTGATGGAAATATCATATAAAGCAGCACAAACTAAACGCGAAGCAAAAACCGTTTTATCGCAATCAAATCTAAAAGCATTAATTGAAGTAGCAACCGATAAACTTAAGGCTAAAAACGTTGAAAGTCCTTTATTTCATGCTATCAAATTAATTGAAGAAGATAGTTTAGAAACAAGTATGCATCAAGATGTCTTAACAGAAATTGATCCGATAAGACAAAATTATGTGAAAAATGAGTTTGATGGTGACTTTGAAGGAATGGTGGCGGATGCCAGATATAAATATATTACTTTGCATTTTAGTAAAATCATCAAAAAAGCAGCTAAAAATACAAACGAAACAACATCGGATAAAATTGATAAAGTTTTAACCCATAAATTTTTCAGTATCCCTATTTTTATTGTATTAATGTTTATTGTTTTTCACTTGGTTTTCAGTGAAGATCTCTTTTTCTTAAATGCCATATTTGGTTTAGAAATTAAAAATAGTGGTTGGATTAATTTTTTTACCGGTATGGGTTATGATTCAATGCTACTTGAAGGTACAAATTCCCTTGAGGGAATTCCTTCACTTGGGGTTTTTCTTCAAAGTTGGATGGGATGGCTAACAGGATCAATTATTGATTTAGTAAGTGGTTGGTTTGAGGCAGGAGGCGTTTTAGACACTTGGTATGCAGGTCTAATATGTGATGGTCTTCTTACCGGTATTGATGCCATTTTTAGCTTTTTACCACAAATATTATTGTTGTTTTTATTTATTTCGATTCTAGAAGATTCTGGTTATATGGCAAGAGTTGCTTTTATAATGGATCGTGCTTTTAGAAAATTTGGCCTATCTGGTAAAGCCTTTATTCCCCTTTTAATGGGCTTTGGTTGTAGCGTTCCTGCTATGATGGCTACAAAGACGTTTGAAGATGAAAAAGAACGTGATATGACCATTAGACTTGCACCCTTTTTTAGCTGTGGAGCTAAGGCACCTATTTGGGCAATGTTAGCAACGGTTGTTGTTGGTAGTTTTTTAGGTGATATTTTTGTTTTCTCTATTTATATATTAGGTATTGTGGTTGCTATTTTATCGGCTCTTATCATAAAAGCATTTAGTAAACAAAAAGAAGTACCACCTTTCATAATGGAACTTCCTGCATATCACATGCCACAATTTAAAAATTTACTTGCCCATCTATGGGAAAAATTGAAACACTTTTTATATAAAGCATCAACTATCATTACAGCTGCCATTATTGTTATTTGGTTCTTATCGAATTTCAAATGGGCTTTCTGGCAAGGAATGGTAGATGATATTAGTGAAAGTATTTTAGCTGATTTAGGTCGTGTTTTACAATATGTATTTTATCCACTAGGTTGGAGCTGGGGAGTAGATGGTTGGAAATATACGGTTGCATCTATTACCGGTTTAATTGCTAAAGAAGATGTAGTTGCAACAATGGGACAACTTGGACTAGAAAATGGAACCATTAATTTATCTAATGCGCAAATATATGCTTTCGCAGCATACAACTTATTTACCCTTCCTTGCTTTGCGGCCGTAGCAACAGCTAGAAGTGAATCAACTAAAAAAGGCTTTTGGGTAACCCTTTTATGGTGGTTATTAGCATCTTATGTAGTATCAATGGTAATTTTCTGGATTGGTTATAGTTTTGAACTTTTCTGGTGGTTAGGTTTAATAATTGTTTTAGCAATTATTGGTTTAATCGTTGGTCTTGGTTTAACTATTATTCATAAACGTAAAATGAATAAGGAAAAGAGAGTAGCTTAATGAAATGGTTTGAATATCTTATTATTATAGTTATGGTATTTTTAGTTATTTTACCATTTATTTTAAATCATATCAATAAGAAAAAAGGTAAATCATCTTGTGGATGTGGATGCGATAAATGTAGTAGTAGTTGTCCATTAAAAAAAGATAAAAATTAAAAAAGCGCGTGAATCCTAATTGTTAGATGAAAAGTTTAGCAAGAAGGATTCATTTTTTTATAGTAATAATATTTCATCATTAAAGATAAAAATAAGTTTAATTTAATAAAAAAAGATATAAATATGGTATACTTATATTATAAGAGGAAAAATTAATATGAAACAAGAAGTAATTGTTATCGGTGCAGGTCTTGCGGGGAGCGAAGCAACCTATCAACTTGCTAAAAGAGGATTTAAGGTTACTTTATATGAAATGAGGCCCATTAAATATACATCTGCTCATCAAACTGATGGCTTTGCAGAATTAATTTGTAGCAATTCTTTAAGAGCATCAAGCATTGAAAATGCTGTAGGATTATTAAAAGAAGAAATGCGCAGGTTAGACTCGTTAATCATCAAAGCAGCTGATGCTACAAAAGTAGAAGCTGGTGGTGCTTTGGCAGTAGATCGCATGGCTTTTTCTAAGTATATTACAAAGGCAATTAAAAGTTTTCCTAATGTTGAGGTAATTAACGAAGAAGTAACTAAAATTCCTAATGCTCCAGTAATTATAGCAAGTGGACCTTTAACAAGTGATGCTTTTCATCAAGAAATTGCTAAATACTTAGGGGAAGATTATATGTATTTTTTTGATGCTGTTGCGCCCATTGTAACGGCAGACTCAATTGATATGAATAAAGTTTTTTTAGCATCAAGATATAATAAGGGGGAGGCAGCATATTTAAATTGTCCTATGACAGAAGAAGAATTTAATCGCTTTTATGATTATTTAATAAATGCTGAAAAAGTAACACCCCATGATTTTGAAATGAAAGTCTTTGAAGGATGTATGCCAATTGAAGAAATGGCAAGTAGGGGAAAACAAACCCTCTTATATGGACCAATGAAACCTGTAGGGCTTGATGATCCTAAAACGGGCAAGTGGCCTTATGCGGTAGTACAACTTAGACAAGATAATTTAGCTAAAAGTTTATATAATTTGGTAGGCTTCCAAACCCATTTAAAATTTCCTGCCCAAAAGCAATTATTAAAATTAATTCCTGGCCTTGAGAATGCTAATATTGTTAGATATGGAATAATGCATCGTAATACTTATATTAATTCTAAAAAGCTTTTAAATAATGGTTATCAATTAATCAAAAATCCTAATATTTTCTTTGCAGGCCAAATGACAGGTGTAGAAGGATATGTAGAATCAGCTAGTAGTGGACTTGTTGCGGGAATAAATATGGCAAGATATTTAGAGAAAAAAAGCAATATTACCCTTGATAATACCACCGCTCTTGGGGCATTAAGTAATTATATTTCTTATCATGATAATATTGAGGTGCCAAAAAGTTTTGACCCTATGAATGTAAATTTTGGCCTTTTTGCTACTCTACCTGATAATGTTTATAAAAAAGAAAGAAAAAAAGCCTACGCTATGCGGGCACTTGCTAATTTAAATAAAATATTAGAAGAAATAAATAGTTAAAAGAAGGGACTAAAATGGCATTAAAAAAAACCGTTAGAGGTAATAAGCGAAATTCAAATCATTCATTATCTAATACTAATAAAAAGCCATTAGATAATAGAGATTATGTCAAAGAAGCTTTAGACAAATATCATAATTATTTAGAAGTAGAAAAAAATTATTCTATTTATACTGTTCAAAACTATTTTAAAGATATTGATGATTTTAAAACCTTTCTTGCTCAAGAAAAGTATGGTGATTTGTTAAAGATAAAATCAGATAATATTGCTAGATATTATGTATCCTATTTAGTAACATCAGGCTATTCACGTAAAAGCATAGCTAGAAAAATCTCTAGTTTACGTGCTTTTTATCGCTATTTATGTGTTGAAAATATCATTACTAAATCTTATTTTGATGGTGTTGAAACGCCTAAAATTGAAAAGCAATTACCTAAATTTCTATATCAAAATGAAATTGAAATGATGTTTAATGCCATTGATACGACTACTCCTATTGGTATTAGAGATAATGCCTTATTAGAATTATTATATGGATCAGGATTGCGGGTTAGTGAAATATGTTCCATTATGGAAAAAAATTTGGATTTCGCTAACGAAATGATTAAAGTTTTTGGTAAAGGCCATAAAGAAAGATACGTGCCAATGAACAAAAGAGCCATTGAAGCTTTAAAAAAATATATTCATGTTGGTAGACCTGCTTTAATACATAATGTAGAGTTAGATCCCCCCATGGTTTTATTTGTCAATCATCATGGTGGTGCTTTAACAACAAGAGGAGTAAGAGTTATTCTAGATAATATTATTGATAAAACCGGTGAACTTGGACATGTATATCCCCATATGATTAGGCATACTTTTGCCACTCATCTTTTAGATGGTGGTGCTGATTTGCGAAGTGTTCAAGCAATGCTAGGACATGAAAATTTATCTACTACGCAAATATATACTCATGTTTCAAAAGAACAAATTAAAGAAAGTTATATGTTAAATCATCCTAGGCAAACTAGGAAAAATTCATAAAGTAAATAACGAGGTAAAAATGGTTAAAATAGAACGTGCGACCCTAAATGATGCGGCATCTTTATTACAACTTCAAAAAGAAGCATTTAAAATATACTCTGATAAATATGGTGATTTCGATAGTAATCCTTACCATATGGATTTACATAGAATGGAGTTTAATATCAATTATCGTTTTGGACAATATTATAAAATCCTAGATGATGATAGTAAAGAACTTGTAGGAGGCCTTTTTTGTTTTGAATTAGATGAAAAACCGATAATGAAAATTGCCCAATTCTATTTCAAAAGTGAATATCAACATTTAGGCTATGGAACCTATGTTTTAAATGAATTGTTTAAAATAAATCCTAGTGTCAAAAAATGGTATGTTGATACTATTATGCAAGAAGAATATAATTTAGCCTTTTATAAACATATGGGTTTTGAAATTATTGATGAAGAAGAAGAACATAAAGGTTTAACTTTTGTTACTTTAGTTAAAAAATAAGATAAATAATAATTATATCATTTGATAAGATTTAAAAACTATGGTATAATAAATAATGGCCTAAGAGGCAAAAAATACACATAAGAAAGTAGCAAGCCGTCGCGTTTATTAATGGCGTGCTTGTGTAGATCTTCTTAGCGGCCAAAAACAAAATAAAATGGAGGATAAAAAAATGGCTGTAATTACAATGAAGCAATTACTAGAAGCTGGCGTTCACTTCGGTCATCATACTCGCCGTTGGAACCCTAAAATGAAAGAGTATATTTTTAATGAAAGAAATGGTGTATACATCATTGACTTACAAAAAACAGCAGATAAGATTGAAGAAGCTTATGCTGCAATGGTTGAAATTGTTCGTAATAATAATAAAGTATTATTTGTAGGAACAAGAAAACAAATTCAAGATATTATTAAAGAAGAAGCTATTCGTGCTGGTCAATATTATGTTGATCAAAGATGGTTAGGTGGCACGATGACTAACTTTAAGACACTTCGTAAATCAATTGCCAAACTTCATAGATATGAAGAAATGGAAGAAAATGGAACTTTTGAAGTACTTCCAAAGAAAGAAGTAAGTGCTATTAAAAAAGAAATGGCTAAATTAGAATCATTCTTTGGTGGTATTAAAGATATGCAACAACTTCCAGGAGCATTATTTGTTGTAGACCCTAAAACAGAACATAACGCTGTAGCAGAAGCAAGAAAACTACATATACCTGTATTTGGTTTAGTTGATACAAACTGTGATCCTGATGATGTTGATTATGTTATTCCTGCTAATGATGATGGTGTTAGAGCAGTTAAATTAATCGTAGGCGTTATGGCTAATGCGGTACTTGAAGGTAATGGTGTTGCAGTAGAACCTTATGTTTTACCTGAAGAAGAAAAACCCGAAGAAGCACCACGTCCTGTTAAACCACAACGTGAAGCTCGTCCTGAAAAAAAGACTCCTAGAAAACCTCGTATGCCTAAAGAAGAAGCACAAGATGCTACTCATGAGGTAAAAGAGGAAGTAGTTGATACTGTTTCTGAAGGAAAAGAAGAAGTATCAGAAGTAGTTGAAGAAGCACCTAAAGAAGAAAGTGCTGAATAATTAATAAGGAGATAAAATATATGATTAGTGCATCTTTAGTTAAAGAATTAAGAGAAAAAACTGGTGCTGGTATGATGGATTGCAAAAAAGCCCTTACTGAATGTAATGGCGATATCAGCGCTGCAGCTGATTGGCTTCGTGAAAAAGGTATTGCCAAAGCTGCTAAAAAAGCTACTAGAATAGCAGCTGAAGGTTTATGTGATGTTGCTATCAATGGTAATAAAGCTTATTTATTTGAATTAAATTCCGAAACTGACTTTGTTGCCAAAAACGAAAAATTTTTAACTTTATTACATCAAATTGGTGATGCTTGTGTTGCTAATGATACAGCATGTGAAAAATGTACTTTAGCTGCTAAAGTAGATGGTTTAACAGTTGAAGAATTAATCGTTAATGCTACCGCAACCATCGGTGAAAAAATAAGTTTACGTCGTGTGGTAAGAGTAGAAAAAGCAGATGATGAAGTTTTTGGTGTATATAAACATAATGGTGGTAAAATCGTTGTTTTATCAGTAATCAAAGGTATTGATGCTAGCGTTGCTAAAGATGTTTGTATGCATATTGCAATGTATAATCCACGTTATTTGAATGAATCTAGTATTGATGCTAAAGATTTAGAACATGAACAAGAAGTCATCAAAGCTGAAATTGCTAATGATCCTGCTAATGCATCTAAACCTGATAACATTATTGAAAAAATGGTATTAGGACGTTTAGCAAAATTTAAAAAAGAAATTTGCTTAGTAGATCAAGCTTTCGTTAAAGATCCTAGCATTACTGTTATGCAATATTTAAAATCACACCTTAGTGAAGCTGTTAACTATGTTCGTTTTGAAGTTGGCGAAGGTATGGAAAAACGTAACGATGATTTTGCAGCTGAAGTTGCTGCTGCCGCCGCTGCTGCTAGCAAACACTAATTTAGGAGGTATTTATGAAACGCGTAGTATTACTAAAACTTTCGGGTGAAGCTTTATCAAAAGTCAATGGCATTGGCATTGATATGGAAAAAGTTAAAACTGTTGCTAAAGAAGTTAAAGATTTAAAAGATACTGGTGTTTCAGTTGGAATTGTTGTAGGAGCAGGTAACATTTGGCGTGGGCGTGATGCAAGCGATGTAGTAGTTGAGCGCGTGTTTGCTGATGATATGGGTATGATTGGTACTATTTTAAATGCTTTAGCACTAAAGACAGCTTTATTATCATTAAATGTTAAAGCATATGTAGCTAGCGCTATTGCTGTTGACAAAATAGTAGAGCCTTATAATCAAGAAAAAGTTATGAATGCTTTAGCAAATGATGAAATAGTAATTTTTAGTGGTGGAACAGGTAATCCTTATTTTAGTACAGATACTACAGCAGCCTTAAGAGCTTGCCAAATAAAAGCCGATTTAATATTAATGGCTAAAAATGGTACTGATGGAGTATATGATGATGATCCAAGAAAAAATGCCAACGCTAAAAAATATCAAACCATTACCTATGATGAAATTTTAGCAAAACATTTACAAGTAATGGATTTAACCGCGGCTACCCTTTGTTATGATAATAATTTAAAAATTGTTGTCTTTGATATGGGCATAAGTGGTAATATCAAAAAAGTTATCAATCATCCTGAAATAGGAACAATAATAACCAAATAAAGAAAGGGAAAATAAAAATGCCAAACGAAATCATTAATCAATGTGAAGAAAAAATGAATAAAACTATTGAAGCTGTTAAAAAGGATTTCGCCACTATTCGTACTGGCAAAGCTAATCCTAGCGTTTTAAATGGAGTTATGGTGGAATATTATGGAGCACCAATGCCAATTAATCAAATAGCTAGTATTTCTGCCCCTGAACCACAATTAATTGTTATCAAACCATATGATAAATCCATTTTAAAAGGCATCGAAAAAGCAGTATTAGTTGCCGATTTGGGCTTCAATCCTCAAAATGATGGTGATATAATCAGAATTACGGTACCAACATTAACCGAACAAACAAGAAAAGAACTTGTAAAACAAGCTAAAAAATTAGCTGAAGATAATAAAGTCGCCATTCGTAATATTCGACGTGATGTAATAGAACAATTGAAAAAATTAGAAAAAGATTCTGTTATTTCAGAAGATGATTTAAAACGTCGTAGTGATGAAGTTCAAAAAGTTACTGATAAGCATATTGAAACAATTGACAAATTATTAAAAGATAAAGAACAAGATATAATGTCAATATAGTAAAAAGACTCCTAGCAAATAGGAGTTTTTTAAATTGCTTGATTATAATTTTACTTTATGCTATACTAATTTTGCCCAAATAGTAAGGGAGAAACTTGTATGAATTATTATTTAACTAACGTATTCTCATGGCCATCAGAACAAATGCATGGCTATGGTTTTTTTCATTTAACCATTGTTTTATTAATGATTTTAGCAACCATTATTTTAGTTAACAAAGGCAGAAAGCATACCGATAAAGATATTTGTAAAACCGTGTTTATCTTTGGCATTTTCTTTGCTTTTTTAGAAATATATAAACAATTATTCTACAATGTTTTTGAAGATGTAACAACTTATCAATGGGCATATTTTCCTTTCCAATTATGTTCGACTCCCCTTTATTTGTGTTTGTTAACACCATTATTTAAAGGTAAATTAAGAAAATATGTTTATAACTATCTCGCCTTTTTTGGAACGATTGCGGGAGGGGCTGTCATTGTTAATCCTGATTCGGTATTAGTACCCGAAGTAACACGTGCTTTACAAACGATGTTTTGGCATGGTGGTATGGTAGTACTTGGAATATATTTGCTAGCTACTAATCATTTAGGAACCTCCATTAAGGAAATGTTACCAGCATGTTGCATTTTTCTAATTGCTTTTTTAATTGCGACCATTCTTAATATTAGCTTTGAAGCTTTTAAAGTGAAGTATCAACTTAATGCTACCTTTAATATGTTTTTTATTAGTCCCTACTATGGTAATCAAGTGGTTATTTTAAATAAAATAAAAGAAGCTACTAACTGGTTTATTTATGCTACAACATATGTTTTAGCTGTTATACTAGGAGCTCTTGCCATATGGTTTGTAAAATATTTATATAATCTAATACATAAAAATTATCTAAATAAAAAGTCTTCTAGAAAAAACATCTAAAAGACTTTTTTAGTTTAAATTTTTTTAGTTAAAGCATTAATATCATCGCTTTTAGCAATAACAACAATATGATCATTTTCTTCAAAAATATAACTTGGACTAGGTGAAGAAAGAAATTTTTCGCTTTTTTTGACAGCTACGATGTTAATATTATACTTTTTTCGTACATCAATTTCAATAATTGACTTATTTATCCATTCTTCTAAAATAGGAATTTCGTATATGGCGTAATCTTCACCAATTGGAATATAGTCAAAAACATTATTAGCATTAAATTTAATAGCAAGTCTTATTGCCATATCATGTTCGGGATACACAACTTCATCGGCACCAATTTGTTTTAGAAACTTAGCTTGCATATCAACCGTAGCTTTTGAAACAATATATTTAGCTCCGAATTCTTTTAGTAATGAAGTAATCTCAAGTGATGATTGAAAATTATCACCGATAGTAACAAAGCATATATCAAAGTTATTAATGCCTAGGGATTTAATAACAGCAGGATTAGTACAGTCACCTACAAAAGCATCGGTAAAATTACTAGCAAGACTGTTTATGATATCTTCATTTTTATCGATAATCATTACATCGTTACCTAGTTCATTTAATTTAGTCGCAAGATGTCTACCAAACCTACCCATTCCAATAATTAATAATGATTTCATTTTTTCCTCCTTAACCAATTAAAATTTTTCCGATTGGCCGCTTTAATAATTCATCGTTTTTACGATTAAACAAGAAGACGATGGAAATAGCGCCAATACGACCTATATACATAAGCATAATTAAAATTAATTTTGATATCCCATGCAAAGATGCAACTTCAATACCATTGGCTAAACCAACAGTAGCCATAGCGGAAGTGGTTTCAAATAAAGCTTGATTAAAGGTTATGGTATTTCCTTCAATGGCTAAAATAATGATGCTAGAAAGAATAATGCCTATCAAGAACAAACTAATAATAGCACTAGCTTGTTTAACAACATTATTTTCAATTTGTCTTTTACCAACAACGATACTTGTTTGTTGTTTTCCAGCAAAAATAATGCTAAGAATAGCAACAACAAAAGTAGTAGTTTTGATACCACCTGCAGTTGAACCGGGACTACCACCAATTGCCATCAAGAAAATTGTTAATAAACTACTACTTGAAGTAAGTTTAGCATTATCAATGGTATTAAATCCAGCAGTTCTAGTGGTAACACTTTGGAAAAAACTTGCTAAAATTTTTTGATCCAAAGTAAAATTACCAATTGTTTCAGGATTATTGAATTCAAAAATTAAGAATAAAAAAGCAGGAATAACTATTAAAAATAAAGTAGTAACTAAAACAATCTTTGTATGAAGATTCATCTTTTTAAAAGCAAGTTTGAAATCAACTAAATTAGACCATACGAGAAAACCAAGTCCGCCCGCTATAATTAATAACATAATAGTTATATTAACAACATAATCCGTCGCAAAATAGGTTAAAGAAGCAAAATCACCAAAACGTCCCATTAAATCGAATCCCGCATTACAAAAAGCGGAAATAGAATGGAAGATAGCAAAGTAAATACCTTCAAAAAAACCAAAATAAGGAATAAATCTGGTTGCTAGTAAAATAGCTCCAAGCCCTTCGATAATCAAAGTTGTTTTCGTAATTCTTTTAATTAAGTTAATAATACCACTTGTGCTAATTGATCCAGAAGCTTGCATTAAAATTTTACGTTCATGCAGATTAACTTTTTTCTTTAAATAAATACCGATCGTTGAAAGAATAGTCATAAAACCAATTCCGCCAATTTGAATTAAAATGATAATAACAATTTGTCCAAAAAGGCTAAAATAGTTATAGGTATCATAAGTAACAAGACCGGTTACACAAGTAGCTGAAGTAGAAGTAAACAACGCATTTAAATAATTAGTCCAAACATGGCTTTTTGAGGCAATTGGTAAAGTAAGTAAGAAACTACCAATTAAAATAATTATCAAAAAACTAAGTGCTATTAATTGCGTTGGTGTTACCACTTTAGTGAATTTTTTCATAGTTAACACCACTTTCTTTTATATAATTATACCATTTTCTGATAATTAATGCAATTTATTGATAATTTATATTGAATAAACTATTAATAAATAAAATATAATAATAAGATAGTGCTTCTAAAGGCCTAATATTATTCAAGGTTTAATAATTGGTAAAAAAAAGCAAAATGTAGTATAATAAGATAAAGGTGAAAGTATGCGCAAAGTAGAAATATTAGAAAAAATAAAAAATAATAATCTACCTACCCATATAGCTTTTATTTTGGATGGCAATGGCAGATGGGCTAAAAAAAGAGGCTTACCGCGCAATTTTGGTCATCAAAAAGGTGCTAATACCTTACAAGAAGTGGCTAGAAGTTGTAACAGGCTTCATATTAAATATATGAGTGCTTATGTTTTTAGTACGGAAAATTGGTCAAGACCCCTAGAAGAAGTAAACTATTTAATGAATACCATCAAAAAGCTATGCCTAGAGTATAAAAAGTTAATTAAAGAAAATATTAAATTACAAGTTATAGGTTCTAAAAATAATTTATCAACTGATGTTATAGAAGCAATAGAACTTGCAACTTCTATGACTTCTAGTTGTACGGGTTTAGTTTTAATTCTTGCCATTAATTATGGTGCCAAACTAGAAATAGTAGATACGACCAAAAAAATAGCCCAAAAGGTTTTAAAGCAAGAAATTAAGATTGATGATATTAATGAAGAACTATTTAATAATAATCTTTATACTAAAGATATTCCCCCTGTTGATTTTTTAATTCGAACAAGTGGGGAAATTCGTTTAAGTAATTTTATGCTTTGGCAAATAGCTTATGCGGAACTATATTTTACTAAAATTTTTTGGCCTGATTTTCATACCAAAGAATTGTATGAAGCTATTAGTGATTATCAAACGCGCAAACGGCGTTATGGTGGATTGGAGAAATAATTATGAAACAAAGAGTAATTACTGCCCTTATTATGGGAATTATTTTTATACCATTTTTCTTTCTAGGAGGATGGTTTTGCGTAGCTTTATTTAGTGTGCTTGCTTATCTTGCAAACTATGAATTGCTAGCAATGTATCAAACTAAAAATTTAATACCTAATATTTGTAAATATATTATTCCGTTATTTTCAGTCATGATTATCATTACGGGCCATTTTAATAATTTGTCAGATCTTGTTTATCTTTTATTAGTAGAATTAATGTTTTTATTAATACTACCGCTTTTTAACAAAAATATCAAAGCTAAAGATGTTATGTTTTTTATTTTTAGTATAATTTATAGTGGTATTACTTTTTTAATAATTACGATGGTTAGAAACATTGACAAGTTAAATGGTACTAGTGCTTCAATATTTAAAGGTTTAAATATCCATTTTAGTGGTTTATGCTTATTTGGTTTTGTTATTATAACAACGATGTTAACTGATATTGGTGCCTACCAAATAGGTATTAAATTTGGCAAGCATAAATTGTGTCCTACAATTAGTCCTAAAAAAACTATTGAAGGATCGCTTGCGGGAACAATTATTGGCTCAGTTACTTCAACTATTATTATGGTTGTTTTAGATCTTTGCCTCAAAGAACCATATCGCACAGCTATCAAAATTTTCCCAATTGCTAATACTTTTTTATATGGCCTTGCTATTTTGGGGATTGCCCTTGTTTTAAGTATTGCTGGTCAACTTGGCGATTTAATTGCTTCCAAAATTAAAAGAGAATATGATATCAAAGATTATGGCAAAATCTTTCCCGGTCATGGGGGAATCTTAGATCGTTTTGATAGTAGTATTTATAGTTTCTTAGTATTTGCCATTATTTTAATGATGATAGGAGTGATTTTTTAATGAAAAATGTGCTACTACTAGGAGCTACAGGTTCAATTGGGACACAGGTTTTAGATATCATTAGAAATAATAGTGATTATAATTTAGAAGCTTTTAGTTTTGGTGATAATATAGACAAAGCTATAACTATTATTGAAGAATTTAAACCCAAGATGGTTTGTGCTAAACATGGCTATGATGTAACTAAATTGCAAACAAAATATCCTAATATTGAATATGTTGCAGGTGATATTGGTTTACAAACTATTGCAAGTTATAATACTCCTAATCCAATTGTTATTAATGCTTTGGTTGGCGCAATAGGTTTAATACCTACAGCTGTAGCTATCGAAAATGGCCGTGATGTATATTTAGCCAACAAAGAATCACTTGTTATCGGTGGTGAAATAATTTGCTCTAAAGCTAAAGCCAAAGGTGTTAAAATTATTCCCATTGATAGTGAACATAGTGGCATTTATCAATTGTTAGTCGGTAAAAATAAAGATGATATCAAACGTTTAATCATCACTGCGAGTGGTGGCGCATTAAGGGATAAAGAACGCGCTGATTTAATAAATGTTACCAAAGAAGAAGCATTAAAGCATCCTAACTGGCAAATGGGCGATAAAATAACCATCGATAGTGCTACAATGATTAATAAAGGTTTTGAATTAATTGAAGCTCATTATTTATTTGATATTGATATTGATAAAATTACCCCTTTGTTACATCGTGAGAGTATTGTTCATGCGATGATTGAATTTAATGATGGTTCAATTTTGGCTCAAATGGCTACATCTGATATGCATTTACCAATCAGATA
>CANQWZ010000005.1 GCA_947627685.1 uncultured Bacilli bacterium | reverse complement strand
GGGATCTGCTTCTAATAAATTTAAAAATTGTTCATTAGGTATGAAACAAAGAATCGGCATTGCTTTTGCATTACTTGGAAACCCTAAACTACTCATTCTTGATGAACCTATTAATGGACTTGATGCTGATGGAATGAGAATCATGAGAGAAGTATTAATCGATATTACAAAAAATTTAAATTGTACTGTTTTAATTTCATCACATATTTTAGGTGAACTTGAAAAAATAGCGACGCATTATGGTATTATTCGTAATGGAAAAATGATTAAAGAAATGACTGCGGAAGAATTAGAAAAAGAATGTCCGACATATGTTGCGATAAAAGCAAAAGATAATATAGAAGCAAAACGGGCATTAGAAAAAAAATACAAAAAGGTTATTGAGGAAAATGATGAACTTCGTGTTTATGATTCTTGTTTGGCAAAAGATGTTGTAAGTTATCTATATAGTGAAAATATTTTACCTACTTATGTCCAAACTGCCAAAATAAATTTAGAAGAATATTACATTAATCTCATGGATAAAGGAGGTACATTATAATGAATAAAGCAAATTTAAATAATCTTAAGAGCATGTTAAAAGTAGATAGTAGAAGAATGTTTAAGACTCCTTTAGTCTATATAATGTTTGGCATTTGTTTCATGATTCCCGTTTTAATTCTTGTAATGACTAGTTTTATGGGGAACACCTCTGTTGTAGATCCCTCAACAGGAGAAGAAACGGTAATGGAAACATTTACGAATGTATGGCAAATATTAGGTGCTACATCAAATGCTGGTATGTCCATGGATTTAACAAGTATGTGTAATATTAATCTTATTTATTTCATTGTTGCCATCTTTGTTTGTATCTTTGTCAGTGAAGATTTCAGAAGTGGTTATGTAAAAAATCTATTTACCATTAGAGCAAAGAGAATGGAATATGTTATATCGAAAACCATTACTTGCTTTATCGCAAGTATCGTCATGCTATTCTTATTCTTTATTGGTGGAATGATTGGTGGAGCAATTGCTGGACTTCCATTTCGTATGGATGGATTTAATGTAGGTACAATCATTTGTTGTTTACTTTCAAAAATGTTTATTTTACTTATCTTTATTTCTATCGCTTTAACGTTAGCGTGTGTTGCAAAAACCAAATTATGGCTATCTATTATTTGTGTTTTAGGTGGTGGAATGCTTTTATTTATGATGATTCCTATGATGACACCACTGGATGCAGGAATCTTAAATGTCATTATGTGTCTTGCTGGTGGGATCTTATTTAGTATTGGACTTGCATTTGTTAGTAAACTCATCCTTAACAAAACAAGTTTAGTTTAAAAATTGGAGGTGGTGGTCATTTAAAATGAAAAATAATGATGACACTTATACAAATAATGTAATAAATAATGAAGAATTTAATAAATTCATGGAAGCTAAAACATTTAAAGAAAAAATTAAAATTTTAACAATACATTCAAAAAACAATCAAAAAAATATTGAAAATAGGAGGAAAAATAATATGGAAAACTATAAAACTGATTATGCCACATCTCAAGAAGAAATTTCAAAGCAATTTAAAGAATTTTGTCACACAAAAGGAATCAAGGCTAAATTTAAAGTAGCCTTTAGTCAAATGAAAGAAAATGCTCATCATCAACATGAGCAAGATAAAGCAAATCTTGAAGCAGTTAAAAACTCCAAAGAAAATAAAGAATTTAAAGAATTTCTTCACACAAAAGGCTTTAAAGCCAAATGCCGTTTAGTAATTGAAAACATTAAAAAAAGTGCTAAAAATGCAAATGCTGATACTGCAAGAAAAATTGATGAACTCAATCAAAAGACAAAAGCAAGCATTAATGGTCATAAAGTTAATTCCAATGAAAATAGTGAATATTCAGCAAAACAGCTTTCAGAAGAATTCAATGCCTTTTTAAAAGAACATGGTCTTGATGAAAAATATAGTGTAGAAATTGTTGAGGAATAATTATGACTGAACTAGAAAAAGCTTTATTAGGAGAACAATTTGTAGAGATAAAGAAATATGTCTTTTTCAAAGTAGGGTAAAAGATATGCATTACGAATTTCATCATTTAAAACCTACGGATCCTAAAAGAACTTGCTAAATCAACAAAAAGAAAAATGGTAAATTAAATAATAACCACTAGAGTTTATATGACTTTGGTGGTTTTTGTTTGTTTATAGCCTGCGTGCAACTGCGTGCATTGTATCAAAATGGTACTCTTTTGCCATATTAAAAAAACAGATTGATAAATTAATATAACTATGAATTATCAATCTGTTTTTATTTAAGCTATTACTTTTTTTATATAAAAAATACTATCTAAAAGATTTATTGAAATTGACAAATTGCTATTAAAGTGTTATAATAGATACGGGTTAAAAATGCGTATTTACGCCAAAATAACTCGTTAGGAGGTTTCTTGTGATTGAAAGAAAACAGTATCTTGATAAATTAATTAGAAAAAAAGAAAACGGACTAGTCAAAATTATCACGGGAATAAGGAGATGCGGTAAGTCCTATTTACTTTTTAATATTTATTATGATTATTTAAAATCAATAGGTGTAGATGATAGACATATTATTACATTAGCCTTAGATGAAAATCAAAATGCAAAATATAGAAATCCTCTTCTTTTAGATGAATATATTCAAAGCAAACTTCAAGATGATAAAATGCATTATGTTTTTCTTGATGAGATTCAAAAAGTTAAATCAGTAAAAAATCCCTATTTAGAAGATGAAGAAGAAAAAATAAGCTTTGTTGACGTTTTACTTGGATTAATGAAAAAACCTAATGTTGATCTTTATGTTACAGGTAGTAATTCTAAAATGTTATCTTCTGATATTTTAACAGAATTTAGAGGAAGAGGGGATGAAATAAGAGTAAATCCTCTGTCTTATAAAGAATTTTATGATGCTTATAAAAAAGATAAGCATCTTGCATGGCAGGAGTATTTTACTTATGGCGGAATGCCATTTATTATGTCATTAGAAACTCATGATGATAAAAGAAATTATTTAACTAATTTATTTGAACAAGTGTATTTATCTGACATATTAGAAAGGCATAATCTTCAAAACGACAAAAGAATATTAGAAGATTTGTTAAATATAATTTCTTCTTCTGTTGGATCTTTAACAAACCCAACTAAGCTATCAAATACTTTTTTATCGCTAAAACATATTAATATTAAAAATACCACGATAAGTAATTACTTAGATTATTTTATTGATGCTTTTATGATTTTTAAAGCACAAAGATATGATATTAAAGGAAAAAGGTATATAGAAACTCCTTTAAAATATTATTTTTCAGATATAGGCTTACGTAATGCAAGACTTAATTTTAGACAACAAGAAGAAACACATATTATGGAAAATATCATTTATAATGAATTGTTAATAAGAGGCTTTAGTGTCGATGTCGGAATTGTCGAATATAATTTTAAATCTTCTAAGAAAATAAGTAAAAAAACACAATTAGAGGTAGATTTTATTGCTAATAAAGGTAGCAATAGATACTATATTCAATCTGCTTTCGCTATCCCTACAATAGATAAAAGAAAGCAAGAAACTAAGGTATTTTCACGCATTAATGATTCATTTAAAAAGATTGTCGTTGTTAAGGAAAATATTATTCCTTGGCATGATGAAAACGGAATATTGTATGTAGGTGTAGAGCAGTTTTTATTAGAAGATTTTTTACATGATTAGTAATGAATATAGAACTTTATTTAAAAATTAAAGAGAAAATTCATAATACTCACCTTATGTATGTTGTTTAAAATGGTGCTTTCCTTTCATATTAAAAGGATGTTAATTATCAAAAGCATTTGATATTTTTAATGTCTTTATTTGTTTTTTTATTCTAATAGTAGTATACTATTAAAAAAGAGTTAAGATAAAAAAGATTCCTCATATTAAAACATAAAGGAGATAAATAATATGAAAGTTTTATTAATTAATGGTAGTCCTCATGCTAATGGTTGTACCGCAAGAGCCTTAAAAGAAGTTGCAATGTCTTTACAAGAAGGAGGCATTGAAACCGGAATTATTCATGTTGGAGCCCAAAATATAAGGGGTTGTGTAGCATGTGGTTTTTGTTATAAAGAACATAAATGTGTTTTTGATGATTTAGTAAATGAAGTAGCTTTAAAATTCGCCGAAGCTGATGGCATAGTCATTGGTACACCTGTATATTATGCTTCAGCCAATGGTACCCTTATTGCTTTTTTAGATCGCCTTTTCTATAGTACTCATTTTGATAAAAGTATGAAAGTAGGCGCTAGTGTAGTTAGTGCACGCCGAGGTGGTAATAGTGCAACTTTTGATGAACTTAATAAATATTTTACTATAAATAGTATGCCAATTGCTTCAAGTCAATATTGGAATATGGTTCATGGTTATACACCAAGTGATGTTGAAAAAGATGAAGAGGGCTTACAAACAATGCGAACACTAGGTAGAAATATGGCTTTTTTAATTAAAAGTATTGAACTAGGTAAAAAGACATATGGTATGCCTACGAAAGAAAAAAAGATAGCAACTAATTTTATTCATTAAAGCAAGTCCTATAATATAAAATCAACATTTGAAGGGAAAATGATAATGGTAATCAAATATCAATTAAAAAAACAAAGTAAAGAATGTTTAGCAAGATGCGGAACGATTACTACGCCACATGGAACAATTGAAACGCCGGTTTTTATGGCCGTAGGTACGCAGGGAACCGTTAAAACACTTGTTAAAGAAGAACTGCATACCATAGGATCACAAATTATTTTAGGTAATACTTATCATTTGTGGAATCAACCAGGTCATGAAATAGTCAAAAAAGCTGGTGGCCTACATCAATTTATGAATTGGGATCGCTCAATTTTGACTGATTCAGGTGGTTTTCAAGTTTTTAGCCTAGCTAAACTACGGGATATTCATGAAGAAGGTGTTTACTTTAGACATCATAAAAGTGGTAAACAATTATTTTTATCACCTGAAATATCAATGGAAATTCAAAATGCTTTAGGTAGTGATATCATGATGAGCTTTGATGAATGTCCACCATATCCTTGTAGTTATGATTATATGAAAAATTCAGTAGACAGAACCTTGCGATGGGCTAGAAGGTGTTTAGATGCTCACAAAAGAAAAGATGAACAAGGCTTATTTGGTATCGTACAAGGAGGAGAATTTAGCGATTTAAGAAAATACTGTGCCGAAGAACTTGTTAAACTACCATTTGATGGTTACTCAATAGGAGGCACAAGTGTAGGTGAACCTAAAGAAATTCAAAATCAAGTTTTAGACTGGGTTGTACCAATCTTGCCAGAAAATAAACCTAGATATTTAATGGGTGTAGGTAGTCCAGGAGCTATTTTAGATGCTATTGAACGTGGCGTTGATATGTTTGATTGCGTTTTGCCAACACGTATTGCAAGACATGGCACAGCGATGACTTCAAGAGGTAGAATCATTATCAAAAATAAAGCGTACGAAGAAGATTTTACCCCTCTTGATCCTGAATGTGATTGTTATTGTTGTAAAAACTATACTAAAGCTTATTTACGACATTTGTTTAAGGCCAATGAAATGTTAGGTCATCGTTTGCTTAGTATCCACAATATTCGTTTTCTTGTTCATCTAACAGAAGAAGCACGTATGGCTATTAATGAAGATCGTTTTTTGGAATATAAACAAACCATTTACCAAAAATATGGTTTAAATGAAAATGATAAGGATTTTTAATATGAAAAAAAGTATTTTAATGATTGTAATATTTATTTCATTATTTTCTTTAACAAGTTGTAATTTATTAAAAAACAAATACATTGTTAAAGAAAATGGTGTCGATATAACCATTTTAGAAGAATATAAAGAGCATATGTTAGTGTTAGAAAAAATGCCCGTTATTCATTTTGACTATCCTAATGTTAGAATTGCTACTAATTCAACTAATGCCCTCGTTACTTTTGTTCAAAATGATCCGTATCAGTTTAGTGATGCATTTAGTAAACATTTAGCAATGTATGATGCGGAACAAATAATTGAAACAAGGGTAGAAGAACGCACCGAAAAAGGTGGTGCTAAATTTGGTAAAGATTATTTACCAATTGATGGTGGTGATAAATCACTAGAAAAAATTATTATTGCTACACTTGATGATGGTACAAGAGTATCATATACATTTAGGACTTTTACTAGTGGTGGTAAAGTATACTATGCTTATACATATGTTGAAAACATTAAAATTAGTTTAGAATTACCACTTATGGCCGTTGATAATAATGGCAAAAGAAAACTCGTTTTATTACCACTACCATATGATACTAAATATATTGTTGGCTCTAATATTGAACTTGATAGTCTTTTGAAAAAAGACATTTATTTAGATAATACGACTGAACAATATTATCATTTTAACTATCCTACTTATTTAAAAACGAAAAGTCTTGAAAAAGACTATCTTATTAGTGAAACAACTAAATGGTATGAAAAACATTGTAATTTGCATCAAGAAAATGGTCAAAATGTTATTGAATATTTAGGCGTTAAATTTAGCATTGATTTTAATCAAACTAAACTAAATTCAGCCACTAAAATAGAAGAACCGGCCTTTCAAATTAAATATATGGGCATTTTGTAAGAATATTTTTTTGACAAAAAATCATTTAAAATGGTATAATTATGTTGGTACTGCTAAGATACTCAAAAAGGTCATAATCGGATGATTTCGGAGGATTTCAATGATTTTGACCTTTTTGTTTTATTTTTTAAAATATAAGTCAATAAATAAAAGGACAATTTTGGTTTAAAAAATTGTCCTTTTATTTTCTAAAATTTATTTTGTATTAATAGTTTTACCCTTATCATCACTTGTGCCAATTTCATATGAACTATTTGGTGAAGAATAGAAATGAACACCATCATCAGAATAAGCTTCTTTGGATCTACCATATTCATCTTTATATGTATATTTTACATATTTGGCAAGACGTGCTTTTTCATTTTCATCCATTTGTTCATTGAAACCTTCAAGAAAACTTAATGATTCATAATATTGACTAACGGCTGAAAGTTCGGCAATATCGTAACCTTTAGGTAAAGATATTACCACCGAATACATTCCTCCTTTAGCAATCGTCCACGCTTCAAGTTTAGGTATAAAAACTCTAATAACCATTAAAATTAACTGATATGGATATGTTAATATTGCTAAAAGAAGACGCATTAAAACGGCTAAAATTCTAAACATAGGACTATCATCAAAAAAATTATCGACATAATTTTTATTTTTAGTATTTAATTTAGAATATGCTTGATTATATGTTTCATTATACTTAATAACTTTTGTTGCAAATACATTAACAGCGATATATGCAAATACAATTATAAAAATCATTAAAGGGGGTAAAATACCAAAAAAACAAGCAACAAGGGCACCAATACAACCTAAGCAGCCTAAGATAGCAACGGCACCTTTAATTAGTGTATTCGAACCAGAACTTTGATATTTCGCACCAAGGGCTATTACTAAAAGATCTTCTTGACTAGCATATTTCTTAAAGTTTTTCCAATCCTTAGTACTGATAACGATATCTTTTAAATTTAATTTAATTTTTTCTTGCTTTTTTGGCAAATTATTTTGCCAGTTATTGAAAACATCTTCAACATAATCATCAAAGATGATATTAATAGTATCAGTATTTTCATCATATTTACCGATATAATATCCATCTTCAATATCATTAGATATAGGTTCTAATATAACATAAAGTTCTTCTTGATTTTCATGTGGATAATATGTATAGCCTATTGGCATCAGTTGACATTCATTTTTATTTTGATTAACAAAAGTAATAGGTTGATCATATTTTTGAGAAAGAATATAGCTTTTAAGCAAATTAGATGAATGTTCTTGCTCAATTTTAGGATTATCGTTAGAGATAGATATATCTTTAGAATTATTATTAGAAGTATTTTCAACTTTATTGGTAGTAGTAGAATCTTTATCCATAACAATCAATACGCCAATATTTATAGCTGAAGCAATAATTGCACCAATACTAGTATCGTAAAAAAGTGGCAAAAGGGAAATTGCATATGCATTATCAGCATAATAATTGTATTTAAAGAGAGAAAACTTATTAGTAAATAAAATTATTAAAAAAATAAGTATAATATTTGCTAGCTTATTATTTGTACTTTTCTTTGCTAAAACAATGAGTAAAATTGCTATAATTAAATGCACAACAGCAAATATTATTAATTTGATTTTTTCATTAAAATAAAATCTATCGTACTCGTCAAACCAAGCTAAATCAATATTTGCTACAATATAATCTGATGAATTAAATATTATTAGATATAACATTAATATTGAAAAAATAAGAAAAAATACTAAAGGTAGTATTTTGAAAAAAAGTATAGTTTTTGTTGTCTTTTCTGTCATTTATTTATCACCTCTTGTAATAATTATAATAAAAATTGATATTTTGAAAGTTTAATTGCAAAAACAAATACTTTATAAGAAATTGTTGGTTTTTCCTAAAAAAGCACCAATCGTTATATATATAATTTTATAAACGTTATTTATATCATAAAAAAAGAAGTTAATTTAGAGGTAAATTATAAAATTATATATAAAAAAAACGTAATTTATATATATCTATTAACAATAAATAAAAATATAAGATCGTCAATGATTTTGACCTTTTTGTTTTTTATTAATATCCTATCTTTTTCATTCATATAATTATGTAGGTGAAAGATAATGATTAAACATCAAATTAATAAAAAACTATTCATTGTAATTATTTTACTAGTAGCATTTGGTCTTTTAATGGTGTATAGTGCTAGTAATGTAGTAGCTTTATATAAATATAATGATAAAACATATTTTTTAAAACGTCAATTAATATTTGCCATTATTGGTATAGCTTTAATGATTTTATTTATTCATATCGATATTAGAAAAATTTATAAAGCAACAAGTTTCATTTATCTATTTGCTATCATAATGTTAATATTAGTTTTAATACCTGGTATTGGAGTAGTAAGAGGTGGAGCAAGAAGTTGGATTGGTATAGGATCTTTTTCAATTCAACCATCAGAATTCATGAAACTTGCTATTATCTTACTTATTGCCAAATATTTAAGTAAAAACTATCAGGATTTAAAACATCCATTAACTTTTATCAATATTTTAATTCTTATTATGAGTAGTTTTTTGTTAATAATGTTACAACCAGATTTTGGCACAGGACTTGTTTTAGTATTATCATCCATTTTACTACTTTTTTGTGCAGGAGCACCACTTAAATATTTCATTATCTTAATAGCAATAGGATTAATAGGTATTACGGGCTTAATCATTAGTGCCCCTTACCGTCTAGAAAGAATTTTTGCTTTTTTAGATCCTTGGCGTGATCCATTAGGAAGTGGTTTTCAAAGTATTCAAGCCCTTTTTGCGATTGCTCCAAGTGGTTTATTTGGTCTTGGTTTTAATCATAGCATGCAAAAACACTTTTTCTTACCAGAACCCCAAAATGATTTTATTTTTGCCATTGTTTGTGAAGAATTTGGTCTAATTGGTGGTTTAATTTTAATAGGTGTTTTTATCTATATTATTGTTGAAACTATTAAGATTGCTCTTCATGTTGATGATAGGTATTTAAAGTTTTTAGCTCTTGGTATTGGCCTTTCACTTTTTACACAAGTTTTTATTAATATTGGTGTTGTTATTGGCTTACTACCTGTAACAGGTATTACTTTACCTATTTTATCTTATGGGGGATCTAGTCTTGTTTTAACTTTAATATTTCTTGGTATTATTATTAATATTAGCCAGTATACAGAAGAGGTAAACTAATATGAAGACAATTTTATTTAGTGCAGGTGGTACTTTAGGTCATATAATGCCTGCTTTAACTTTTATTCAAAAATTAAAAACCGACCTTAAAGATATAAAAATTATTTTTATAGCAACCACCAAAGATCAAAATTATGAACTTTTAACAAACAATAAATTTATTGATAAAAGCTACTATCTTAAAGCCTATGGCAAACCAACTAAAATAATTAAATACCCTTCTATCATCTATCATGATCTTTTGACTTGTTTTACCATCAAAAGAATCTTAAAAAAAGAACATGTTAACTTAGTGATTGGGATGGGTGGATATATTAGTGGTTTAAGTATATATATGGCGAATATGATGAAAATTAAAACAATTATTCATGAACAAAATAGTACAATTGGTTTTGCTAATAAAATAAATCTTAAAAAAACTAATCTAATTTTAACAACCTTTAACAAAACATATGGTTTAGAAAAATATCAAACTAAAACTATTTGGCTCGGTAATCCACGCTATGATATAGCAACATCTTATCAAAGTAATAATTTTTTAGATAAAAAGGCCATTTTAATTACTTCGGGTAGCATTGGATCAAAAAAAATAAATGAAGTTGCTAAAGATTTCATCAATAGTCCTTATGCGAAAGACTATCAAATAACACTTGTAACAGGTAAGAAGTATTATGAGCAAATAGTAGATCAAATTCCTAAAAGATACAATTTTATCGTTAAGCCTTTTAGTACCAATTTACTTGAAGATATTAATAAAGCAAATATCATCATTTCAAGAGCTGGAGCTACTACCTTATTTGAAATATTAGGTGCTAAAAGATTAGCTATTATTATTCCTTCTCCTAATGTTTCAAATAATCATCAATATTACAATGCCTTAAGTTTAAAAGATGAAGGCTTAATTGAAATGCTTGAAGAAAAAGATTTAACCTATCAAAGTTTATATGAGGCTATTACCAATATAAGCCTTAATCAAGCATCATATTTAAATAAATTAAAATCTAATCATCAGTATGGTAAGGTATGTGATAAATTCATCAATATTATTAAAGAATTTATTTAGTTAGGTAGGTGATGCAAATGAATAAATTTAAAGATTTTATTGATTATGTTGAAAATAACTACTTAGGTGATATTATTACTAATACAAGTTTTAAAGCTTTAACAACGCTTAAAATAGGTGGCAAAATTGCGTGTTATTTTGAACCTTTAAATTTAGATACTTTGGTAATTGCTTATAAATATATCATTGAAAATAAACTACCATATTTTATTATTGGTAATGGTTCTAACCTTTTAGCAAGCGATAAAAATTTTTTGCTAATTGTCATTAGTTTAAAAAAGCTAGCTAAAATTACCCAAATAAATAAGCAATTATTTTTAGTAGAAGCCGGTATAACTGATAATAAACTATCGACAACGCTTGCGAAAATGGGCTATACTAAAATAGAATTTTTAAGTGTTATTCCCGGAACCCTAGGGGGAGCTATTTATATGAATGCGGGATCATACCAAGAAGAAATTAAAGATATTTTGAAGGAAGTAACATATCTTACTAAAGAAGGTAAACTAGTAACTAAAAAACAATCAGAACTAAATTTTGCTTATCGCTATAGTGATTTTCAAAAAATGGATGTTATTATTGTTAGTGCTTTAATTGAAGTTACTAAAGCTAGTATTAAAGAATATCCAACTGAAAAAATTTTAACTCTTAGAAAACAAAAAAGAACAACCCAACCCATTAATATGGCATCAGCTGGTTCAACTTTTAAAAATAATGAATGCTATGAAGCATGGAAAATAGTAGATCAATTAGGATATCGAGGCTTTAGAGTAAATGACGCAATGGTTAGTAATAATCATACTAATTATTTAGTAAATATAGGTAATGCTACATTTAATGATATGATAAATTTAATTGAGCAAATAAAATTAGCTGCTAAAAATAATTATAATATTGATTTAAAATGTGAATGGGAAATTTTAAATTAGCCCATTCTTTTTTTACCTTTTCGCATATGCTAGGATAGGAGGTAATAAAATGAATCAAAATTATTTAAATTTAATTAAATTATATAAAGATAATAAAAGCACTACTACCAATTATTACGATGCCCTTGAAGGATATGCTAAAGGTAACATGAATAAAGCTTTATATAATTCTTATAAAGGATTAAACCCTACTAATTTAGATGCTAATAATCCTTATATTTTACTTGGGGCCTATCAATTTGCGATAATTGATTTACAATTATATCTTGATATGCATCCCGATGATAAATCAGCCAAAGAACTATTTGATAAATATTTAAATTTATATATTGATACTAAAAAAACATTTGTAGCAAATAATATACCACTTACAATTGATTGTGAAACTAATTTAAAACAGGGCTTTAATTGGCAAAAAAATTGGCCCTTTGAAAGGAGAATAAACTAATGTTTTTATATGAAAAGATTTTAGAATATCCTATTAACATCAAGAAAAAAGACTTAAAAATGGCTAAAACCATTATTAGTCAATATGGTGGTCCCCAAGGTGAACTCGCTGCCGCAATCAGGTATTTAAATCAAAAATTAACAATGCCAGACGATTTTGGTAAAGCCCTTTTAAATGATATTGGTACAGAAGAACTAGCACACATTGAAATGTTACAAACTATGTTAAATCAATTAATGAAGGATGCTACAATTGAAGAAATAAAAGCAGCTGGTCTTGAAGCATATTATACCGAACATGGCAAAGATTTGTTCCCTGAAAATGCCAGTGGTGTTCCGTTTACAACGGCTTATATTTCATCAACAGGCGATGTTATCGCAGACATCTTAGAAGATATGGCTGCCGAGCAAAAAGCAAGAGCCGTTTATGAAAACCTAATTGATCTCGCTAGTGATAAAGATGTTATTGAACCGCTTTTATTTTTAAGACAAAGAGAAGTAGTACATTATGAACGTTTCCTTGAACTTTTAGAACATTACCAAAGACTTGGTTATTAAAAAAAGTAAGAAAAAAATTTGAAATTTCGATAAGAAAAGACTTATCTTTTTCAAATTTTTCTTTTTTTTGCAATCCTTACAAAATTTGTTTTTTTTATGGTTTTTTTTGATAAAAAAATATTATCAAATGGGTTTAAAAATTAAAAGAAAAAGAGTATAATGGTAGCGATTGTTAACTAATACATAAATATAACAATCAAGCTAAAATAAAAATTTAAACAAGTAGAGGAAAGAAAATTATGGCAAAAAAAGAAAATTTAGAAAAAAATGAACAAGAATTAACTAATGAACAAAAGTATTCACTTGCAAAAGAATGCTTTGAAAAAGAAGATTATGAAGGTGCAGTAACTTATTTTGAACAACTTGCTAAAGTTGATTGTGCTGATGCGGAATACGAACTTGCAGGACTATATTCAGCTGGTATTGGTGTTGATAAAGATGAAAAGAAGGCTGCATATTATTATGAACTTGCAGCAATGCTTGAACATGCAGAGGCTCAAAATGCCATTGCTGATTGTTTTTATTTTGGTCATGGTGTGCCAAGAAATTATCGTAAAGCTGTATATTGGTATCGTCAAGCAGCTAAACAAGGTCACATTTATGCAACAGAAGCTTTAGCTAATTGCTATTATCGTGGTGAAGGTGTTGTACAAAATTATGAGGAAGCTGTTAAATATTTTGAAATTGCTGCTTCAGCTAACAATGATTGGGCTTTATATTATTTAGCAGAATGTTATTTTGATGGTAAAGGAGTAGAGGCTAATCAAAGTAAAGCAGTTGAATATTATAAACTTGCCGCAGAGCTAGGTAATACCCTTGCTGCTTCATCTCTTGGTGATTGCTATGCATATGGTAATGGTGTAAAAAAAGATTTTAGTGAAGCTGTTAAGTGGTATCAACATGCTGCCGATGCAGGCAATGATTGGGCTTTAAATAAACTTGCTAACTGTTATTATTATGGTGATGGTGTTGAACAAGATGAAGCAAAAGCTATCAAATATTATACTCTTTCAGCCGAAGTTGGTAATAAAAATTCAATGAGTAGACTTGGTGATTGCTATTATTATGGTCGTGGCACCGAACAAAATTATGAAGAAGCTTTCAAGTGGTATCAAGATGCCGCAAGCAATGGTCATAATGGTGCTAAATATAGTTTAGGTAATTGCTATTTTAATGGTAATGGCACCGAACAAAACTATGAAGAAGCTTTCAAATGGTATATGGAAGCTGCTGAACAAAATAGTGAGGCTGCTATGAACAAAATTGGTGAATGTTACCAATATGGTTATGGTGTTGAGCAAGATACAGCCAAAGCCCTTGAATGGTACCAAAAAGCTGCTGATAAAGGTAATGCATGGGCACAAGATATACTTGGTAGTTTTTATGAATATGGTAAGGGTGTTGAACAAGATACAGCCAAAGCCCTTGAATGGTATAAAAAAGCTGCTGATAAAGGTAATAAACATGCTAAAATGCGTCTTTCTAGACTTGCTTAAATAAATGAATAGAATAAAAAAGAATTGTAAGATGGTTACAATTCTTTTTTTATATAATATTAGAAAAAATAGCTCTAAATTTAAAATTTAAAATTCAATGTTAAATTAATTGAATAAAAAATTATCTTGTGCTATAATAACAAAAAAGTAGTAATATAATTTGGAGGCAATTTATGAGTAAAATTATGGCAGTTAATGCAGGGAGTTCATCTTTAAAATTTCAATTATTAGAGATGCCTGCTGAAAAAGTAATCGCAGAAGGCTTATTTGAAAAAATTGGTTTAAGTGATCCCCATTTTACTATTAAATATAATGGTTTAAAAGAAGAAGAAGATATAAGCATTAAAAACCATCAAGATGCAGTTGAAATGCTTTTAAAGGTTTTAGTAGAAAAAAAGATTGTGGGTCGTCTTGAAGAAATTTCTGGTGTTGGTCACCGTATTCTTCACTGTGGTGAATTTTATAGTGATTCTGTTTTAATGAATGAAGAATCAATAAAAAATGTTGAATCAGTTAATGATTTAGGACCTCTTCATAATCCTGCTAATTTAATGGGTGTAAGAGCCTTTATGAAAGCTTTACCAAATGTGCCTAATGTTGGTGTCTTTGATACTTCTTTTCATCTAACAATGGATGAAGAAGCATATATGTATGCTGTACCATATGAATGGTATGAAAAATATGGTGTTAGAAAATATGGTTTCCATGGTACTTCTCATAAATATGTTGCAAATGAAGCAGCTAAACATTTAAATAAACCAATCGAACAACTACGACTTATCACTTGTCATATGGGTAATGGTGTAAGTTTAGCAGCTGTTAAATATGGTAAATGTGTAGATACAACAATGGGCCTTACACCTCTTGATGGAATTCCAATGGGTACAAGATCAGGAACTATCGATCCTGCGGTAGTAGATTTTATTTGTCGTAAAGAAAACAAAACGGCTGAAGAAGTTAATCGTATTTTAAACAAAGAATCAGGTTATATAGGCTTTTTCAAAAAATCATCTGATGCTAGAGATTTAAGAGCAGCTCAAGCAAATGGTGATAAAAAAGCAGATTTAATTTTAAGAATGCAAGAGAAAAAAGTTGTTGATTACATCGGTAGTTATTATGCTTATATGGGTGGTGTTGATGCTATTATTTTCACAGCTGGTATTGGTGAAAAAGCTCCTGAAACAAGACATAATATTTGTGAAAGATTAAAAGAACCTTTTGGTATTGAAATAGATGAAGAAAAGAATAAACTAAAAGGACAATATGTCGAACTTTCAACTTCTAATTCCAAAATTAAAGTCTTAGTTGTACCAACAAATGAAGAATTAATGATTGCTCGTGATGTAATGAGAATAGGAAATATTAAATAAATTAGTTGAATTAATAGATAAAGTATGTTATAATTTCATACACAATTAATGATAGGAGGATAATATGAATCAACCAAATGATATGTTTTCTGCGAAACCAGTTTTAAAGGTTATCGGTGTTGGTGGTGGCGGAGGTAACGCAATCAACCGCATGATAGATAATGATATTCGTGGTGTAGAATATATAGCTGTTAATACTGATTGTCAAGTGCTAAGACTGTCAAAGGCTGAAGTTAGAATTCCTATTGGCAATGAACTTACTCGTGGTCTTGGTGCTGGTGCTAATCCTGAAATTGGCCGTAGGGCAGCTGAAGAATCGGAAGCAGAATTAAGAGAAGTATTAAAAGATACTGATTTAGTTTTTATTACTGCAGGTATGGGTGGAGGTACCGGAACGGGAGCAGCTCCTGTAATTGCAAGATATGCTAAAGAAGCTGGTTGTGTCGTTGTTGGTGTAGTTACTAAACCATTTGGTTTTGAAGGTAGACGCCGTATGCAACAAGCAATTAATGGTATCGAACAAATGCGTCCTTATGTAGATACTTTAGTAATTATACCAAATGATAAATTATTAGAAATTATTGGTAATAATACAACATATTTAGAGGCTTTTAGCCAAGCTGATGATGTATTAAGACGTGGTGTTAGAGGTATTTCTGATATAATCACTTTACCTGGTGTTATTAATGTCGACTTTGCTGACGTAAAAACAGTTCTTCAAGGTAAGGGTACAGCTTTAATGGGCATTGGCTTTGGTACTGGTCCTAATAGAGCAGTTGAGGCCGCAAGAATGGCAATTAGCAGTCCATTATTAGAAGTTGATATCAATGGCGCAACAGATGCTATTGTCCAAATAACAAGTGGTGAAGATATTACAATGAAAGAGGTAGAAGATGTAATTTCCGAAATTCGTAATGCCTCATCTACTGAAATTGAAATTATTCATGGCACAGGTTTTAATCTTGAATTAAATGGTGAAGTAGTAGTAACAGTAATTGCAACTGGTTTTGATAGTGCTAATAAAGAAGAAAATGTTAACTATCAAGAAAATAATCAAAAATATAATAATAATCAAACTACTACGCCAACTCAAGATACACAACAACGTACTCCTTTTGTTGATGGTGGTAGTACTACAACTGAAGCTAGAGAAACTAAAGAAACCAAAGTTCCAAGTTGGTTACAAAGACGTTTTAAATAATATGGGAAACACTTAAGGTAAAAACTTAAGTGTTTTTTATAAATGTGGGTATAATGTGGGTATAAATGTGGGTATAATGTGGGTATAAATGTGGGTATAATGTGGGTATAATGTGGGTATAAATGTGGGTATAATGTGGGTATAATGTGGGTATAAAAAATTAATTATAAAATTTAAATATAAAATGAAATTTATTTAATTTTTTTATAATATATGAATTATTTGCAAAAATCATAAAAATAGAATATAATATAAGTAATTAGATAAAACTAATTTAAAGAATATTTTAATGAATTTATAGAAAGGATATTTTTCAAAAGGTGTAACTTATGTATTATGAAGAAAGTGAAAATGTCGAATTAAAAAGCATTTTATCTGAAGATATTAAAAATGAAATATGTGCCTTCCTTAATTCAGAGGGGGGAACCATTTATATAGGTGTAGATGATAATGGTAAAGTTATTGGTATAAATGAAAGTAATCGTGATGCTTTAGATAGCACTGTTTTTAATTGGATATCAACAGCTTTTTATCCTAATCCTCGAACTTTAATTAGTTTATCATATAATGAAGATAATGTTTACGTAATAAAGATTAAGAAGGGCATTGAAAAACCATATTATTTACTAAAATATGGACTAAAGCCATCAGGTGTTTATATAAGAGTTGGTAGAAGTAAAAGGCAAGCAGAGCCTGCAGAAATTAAAAGACTTGTTGTTGATGGAATGAATGCCTTTGGTCAATCATATGAAGATGTTGTTTCTAGCAAGCAAGATTTAACTTTTACTGATTTTGCCATATTTGCTAAATATAATAATTTAGATATTGAAAATAAAGAAATCACTTTAGGATTAAAAAATACTGATGGTTTATATACCAATTTAGGATTGCTTCTATCAGATCAAAATCCCTATGTAGTAAAATTTGCTGTATACGATGATAATTTAGATTTTAAGGTAAAAAAAGAATATACTGGTTCAATTATTTTAATTTGTGATCAAGTATTAAAATTTGCTGAAGAATATAATATTACATCCGCTAAAATAATTCCTAGTCAAGCACAACGTGTAGAGACAAAATCTTATCCAGGTTCTTCTTTAAGAGAATCACTTTTAAATGCTTTTGCGCACGCTGATTATTCATGGGCTAGTAATATTAAAATCGAATTTTTCGATGATAAATGCGTTATTACCTCACCTGGCGGAATCTTTGATGGAACGTTCGAAGAAATAATGAAAGGCAAACAAACTTATCGAAATCCTAAACTCGTTAATATTTTATATCGACTTAATTTTATTGAAAATTATGGCACAGGTTTACCACGTATAGTTAATGCTTATAAACCATATAATAAGGAAGTTAATTGGGATATCACTTTTAATTTTTTCAGAGTAGAATTGCCAAACTTAAACTATAAAAACAAAAGTTTTAATTTAAGTTATAGTATCAAATTAAATAATGTTCAAGAAAATATACTTAATGCTATTATTAAAAATCCTAATATTACTTATGTAGAACTTGCTAAAATAATTAATAAATCAGAAGAAACTATTCGTCGTAATATTAAAATTCTTACTGAAAACAAGATATTAATAAGAAATGGTTCAAAAAAAGAAGGTTATTGGGAAGTTATAAATAATCATTAAAATATAAAGGATAGGTAATATGAAACTCATTAAACCTAATTTTTCCAAAAACATTATTAATATTTCATCTAGCTTAGAGTTATTTTTAAATGGTAGCACTGATAAACCAACCTTGAAAAAACTTGATAAAGCAATACATGGCAATTATAAGAATATTGTTTTTATTATTTTTGATGGTTTGGGAATAAACCCTTTAAAAATTAATTTAAATAAAGGAGCTTTCCTTAGAAAAAAATGCCAAGATAGTCTAACTTCTGTTTTTCCATCAACTACTACTAATGCTACAACAAGTATTATAACAAATAAGTATCCGTTAGAACATGGTTGGTTTGGTTGGTGTTTATATTTTGAGGAAATAAAAAAAGTTGTTGATCTTTTTTTAGCAACTGATAGTTATACTAAAGAAAAAATTGATAGTTCTTTTGTTAATGAAAAATTACCTACTATACCTTTTTATAAAAGCAATCATTCGCCATATATAATAAATAGAGTTGTTCCTAGTTATTTTAATGATGGTATTTTAGATAATAAATATGAATTTAAGGATTTAGAAACTTTTTTTGATACAATCTTTAGTATTTGCCAAAAAGAAGGCAAACAATTCATATATGCTTATAATCCCGAACCAGATCATACAATGCATGAATATGGCGTTTCATCAATTTTTGCCAAGCAAGCAATAGTTAAGATTAATGATTATATGGAAAAACTATTTAACCAAAGCAAAGATACTCTTTTCATAATTAGTGCCGATCATGGTCAAGTTGACATTGATGGCTATGAAAATATTTATCTTGATGAAGAAATATTGAAAATGATAGAGTGGCCCTTTTTCCTTGAAGCAAGAGCCATGGCTGTAAAATTAAAAGATGAATATAAACATACATTTAAAAGGCAGTTTAATCATAAATATCATCATGATTTTAAAATATATGATGTTAAAACTTTAATTAATCATAACTATTTTGGCCCACTTAGAAATAAGGAACACGAAAAACTTTTAGGAGATTATATTATCATAGCTAAAGGGCATAAAATGTTTCGTTTGAATGATTATTATAATTACCATTTAGGTCATCATGGTTCGCTTACTAAAGAAATGTTAGTTCCATTAATTATTTTAAAGACAAATAAAAAAAAGTAGCAAATTATTTAAACTGAATAATTTGTTATTTTTTTATGTCTATTATTTGTTATGACAAAATAAGCCTTTTCATATAGTTATAATATAAATGGTGATTGTAGTGGTCATCTATCTTGATTTATTAATTTTATCAACTATTTTAGTAAACTATCTTTTTATTAAAACTATAGCTATTATTTTTAAAGAAAAACTATCTTTTTTAAGAGTTGTAATAGCTTTACTACTTTCATGTTTAATGTTATGTTTATACTTGCTACCTTATAAAATATACTTTGTTATACGTTATTTTATGGGCATTATTATTGGCATAGTAGCTTTTAAAAAAACCGATGTGAAAAGTAAAATCATTAAAATTGTTATCTTTTATTTGCTTAATATGGCTTTTATTGGTACTTTAGTAGTTTTTAGGGTCAAAAATATTATACCATTATTATTAACCGTTTTTTTTGTTATCATCTTATATATTATTGAAAATTATAAACTTATTTTTAATAAAAATAGTAATTATAATTGCCTTGTTAGGATTAAAAATTTAAAACTTAAGGGTTTAATTGATACTGGTAATTTAGCAACTTATGAAAAGATACCTATCGTTTTTATAAAACAAAAATTCTTTAGTAAAGATTTTAGTTATTTTCAAAGTAGTTTAATTAAGGGTATTTTTGGTGAAAAAATAATGCCCTTATATCAAGGACCAAGTCTTAGTTTTAATAATAAGAATTATACTGTTTATTATATTTTTATTGATGAAATTGATTATGATATTATTTTAAATAACTTAATGAAAGAGGATAACTAATGATAAAATTAATTAAAAAATTGCTAGATTTAATTTTTACTAGTAAAACTAAAAATCCTTGTTATTACATTAATAGTAATAATTTATTACCACAGCCTTTAGATGAAGATGAAGAAACAAGACTATTATTACTTGTTAAAGAAGGAGATATTGAGGCTAGGAACACTTTAATTGAACATAATTTAAGATTAGTTATTTTTATTGCTAAAAAATTTGAATCAACTAAAATCAATATGGAAGACTTAATAAGTATTGGTTCACTTGGTTTAATAAAAGGTATTCAAACTTTTAAAATGGAAAAAAATATTAAACTAGCAACATATGCTTCACGTTGCATTGAAAATGAAATTTTGATGCATTTACGTAAAACGCAAAAAAGCAGACAAGAATATTCTTTAGATGAAGTTTTGAGTGTTGATTCCGAAGGCAATGAAATGATTTTAGCTGATATTATAGGGTCTAATGAACCGCTTGCTTTAACAAAACTTTCGGAAGAAGAAGATATTAGAAATTTATATTATGCCCTAGATAAACTAAGTAAAAGGGAAAAAGAAATTATTATTATGAGATATGGTTTATTTGGCGTTGAACCCCTTACCCAAAAAGAAGTAGCTGATAAAATGGGAATATCCCAATCATACATATCTCGACTAGAAAAAAGGATAATCGAAAAGATGCGTCAGGATATTGAACAATTAGTAAAAATCGCCTAATCTTTTTAATCAATTTATCAATTTTATAATATAAAAAATCACAGTTATACATAAAAATATCAATATTTACGCATACTTATTTTGGAGGGTGAATTTATGCGTAATAAAGTAGAAATCACGGGGGTAAATACTTTAGAACTAAAGGTCTTACCACCAGAAGAAACAATGATGTTAATTAAAGAGAGTCAAAGTGGTAATTTTGAAGCAAGGGATCGTCTTGTGGAAGGTAATTTAAAACTTGTTTTAAGTGTTATAAAAAAATTTAATAACCGTGGTGTTGATTTAGATGATTTATTTCAAGTTGGAGCCATGGGTTTAATTAAAGCCATCGATAATTTTGATTTTTCGCATGGTGTTAAATTTTCTACTTATGCGGTGCCAATGATTGTAGGTGAAATTAGACGCTACTTACGAGATAATTCCGTAGTTAGAATTAGTAGATCCATCAAAGATACAGCTTATAAGGCTTTACAATTTAAAGAAAAATATTTTACTGATAAAGGTATTGAACCTACCATTGAAGAAATTGCAACGGCTTTAGAAATGGATACCATTGATATTGTTATAGCTTTAGAAGCTGTACAAGAGCCAATATCTATTTATACTCCTATATATAATAATGGTGGTGATGAGATATATTTAATTGATCAGATTGCGGACAACGTTGAAAGTGAAGAAACAAAACTACGTAAAATGATTATTGAAGAAGGTATTGCTAGATTAAATGATCGTTTAAAAGGGATCATTTATAGTAGATATTACGATAATAAAACGCAAATGGAAATAGCTGAGGAATTAGGTATTTCACAAGCGCAAGTATCAAGATTAGAAAAAAGTGCACTGAGATTAATCTTTGATGGGAAAGAAAAATAAATGCTATTTAATATAACATTTTTTTCTTTTTTAGTATAATTGATAAAAAATAATAAAAGGGACTAACAAGCATGGCAATTAAAACTAAAAAATATTTAATCAAAAATAATGATATTAAAAAACAAATAATATTAAGTGATAAATTACATCCTAGTAATAGATCTCATCAAGTAAGAAAAACTTTAAGTGTTAAAAAACTAGCTATCCTTGCTATTTTACTAGCATTAGGCGTTGTACTTAAATTTTTTTCCATTGGTAATGGTGAGTTTAGAATTAGTCTTTGGGATATTCCTCTTTTTTTAGCAGGCATCATAGCCGGACCAATATATGGTGGTATTGTGGCCATGGGGGCTGATGTAATTTATGGGTTATGTTTTTCCCCTTATCCTTTTTCCTTTATCATGATGTTTACAACTATTGTTTGGGGTGTTGCGGGGGGAATATTTAGTAAAAAAGGTATTAAAAAAGTTTGGCTATTATTTGTAGTAGTTTTACTAACATCTGTTTTAGCAACTTTTATTAATTCGATATATTTAACTTTATATTATGGTTTTAGTTATATGATAGGAATGTTACCTATTAGATTATTAGTGCTATTAATAAAATGGCCTATTACAACTTTGCTAGTTTTAGCCTTATATAAAATAAGTAATTTAGTTTTTAAAAAGGAATAAAATTAATCAAATAATTAGCAAAACGCTTAAAAATGAGTATAATTAATATGGAAATAAAAGAAAACAAGAGGTAAAAAATGAGTCAAAAAAAATTAGTAATGTTAGTTATTATGGATGGTTATGGTATTAGAGAAGTTACAGATGGTAATGCTATTTTTAATGCTAAAAAACCACATTTAGATTATTTATTTCAAAAATACCCTAATACAACTATTAAAGCATCAGGCGAAGCTGTAGGTTTACCTGAAGGTCAAATGGGTAATAGTGAAGTAGGACATCTTAATATAGGGGCAGGTAGGGTTGTTTTTCAATCTTTAACAAGAGTAAATATTGCTTGTCGTGAAGGTATTTTAGATAAAGTTGAAGCAATTGATAAAGCCATTAATCATGCAATCAATAATAATAGTAGTTTACATATTATGGGTCTTATGAGTGATGGCGGTGTACATTCACATATTGATCATATTGTTTATTTAATGAATGCTGCAATCCAAAGAGGCGTTAAAAAAGTTTATGTTCATTCCTTTTTAGATGGACGTGATGTACCACCTACATCTGCTAAAAAATATCTAACTTATCTTGATGGAAAAAGAACTAAAGGTGTAGAATTTGGGGTTGTTAGTGGCCGATATTATGCTATGGATCGTGATAAAAATTATGATCGTATTCAACTTGCATATGATGCTTTAGTAAAAGGTGATGCTCCTTGTAAGGGGTTACTTGAGGGAATTGATGAAAGTTATAACGAAGGTATAACTGATGAATTCGTTAAACCATATATCGTTAATAAAGATGCTACGATTAAAGAAAATGATGCTGTTATTTTTGCTAATTTCAGACCTGATAGAGCTATTGAAATGAGTGTTGCTTTAACTAATCCTACATGTGCTAAAAGTGATAAATCCGTTTTAAAAAACTACACTACTTTTAAAAATCTTTGCTTTGTCCAAATGATGTTATATTCAGAATTAGTTAAAGGTGATATTGCCTTTGGCCTTCAAGAATTAAATAATATGTATGGTGATGTTATAGCTAAAAATGGTTTAAGACAATTAAGGATTGCGGAAACAGAAAAATATGCTCATGTAACATATTTCTTTGATGGTGGTATTGATAAAGAATTAAAAGGTTCTGATCGTATTTTAGTACCTTCACCACTTGTAGCAACTTATGATTTAAAACCTGAAATGAGTGCTTATGAAGTAACTGAAAAAGTAGTTGAGGCTATTTTAAAAGAAGAATATGATACCATTATCTTAAATTATGCTAATTGTGACATGGTAGGTCATACGGCAGTATATGATGCTGCTATTAAAGCAGTAGAGGCTGTTGATGATTGTGTTGGTAAGGTATATGAGGCGGTTGAAAAAGTAGGTGGTACTTTAATTATTACAGCCGATCATGGTAATGCGGATGAAATATGGGATGAAAAGCACTTACCATTTTCAGCTCATACCACTTCTCCGGTACCTTTTTTAATCACAGATACTAATGTTGTTTTAAGAAAAACAGGTAATCTTGGTGATATTGCTCCAACCATGCTTGAGCTTTTAGGAATTGCTAAACCTGTAGAAATGACAGGTAAAAGTATGATTGAAAGAAGAAAAAGTAAAGAGAATTAAATTCTATTAACAAGAGAGTATTAAAAAAAATATTCTCTTGTTATTTTTTTATTTAGATAATAAAAAAGACAAAATTAGATTGAATTTTTATCTTATGCGTATTATACTTATATTGCGAGGTGATGTGAAATGACTAAAAAAGAATATAAAAAATTAAAAAAACAAAATCGGCAAGAATATAAGGAAAAGAAAAGAAGTTTAAAAAAGACTTATAAACAAACCAAAGAAAAACTAATTGATGAAGAAAAAAATAAAGTTGTTCCAAAAAGAAGCCTTTTAGAAGAAATTGGTAATTCGGTTAGCCATATTGTAGGGGTTTTAATTTCGGTTGCAGGATGCGTTTTACTTTTAGTTAAAGCTGATACACCTAGTGAATATGTAGGCTATAGTATTTATTCAGCAGGTTTAATCCTAATGTTTTTGATGAGTGCTTTATATCATGCTTTCCCATATGGTAGTACGGTAAAAAGAGTATTTAGGCGCTTTGATTATTCTTCCATTTATTTATTAATTGGTGCTACTTTTTCACCTGTTTTACTTTGTTATATTGGTGGGACATTAGGAATTGTCTTTTTAATAATTCAGTGGGTTATCATAGCTACGGGTATTACCTTACTTTGTGTATTTGGTCCTAGTAAAATGAAATTTTTACATTATACTTTATATATATTAATAGGATGGAGTGGTTTAATTTTTTTACCTAAAATGATAAGTGATAATATCACCTTATTTATCTTTATTTTAATTGGAGGTATTGTTTATTCCCTTGGTATTATTCCTTTTGCGATAAACAAAAAAGTATCCCACTTTATTTGGCATTTCTTTGTTTTATTTGGAGCCATTATTCAGTGGGTGGGTATTTTTATCGCCATATAGAAAAAAAGATAAAACATTTGCTAAAAAGATAAAATTAGTTTATAATATATTAGATGTAAATTTATGAAAAACAAAGGAGAAGAAAACATGAACTATACAAATGAAGTAAAAGAAATGTGTAGTGTTAAAGTTGGTGCAAGTCATGGCTGTGCTCCTATTCCTCAAGAAGGTAAATGGACATATTCACGTGAAATAAAAGACATCAATGGTTTTACACATGGCATTGGTTGGTGTGCTCCACAACAAGGTGCATGCAAATTAACATTAAATGTTAAAAATGGTATTATTGAAGAAGCTTTAATTGAAACAATTGGTTGTTCTGGCATGACTCATTCTGCTGCTATGGCAAGTGAGGCTATTGTTGGTAAAACCGTTTTAGAAGCAGTTAATACTGATCTTGTTTGTGATGCTATTAATACAGCTATGCGTGAATTATTTTTACAAATCATTTATGGTCGTACACAATCAGCTTTTTCTGAAGAAGGTCTTTCAATTGGTGCCGGCCTTGAAGATTTAGGAAAAGGTTTAAGAAGTCAAGTAGGCACATCATATAGTACAAAACTTAAAGGCCCTCGTTATCTTGAACTTGCAGAAGGATATGTAACACGTCTTGCGCTTGATGATGAAAATCAAATTATCGGTTATGAATACTTAAATTTAGGAAAATTTACTGACTTCCTTAAAAAAGGTATTAATGCTGATGAAGCTTTGAAAAAATCAACAGGAACATATGGTAGATTTGCTGAAGGATCAAAATATATTGATCCACGTCAAGAATAGGAGGCTCTAATTATGGCATTATTTGAAAACTATGAAAGAAGAATTAATCAAATTAATAAAGCATTAAATGAATGTGGTATTTCATCAATTGAAGAAGCTAAAGCTATTTGTGATAAAGCTGGTGTTGATGCTTATAATATTGTTAAAGGTATTCAACCAATTTGTTTTGAAAATGCTTGTTGGGCTTATACAGTTGGAGCAGCTATTGCTCTTAAAAAAGGTGCTAAGTCCGCAAGTGAAGCAGCTAAATATATCGGTGTAGGTTTACAATCATTTTGTATTCCTGGATCTGTTGCTGACGATCGTAAAGTAGGCCTTGGCCATGGTAACCTTGGTGCGATGTTACTTTCAGAAGATACTAAATGCTTTGCTTTCTTAGCTGGTCATGAATCATTTGCTGCCGCAGAAGGAGCAATTGGTATTGCTAAAACCGCAAACAAAGTAAGAAAAGAACCTCTTAGAGTTATTTTAAATGGTCTTGGAAAAGATGCCGCTAAAATTATTTCTAGAATCAATGGTTTTACTCATGTAGAAACTACTTTTGATTATCAAACCGGTAAACTTAACGTTGTATCTCGTACCCCTTATTCAAAAGGTGAAAGAGCTCTTGTTAATTGTTATGGTGCTGATGATGTAAGAGAAGGTGTTGCTATTATGCACTTTGAAGGTGTTGATGTATCAATTACAGGTAATTCTACTAATCCTACACGTTTCCAACATCCCGTTGCTGGAACATACAAAAAAGAATGTGTAGAACTTGGTAAAAAATACTTCTCCGTAGCATCTGGTGGTGGTACAGGTCGTACCCTTCATCCTGATAATATGGCTGCTGGTCCTGCATCATATGGCTTTACCGATACCCTTGGTAGAATGCATTCTGATGCGCAATTTGCTGGTTCATCATCTGTACCTGCTCATGTTGAAATGATGGGTTTAATCGGTATGGGTAATAACCCAATGGTTGGCGCAACAGTTGCTGTAGCTGTAGCTGTAGCAGAAGCTCTAAGCAAATAAAAATAAAATTGTACACTTTTTTAGTAGTCTAAAAAAGTGTCTTTTTTTATAAAAAACACGCATTCAGGTGTTTTTTAAATACTAATTTGTTATAATATAAATGTCATATTTTGTAAAAAAAGTAAAAAATATGTAAAACATTGAAACAATTTGGTAAAAATATTCGTATTATTATGTGAAGGACAATGGCCAATCCTTCACACATAAATTAAGAGGTACCTTATGAATTTAGAAATTTTAGCAGTACGTGCTCTTAAAGGAGATAAAGAAAACGAAATCGAAGATGCATTTTGTTACTTGTATGAAAAATATTGTAAATTAGTTTACACTTGTATTTTTGCGATTGTAAAGGATAGTAGAGATGCTGAAGAACTAACGAACGATACTTTTGTAAAAGTATTCAATCATCGTGAACAATTATGTGAAGAAAAGAATTTTAAATATTACATCATAACTGTTGCTAAAAACATATCAATCGATTTTCTTAAAAAGAAGCAACTTGATATTGTTTTAGATGAGGAATATGTTTATAACTGTATTCAAACAAAAGATCATCGAGAACTAATGGATATTAAAAAAGCCATTTTAGAATATGTTCCACAATTAGAGACGGAAATTATTCTAAGCCACATTATTTTTGGTGAAACTTTTCAAGAAATCGCTACATATTACAATTTATCAATTCATACGATAAAATCAAAATATTTTAGAGCAATGAAAAAACTCCAAAGAGAAATGAGGGATAATCTTGGACAATCGTAAAAATAAATTAGACAGCACACTAATTGACATAGTTAACAATAATGTAAATTCCGTTAGTTTTAATTATTCTACTATAAGAGATAGAATTAATTATAATGTAGGAGAGGTAAAAAAAGTTGGGAACAATCTTAAATACTCATCTATTTTTAAACTCTCGGTTGCATTATCATTAACTTTTGTATTTATATTGACAATTATTTTTGCAACATCTAATACCGGCCAATTTGCTTTATACACTGAAAGTAATTACAAAACAGGTGAATCGCTAAAAGAAATTTTAGAAGATAAAGATTTTTCAATTATCACTTACACAACACCAGATTTATATAGTTTAGTTCATGACATGCGTTATGTAGACGATAATATATCAGCTGAAGTTAATGTCCCAACAGTTAACGAAGGTGATTATTACGCTGTTTATTTAAAGAAAAGTGTATTAAAAAGACTTGAAAAATTTTTAAAAGACCCAAATGAATTAAAAAATAGTTATGTTTTTTCTTGTTATAACTTTTATAAAGGAACAAATAATTTACTTGCTAAGTATAATTATTATTGTTATAAAAATAACTTAAATTGTTACGATAAAAAAGATGGCTATAAATGGATAGTTAAAAATAAAATTAGTGATATAAAGGTAAAGGTTGACAGTTATCAATTAGTTGCAATTATAAATTGTCGAAGTATTAAAGAGTTTACTAATCTTTTAGATAATAGTATTATTAATGTTAATATAAGACTAGTTAGTGAAATTAAATTTAACATCAGCAATAAACATATTGATGTTTTAGAAGACGAAAATCTTGTTTTAGGTGGTAAATATTTAATTAATTATTTTCCAAAACTTTATCAAGAAAAAACTTTTATTCCAAATCTTATTTTTCATAATAATTATGTTAAAATTGATAATATTAATGGCAAAGAAGCCTTACTTGGCATCATGTATAAAGGAATCATTGATTATGAGAAGAAAAAACTTGAAGGTTTAGTAAATGATGATTTATATTGTGATATAGCTATTGCCATGCGTGATTTAATCAAACCATATTTAATAGAAAAACAATTGGTACCGAATAATTTAAATGATGGTTTTGATGAATATAATTATTATGACTATGAAGGGATTAAAGAATTGTTCCTAAGCTTTAAACAAGTGTAAGAACAATGAGGTATTTACGAATTTTAGGAATATTTGTTACAACAGTAGTGTTATTATATATATCATCTGGCAATAAAGTATATGCCCATAGTGAAAATTTAGGGATTGATGGTGCTGATGATATTACATATGATTCATGCAAACCGGATAGCAATGGTTGTGGTGAGGATGAGGCATGGTATTATTTAGCTAATTCTACACTGGACCGAAATAAAATGAATCATATTGATGATGATATTAAAACAATATATTATAAAATTCATACAGAAAGCGCAGATTTAGTATGGGGCAGCCAAATATTCTTTGTTAAAGAATGTATCAAAGCAGGCATTGAAAAATGGAATGAAGTCGGATATTATAAAAAAGATGCAAATGGTAATTTAAGATGTTTTCCAATTGCGAAGTTTATTGATGTTGATGATGTAGATGAATATCACGAAACCAATGTTGATGTTTATTTTGAAGGACTTGGTACAGGAGTACCAGCGAATGCTTCTACGGAGGCAGTAGAAGAAAGTTTAGTATCAAGTGATACTAAAACTTTTGGAAATATGAAGCATCAACATTTTAAAAAATATAAAATTACCTTTCGTCCTGTAACATGTACTAATTATTCAACATATGAATATATTACCATGCATGAAATCGGCCATGTTTTTGGCCTACAAGATATAGATGCACTAGAAGCACAAGAAGGTAATCATCATAATGAACTTTTAATGGGTTATGATGGAGCTGAAGGAAAAGTAGGAGATATTTCTTACCGTGATTTAGCTGGCGTTTTAGTTACTAGAGGTATTCACACAAATAGTGATCATGTTTGGTTACTTGATAATTATAATTATCACGGACCTGATTATAAATTAGTGTGCGCAATTTGTAATTGCGTTACTTATAAAAAAAATATTAATCCTAGTATTTATCAAGAATATAAAAGATGTGAATATGTTAGTAAAACCGCCGATCCACATGACCTTAAAAGTGGTAATATGATGTTAGTAGCAAGGTGTGGTAAAACTGATTATTGGAAATGTAAATATTGTAGATTTACTGCGCCAGTTAGTGATAATGCTATACAAAGATATATACTAGATGGTACATATAATGCTACTACACATACTGTAAAAAATCTTGTACATGGCTTAGAATATACATTAGTAGAAGAACACGACTTTACCGAAGATTTGGGCAATGGAATTTACCGATGCAAGCTTTGTCCAATGTGTACAAACGGGGACATCCAAGTACCTGAATATGAAAGCCTTGCTATAAACTGTACAATGGGTAGTTTACAAAAGGACATCACTTTAGCCAAGTATACTAATCAAATTTATAGATTAGATGTTGGTTGTACAGATGAATATAATTTCAAAGCAATTGCAAGCAATAACTTACATATGGAACTATTTGATAAAAATTTCCAAAAAATAGAAGTTGATTATCTAAATGGAGTTCCAGCACGAGATGTTAGTTTTAATCGAATTCTTACCGCAGGTACGTATTATTTAAGAATTTATCTTGTCGACTATGATTATAGCGACAATGTGTCTTTGACAATAAATGCTAAACAAGCATATTATCCTAAAAAGATATCAATGTATCAAGAATATGATATATATGAACATATGCATGGTACTGTTGCAAAATATATGTTTACAGCACCAAGCAATACCTTTATAAAGGTATCTTTAAGGGTAATAGCACCTAACATACCAATGTTTCCAGAAGGGACCATCACCATTTTAGATGATGTGGGAAACATTGTTAATAAACTTCCTTTCAAAGATTATCAATACCTAGCAAAATCTTGTCAAGGACAAAACACGATGGTTTTATATGTTGAAAAAGATGTAAAATATACCTTTATAATTGATTACGCTAAGGAAGAAAATAGCGAAGCTTTATTTATGATTGATAGTTATGAAAGTTATAACTTTGATCGTTTTATAGATGAAGATACCAATTTAAAAAGTAATGAGAAAGTAAACAACGATTATATAGGGGTTTTTACAAGCAAACAAATTGGCTCATATAAAATTGCAGCATCGTTTAGTGGAGTAAATAATAATAACAAAATTTATTTATTTGTTGCCAATCATAGAAGCGATGGCGATTTTGAAATTATTAAACTACTCGAATTTACTGATACCGATATTGAATATGAATTAACTTATGATTTAGGGCCAGGTCTTGGTATATATATCGGTATTTTAGGAAATGATTTAGAAGGATCAATCAGTATGAAAATAGCAGTAGAGGATAGTTATCCCGATGCTACTTTTACAACTGATACGGATGAAAAATCAAGTTGTGGCACTGAAGTAACCATTAATGGTGGTCTTTATCGTGATAACCATATTACTGAAGGCTTTACTAGAATAGCATATATTGATGCCTTATATGGTAATGCTACTAATTCAAGGCTTAGTTATGAGTGGTATTCAAGTAATGAAAACATTCTAAGCGTTAGTGAATATGGCACTATAATGGCTTATAATGTTGATAAAGTAGAAGTGGTTAAAATAATCGCGGTATACAAATGGAATAAAAAAATTGTCCTTAAAAAGGACTTTATCGTTTCACCTGATGAAAAAAGTGATACTATATACATCGATTATGATTTAACACTATCAGAAAGTTCTGTTACACAAATGAAGCCTGATAGTAAATGGCCATCTAGCTACATTCAACATTATACTTGGCATTCAGATGACACAACGATTGCTAGTATTGATATGTGGGGGTATATCAGAACTAGCAAAAAACAAGGAACCGTTATGATATATGGTAATTATAACTATAATAAAAGATATATCATAAGAGTAAAGGTTACTATTATAAATTAGGGGGCACATCCATAAAATAAAGGTCCTGTGAATTAGTTCAGGGTTCAAGCAAATGCACCTATGAATTTCTTCAGGGTTTTGTGCCCTGTGAATTAGT
>CANQWZ010000004.1 GCA_947627685.1 uncultured Bacilli bacterium | reverse complement strand
TAAGTGTTGATGAATTATATGCAAAGGTTAAAGAAGATAGACGCTTTATCAAACGAATTGACACAAACTAATAAATTTGATATTCTATATAAAAAAGTTAGGTGATTTAATGGAAGAAAATGTTAAAGAAAAGGCCATTATAGTGGCCGTAAATGATACGACTGATGAAATATTTAATTATGAATTACAAGAGTTAGTTGCTTTATGTGAGGCTTGTCAAATGGAAGTTATTGATGAAGTCGTCCAAAATTTAACCACCTTTAATAATGCTACTTATATAGGTAGTGGTAAAATGGCTGAATTAAAAAAACTCAAAGATACATACGCTATTAATACAATCGTTTTTTTAGATGAATTAACACCGGCCCAAAACCGTAATTTAAGTGAATATTTACAAGTAGAAGTAATAGATAGAACAATGCTCATTTTAGAAATTTTTGCTAAAAGAGCAAGAACAAAAGAAGCAATTTTACAAGTAGAGATAGCAAAGCTTAAATATATGTTACCAAGACTTGCGGGCTCATACCAAGATATGTCCCGCCTGGGCGGTACATCAAGTGGAGCAGGTGGCGTACTTAGAGGTAGCGGCGAAACCAAACTAGAAACTGACAGGCGTCATATTGAAAAAAGAATTACTAAAGCTCAAAAAGAATTAGCATTAATTGTGAAAGGCCGTAAAAATGCACGCAAAAAGCGCCTTGATAACAAAGCTAAAATAGTTGCTTTTGTAGGGTATACTAATGCGGGAAAATCATCAACTATTAATACATTACTATCAATGTATGCCTCGCAAAATAACAAAGAAGTATATGTTGAAGATATGCTTTTTGCGACCCTTGATACATCTACTAGGGCTATTAAACTAGATACCAATGAAGAAATTTTAATTACCGATACCGTAGGTTTTGTTAGTAATCTACCACATCATTTGATTGAATCTTTTAAATCCACTTTAGAAGAAATTAAAGAAGCATCATTAATTGTGCATGTTGTTGATGCCTCAAGTCCTAGTGCAGCGCTCCAAATAGATACGACCAATCAAGTATTATCAAGCCTTGGTGTAAGTAATATACCAATGTTATATCTATTAAATAAAAATGATCTAGTAAAAAATACCATCTTTTTACCTAAGGTAAATGGTGATAAAATAATAATATCTAACAAAACTAAGGAAGGTTTTTTAAAGCTAGTAAGTTATATGAAAGAAAAATTATTTCCTGATCTTGTTAGAGTTAAACTACTTATTCCTTTTGATAAAGGGGAAATCTTTAATATTTTAAAAACAAAAGCTAATATTCATACTTTTAATTATCAAAATGATGGTATTTTAGTCGATGTTAGCATGAGTAATTATTTATATAATCTTTATAAATCATTAATAATTTAAGTCCTAACAAATAGTTAGGACTTTTCTTCATAAAAAAATATTAAAAGGGACTTGAAAAAAATCAACAAATGTGCTATAATAAAATTAATATGGAGGATTATGTTTTATGATTATTGCAATTCATAATAATGTAGTATTAAAAAAGAAAATACAAAATGAACATAATGGTATATATATGCCAAATGCTAAAGATGAAAGTTTTGTGGTTTTAAATGTTGGTGAACTTGTCAAAAATATTAAAGTTAACGATGAAGTTATTTTAAACCTAAACCCTAAAAGTTTTATGTTAGATGGTAAAACATATTATATTACGAGTGTTGAAAATATTATAGCCAAAGTGGAGGATCAAAATGAGTAATAAATTATTATTTTCAACTGAGGCCAGAACTAAAATGGAATCAGGTGCTACAACCCTTGCGAAAGCTGTCAAAGTAACTCTTGGGCCAAAAGGAAGAAATGTTGTAATTGAACAAGATTTTGGTGCACCCCTTATTGTTAATGATGGTGTAACAATTGCTAAATCAATAACTTTAGAAGATAAATATGAAAATTTAGGAGCTAGTATTTTAATTGAAGCTGCTACTAAAACTAACGATTTAGTAGGCGATGGTACTACGACTGCTATCTTGCTTACATCAAGAATAATTAGCGAAGGAATGAAAAGAATTGCTAGTGGTACTAATCCTGTTATTTTAAGAAATGGTTTTAATCACTATTTGCCAGTTATTAATCAAATGATTGATGAAGTATCAACACCCGTATTATCAAACGATGATCTAGAAAAAATTGCTACCATTTCATCAGGTTCTAGTGAAATTGGTAAACTCATCAGTAAAGCATATCACAGTGTTGGTAAAGATGGTATTATTACCATTGAAGAATCACAAGGCTTAGAAGATTATTTAGATGTAGTCAAAGGTTATTCTTTTGATCGTGGATACTTATCAAGTTATATGATTAATAGTGAAAATAAAAACGAAGCTGTTTTAGATAAGCCTCTTGTTTTAGTAACAGATAAAAAAATTATTTCCATGCAAGAATTAGTGCCATATCTTGAAGAAGCTATGAAACGTAGTAAGCCCCTCTTTATCGTTTGTGATGATATCGAACAAGAAGTTTTAGGAGCCCTTATTTTAAACAAATTAAGAGGCGTATTTAACGTTTGTGTTGTTAAAGCCCCATCATTTGGTGAAAGAAAACAAAAACAGTTAAAAGATATTGCTATCATAACGGGTAGTACTTTAGTTGATTCTAGTATTGGAATGGATCTTACAAGTGGTGATGTTAGTATACTTGGGTTGGCCGATAAAATAGTATCATCCAAAGATCAAACAACCATCGTAAGTAGACAAGAATTAACCGATACAATTAAAGCTTATAATTTATCACTTCAAGAAGAATTAAAAGGCCTAACTAGTCAATATGACAAAGAAAAATTACAAGAGCGAATTGCAAAAATTGCTAGTGGTATTGCGCAAATCAAAGTAGGGGCTGAGACCGAAGTAGTTTTAAAAGAAAAAAAACTTCGCATTGAAGATGCTTTAAATGCCACTAAAGCGGCTATGCAATCGGGCATCATTGAAGGTGGTGGCAAAGTATTATATCAAATAGCCCAAGCCTTAGCTAAAATAAATGATCCTAAATATGGGCTTGCTAAAGAAATTTTACAAGATGCGTTAGAAATGCCATTTAAACAAATATGTGAAAATGCGGGCGTAGATTATCAAGAAATATTAAGTAAAATAGAAGGCCCCCTTTGGTATGATGCTCTTGGCGATAAGATTGTTGATATGAAAAAAGCCGGTATTATTGATCCTGCTAGTGTTGAAAAAAGTGCTATTATGAGTGCCATTAGCATTGCGGGAATTTTCTTAACCACTGAATGTGCAATTATTAATAACGATAAAAAAACACCAGTAAATGAGGAGAATCTATTATAATGAATGATTATCAAGACGATTACTTAACAAATAATGATTTAGAAAAAGAAATAATGCGTCTAAAAGAGGAAAATCAATTTCTAAGAGAAGAAGTAAGAAGGTTAAATCAAAAACTACCTAGTTTAAATTCTACTACACCTCAGTCTTCTGTTAATTCCCCTTTAGTCGATTATTATTTAAATCGTTATTCAGAAATTCATAAATACATATTAGATAAACGCACTAGCACAATTGATGAAGAACTTGCATCATGTGAACAAGAATATAGTAGTTTAACCGACCACGAAAACATGCTAGAAGAAATTGCTAAAAACAATCAAAATATTAATAGTCGTATAAATGAAATAGATCAAATTATTGCTCAAAATACAAAAGAATATAATCAAAAAAGTGAAGATTTTAAAAAGGTTGCTAGTGAAGTAACTAATTTAGAAGATAACATCTATTACACTAATATTGATTATTATAATAACTTATTATCTAAATTAAGTATTGGTGATACTAATGAAACTATTTCTTATATGAATTTTGTTAGTGACGTTTTAGAGTATACTTTATATTTAGAGGTTATCAAATATTTAGATAGTGCCAAAGAAGCCCTAAAAAAACTAGAAGATTTAAATCAACTAGAAATAGAAATCAAAAAACAAAATGAAGCTTTACTAATCGAAAAAGATAGTCTTGCAAAGCAAATTGAAATTATTTCTTTTGAAGAAAACGAAAAGAAATTAGATGCTTTAGTTTATGAAATAACTTCTAAAAAGAAGGCTAAAGAAGAACTTTTAGAGTTATTTGCAAATTTAAAAAAAGAACATGAAAAAAATATCAAAGATGAAATTAAACATCTACAAATTTTAGAATATACTAATCAACAAATTGCTTTAAAAATGGATGAAATGATTCTTGATTATAAAAATAACTTAGCTGTGGCTGATACGGCATCTAATCTACTTAGAGAAAAACAATTAAGACTAGCTAAATTAAATGAACAAATGGAACAAATTATGCCTCATAAAGAAAAATATGATACGCTTAATAGTGAATATAATGAGCTCCAAGCTATGTATAAAACGATTTCTAATAATGTTGATGAAATCGAAAACTTTATAAGTGAGGCAAAAAAAATAATGAGCTCAAATCAAAAATGGGCTAAAACTTTAAGTGATTATAGTAATGCTAAATTCAAATTAACATCCATTAAACAAACGATTGATAGTTTACTAATTAAAGAAAAAAATTTAGCCGAAACGCGTAAACAAGTTTTAAATGATCCATATGGTAAAACCGATTTAATAAGATTAAATGATGAATTAAAAGTTCTTCAAGCTGATATTGATACATATAACAATGAGGCCAAAAATTTAGAAAACTTAATATATCAGTTAAAACAAAATGAATACGATTATAAAATTATTAGTATATATGAAGAAAATTTAATTTGTGAAAATAAATTACCACCTTTATATGATAAACAACGTGCTTTAAGTGCTCTTATCAGCGATAAATATATTGAAGTATCTAGTGCTAAAATGAAATGTAGTAACTACGATACATTACAAAAAGAAATTGAGGAATTAGAAAATGAAATTGCAAATTTCTGATGATTTAAAAGCTAAACTGCCTGGTTTTAATATTGTGGCATATACTTTTAGTTTGTTAGAAATTAATGATAGTAATCATTTATCAGAGGCTATCACTACTACACTAGATGATTTAAGTAGCACTTTAAAAAGTAAGTATAGCTTAGATGATGTAGTAAATATCAAAAGAATTAAAGAAGCTCGTGATGCTTATAAAAGGCTTGGTAAAGATCCATCGCACACTAGAGTTGCATGTGAGGCATTACTAAGAAGAATCATCAAATATGGTAATATATACCGCCTTGGTAATGTTATTGATATCGGTAATTTATTATCACTTACCTTTTTAAAAAGTGTTTGTGTGGCCGATTTGGATGAAATTAAGGGTGATATCTTTATTAGAATCGGTACAGATGAGGATGAATATTATGGCATTAATCGTGGTAAAATTAATGTTCAAAATTTGCCTCTTTATACTGATGATATATCACCTTTTGGTAGTCCAACTAGTGATACCACAAGGACTGCTATAACTAGTAAAACTAAAAATGTTTTAGTAATGTTAATCAATTTTTCTTTTGATGACTTAGAAAAAGATGAAAAGCAAATGGTTGAATTACTAAAAAAACTACTCAAAATAAAAGATTTAAGAAAAATTAATGTTCAAGGGAGATCGATAATATGATGAACGACAGTTCAAATTTTATTAAAACAATAATGAAAAACGAGTTAGAAAGTGGTGTAGTAGATCATATATTAACCCGTTTCCCACCAGAACCTAATGCCTATTTACATATCGGTCATGCTAGAGCCATTATTACCAATTTTGAACTAGCAAAATGCTTTAATGGTGCGACTAACCTTAGATTTGATGACACCAATCCCTCTAAAGAAGATAGTGAGTATGTAGATGCCATTAAAGAAGATATTAAATGGCTTGGTTACACTCCTAATGCCATCAATTATGGTTCTAGTTATTTTGAAAGAACATATGAAAAAGCTGTGCTCTTAATCAAAAAAAACCTAGCATATGTGGATGATTTAGATCAAGAAACTTTATCAAAATATCGTGATACAGCCAATGGTGCTGGTATTGAATCACCATATCGCAACCGTAGCATTGAAGAAAACTTACGCCTTTTTGAAGAAATGAAAGATGGTAAATATAAAAATGGTGAAAAAACTTTAAGAGCCAAAATAGATATGGCAAGTCCTAATATTAATTTAAGAGATCCCGTCATTTATCGTATTATGCATGTAAGTCATCATCAAACTAAAGATAAATGGTGCATTTATCCAATGTATGACTTTGCTCACCCTTTACAAGATGCCTTTGAAGGTATCACTCATTCTTTATGTAGCATCGAATTTGAAGATCATCGCCCTTTATATGAATGGGTTATTAATAACTGTGAAGTAGAACATCATCCAAGACAAATCGAATGGGGTCGTTTAGGCATTACCCATATGATTATGAGTAAAAGATATTTAAAAGAACTTGTTGATGAAGGCTATGTTAAAGGTTATGATGATCCGCGTATGCCTACGCTTGCGGGACTTAGAAGAAGAGGCTTTACCCCTTCTGCTATTAAAAACTTTATTTTATCAACTGGTTTATCAAAAGTAAATTCGACAGTTGATTATGCTATGTTAGAACATTTTTTGCGTGAAGATTTAAAACTTACCACTACTAGACCGATGGCAGTAGTTAACCCCTTAAAAGTGGTTATTACTAATTATCCAGAAGATAAAATTGAATATGTAGATGCTATAAATAATACTGAAAATGAAGCCCTAGGAACACATCAAATGGCTTTTGGAAAATACCTTTATATTGAAAGAGAAGATTTCATTGAAGAAAAGCCTAATAAACATTGGAAACGTCTTGCAAAAGGCCTAGAAGTAAGATTAATGCATGCTTATTTTATTAAATGTGAAGAAGTTATTAAAGATGAAAAGGGTAATATTATTGAACTTCATTGCACATATGATCCTAAAACGAAATCAGGTTCTAACTTTAATGAACGTAAACCTAATGGTACAATTCATTACGTTGAAGCCACTACAGCAAGAAAAGCTACTTTTAATCTTTTTGAACCATTAATACTTGATGAAAAAGCATCAACTGATAATTTTAAAGAACGTCTAAATCCTAATTCATGGCAAGTATATGAAGGATTTGTGGAAAATTATCTTAAAGATACACAACCTATGGACAAATACCAATTTATAAGAAATGGATATTATACAACCGATTATACATCTAAAGGAGATAAACTTGTTTTTAACCGTATTGTAGGGTTAAAATCATCTTTTGTATCATGATATGATAGATAATGATTATTTAAAAAATTTAAATAAAGAACAACTAGAAGCTGTAAAAGCTGTAAATGGACCGGTAATGGTGTTTGCGGGGGCAGGAACAGGTAAAACGAAAACCTTAATTACAAGAATAATATATATGGTAAAAGAATGTAATATTAAACCATATCATATTTTAGCTATTACTTTTACTAAAAAAGCCACAAACGAAATGAAAGAACGTCTTGAAAGAGCTATTGGTGATGAGGCCAAATTAGTTCATATTTCAACCATTCATTCCCTTTGTGCTATGATTTTAAGAAAGAATGCTACTTTAATAGGGTATGAAAGAAATTTCGAAGTTATTGATGAAGATGATCAAATAAAAATCTTAAATGAAATATATAAAAAAGAAGAAATCAATAAAAATGTTTTATCAGCTCGTGTTGCCCTAAAGGCCATTGGTGATTATAAAAATAAATCATGTTTAGAATTAGTAGGTCTTTTAGAAAAAGTTTATGAAAAATACCAAATCTATTTACAAGAACATAATTTAATGGATTTTGAAGATCTTTTAGTTTTAACTGAAAAATTATTTAGCGAAAACGCTGATGTTTTAGCTTACTATCAAAATGAATTCCAATACGTTTTAGTAGATGAATTACAAGATACTAATGCTATTCAATACGAAATTGTTAATCAATTATGCCGTGTTCATCAAAACATTTTCGCTGTAGGCGATGATGACCAAAGTATATATTCTTTTAGGGGCGCAAAAATCGAAAACATGATGAAATTTAGAGAAGACTATCCAAGTGCTAAAGTCATCAAATTAGTTCAAAATTATCGTTCTACTAATATGATTCTAAAGGGCGCAAACACGGTTATTAAAAACAATAAAATTCGTGAAGCGAAAGAACTTTATAGTACTAATGAAGGTTCTAAAGAAGATGTAGTAGTTCAAGAAGCATATTATTATGATGATGAAGTAAGATATATTATTAACGAAATTGCTTCTTTAGTAAGACATGATGGTTATAGTTACAAAGATATTGCTATCATATATCGTAATAGCGCATTGTCACGTAATTTCGAAATTGCTTTAGCCCAAGAAAGGATACCTTATAATGTCTATGGTAGTTTCTCTTTCTTAAAAAGAAAAGAAGTTAAAGATATCATAAGTTATTTGCGTTTTGTAGCATCACCTTCTAAAGTTTTTCATTTTAGTAAAATCATTAAAGTTTCCGGTAGCGGTGTTGGTGATAAAACGATTGAAAAGCTCCAAGAATATATGCAAGAATATAATTGTGATATTCTAACTTCGATAGATTATTTTAAACGTGATAATGAAACTTCTAAAACCGAAGCCTTAGTTAAATTCAAATTAATGATTGAAGATTTAATTAAAAATTTAAACAAAATGTCTCTTCCTGACTTTTTTGATTATATGCTAGAACAAACTGGTTACTTAAAAATGCTAGAAGAAGAAAGTGACGAAGAAAACAATCGTGTTGATAATGTTAAAGAATTTAAATCAATTTTATATCAAATCGAAAAGGATAATTTTGATGAAGAATTAACGCAAGCCGAAAAACTTGAAATCGGTTTGGATGATCTCCTTCTTGATACATCAACTGTTGATGATAATCAAAAAGATGGCGTTACTCTTTCAACCATTCATTCTGTTAAAGGACTTGAATATCGAGCTGTTTTTGTAGTAGGACTTGAAGAAGGCATTTTCCCTGCTATTAGAGAAGAAGTTGATATGGAAGAAGAACGGAGGGTTGCATATGTTGCCTTCACAAGAGCTAAAGAAAAAATATATTTAACCTGTGCAGCGCGACGTTTAATTTATGGAAGACTTGTTAGAAATGCTAAATCAAGATTCTTAATTGAATATCTTAAAGCTGAAGAAGTAAAAAATGCCATCGAAGAAAATCAAAAAACCGAACAAGAACCAGGTGAAATTGAAATTGGTTCACGCATTAATCATAAGTTTTTTGGTAAAGGGGTAGTTATTGCTAAGGATGATACTTATGTACAAATCCTTTTTGATAAAGATAGTTCGATTAAAAAAATTTCTAAAGATCATCCAACACTTGTCAAAATAGCTTAAAGATGAAAAAAATAGTTATTTTAATACATGGTTATTTAACTGATAGCAATGATTTTAATAAATTAGAAAAAGACCTTGTGCCATATTATGATTATGTTGTTAGCCTAAATTTACCAGGTCATGGTAAATATCAAAATATGAAAGATTTTACCTTAGATGCTACTTTTAAATATTTATTTGATGAAATATCATTTTATTTAACACTAGGTAAAGTCGATTTAATTGGTTTTTCACTAGGAGGAGCACTAGTACATTATTTATGTGCTAAATTTAAAAATATCAATAAGGCTATTTTACTTGCTCCAGCCATTAAGTATTTAAATTTTAGCTGTCCCTTTAAGAGGATGAGGTATACTTTTTTTCAAAAGCAAAATAGATTATTACTAAAAGCTAATGACCAAATAACTAGAAAAATTGCTAAAGAACAATTTTTCAAAAATATTCGTTTAACAAACATAATTGTTTTTCAAAAAATAGTTAGAAAAATCCAACGTTTTAAAGTAGATAATCCAACATCTAGTTTGATTATCTATGGCATGCTTGATGAACTTGTTCCAAGAAGAGCAATTAAATATTGTTATAAACATTGTAACAATGAAAATAAAGAAGTAGTATTAATTGAAGGAACAGGCCATGCGCTTTTAAAAAGCATCAAGGCGGATGAAATTAAAAATAAAATAATTAAATTTTTAGGTGAATAATATGAATGAACAAAACATTCAAGAACGTATCAACTATCTTGTCAATATTTTAAATCAATATAATTATGAATATTATATTTTAGATAATCCTACTGTTGATGATAGTGAATATGATAGTTTAATAAAAGAACTCGAAAATTTAGAAAATAAATATCCTCATCTTGTTAGAAATGATAGTCCCACTAAAAAGGTTGGGGCTTTCTTAAAGACCGATTTAGAAACAATTACGCATGAACATCCAATGATGTCTTTAGGTGATGTTTTTAATAGTGAAGAATTGCGAGAATTTGATGATAAAATTAGTAAAGTTGTTGATAAATATACATATGTAGTAGAACTAAAAATTGATGGTATTGCTTCAACTGCTCATTATGAAAATGGTCTATTTACTTTAGGAGCAACACGTGGTAATGGAACGGTCGGCGAAAATATTACTAAAAATATGTTAACCATAAGCAATTTACCTAAAGTATTAACTAAACATGTTAATATTGAGGTAAGAGGCGAAGTCTATATGAAAAAGTCCGTTTTAGAAGAAATAAATGCCCAAAGAAAAAAGGATAATTTAGCCCTTTTTGCAAATTGTAGAAACGCTGCTGGGGGAAGTTTAAGACAGCTTGATCCGGCAATTACTAAAAAACGCAATTTAAATCAATTCTCTTATACCATTGTCAATCCTGAAAATTATGGTATAACATCACAAATGGCAGCGCTTGAGTATCTAAAAGAATTAGGTTTTTCAGTTAATCCTTATCACAAACACTGTCAAAATATAGAAGAGGTTATAGCAACGATTGACTACTATGATAAACTTCGAAAAACTTTAGATTATGCGACTGATGGAATAGTAATTAAAGTTAATGAATTTGCTTTATATGATCTAATTGGTTACACTGTTAAAGTACCAAAATGGGCCATTGCGTATAAATTTCCTGCCGAAATTGTAACAACTAGACTTAAAGATATAGTGTTAACGGTTGGTAGAACCGGTAAAATTATTCCTAATGCTATTTTAGATCCCGTATATATTGCGGGGACACTAGTTTCTAGAGCTACGCTTAATAATGAAGATTTCATAACTTCTAGAGATATTAGAATAGGTGATTTTGTTAGAGTTCGTAAAGCAGGTGAAATCATCCCTGAAGTAGTAGATGTTGATCTTACAAGAAGAAAGGAAGGATTAATTCCTTTTAAAATGCCAGCTGTTTGCCCAAAATGTGGTATGCCTATTAAAAAAGACAATAGTGATGTTTTATATTATTGTACTAATCCTGATTGTGGTGGTAGAATTCTTGAAGGTATTATTCACTTTGCTTCGCGTCAGGCGATGGATATTGAAGGATTAGGTGATAAACAAATTGAACAATTATATCAAATGGGTTATTTAACAGATGCTAGTGATATTTATTTATTAAAAAATTATGAAAATGAACTACTTACACTTGATCGCTATGGTAAAAAGAAAATAGATAATATCTTATTTGCCATTGAAAAATCTAAAAATAATCCTTTAGATAAATTTATCTTTGGTTTAGGCATTCGTTTTATTGGCGCTAAAGCGGCTAAAACGTTAGCTAAACATTATTCGTCGATATCAATGTTAAAAGATGCTACTTATGAACAATTACTACAACTTGAAGATTTTGGTGAAGTAATGGCAAGAAGCATTGTTGATTATTTCGCAAAAGATTTAAACAAGGTTTTGATTGATAAATTTATCAGTTATGGTGTTAATCCTACTAGCCAAAACACTAGTGATAATCAAAAATTTAGTGGTTTAACTTTTGTATTAACAGGTACATTACCTTCAATGTCGCGAGATGAGGCTACGAGTCTAATCGAAGAGCGTGGTGGTAAAACCTCAAGTAGCGTTAGTAAAAAGACCTCATATGTACTTGTAGGTACTGATGCAGGTAGTAAACTTACCAAAGCACATGAACTTGGCATAAAAATAATTGATGAAGAAGAATTTAAAAACATGTTATAACTTAAAGAAGGTAAGAAAATGGATCATGAAAAAATAATTATCAGGGGGGCAAGAGAAAATAATTTAAAAAATATTAATCTTGAAATTCCTCGTAATAAATTAGTAGTAATGACAGGGGTATCAGGATCAGGTAAAAGTTCCCTAGCTTTTGATACGATATACGCTGAAGGGCAAAGACGTTATGTTGAAAGCTTATCAGCTTATGCTAGACAATTTTTAGATAACGTTGATAAACCCGATGTAGATTATATTGAAGGCTTATCACCTGCCATTTCAATTGATCAAAAAACTACTAGCCGAAACCCTCGTTCAACGGTTGGAACAGTAACGGAAATTTATGATTATTTAAGATTGTTATATGCTAGAATTGGGCATCCGGTTTGTCCTACTCATAATATTGAAATTACATCGCAAACCATTGAACAAATGTGTGATAAAGTTTTATCATATAGCGAAGATGCTAAAATAATGGTATTAGCACCGATTGCTGAAAACAGAAAAGGAACATTCGAAAAAACCTTAGAATTGCTCCGTAAAGATGGTTATTCGAAAGTAATTATCGATGATGAAATGTATGAACTTGATGAAGAATTTAATTTAGATAAAAATAAAAAACATAATATTTTAGTAGTTATTGATCGTTTAAAATTAAGATCCGATATTAGAAGTCGATTATATGAATCATTAGAAGCCGCATGCAATTTAGCAAATGGTGTTATATATGTGGATATTGATGGAGAAAGACTTTTATTTTCCGAACATTACGCTTGCCCATATTGTGAATTTACCGTAGGTAAATTAGAATCGACCCTTTTTTCATTTAATTCGCCCGTTGGCGCATGCCCAAATTGTCATGGTCTTGGTTTTGTCTCAACAATTGACCCTACGTTACTTGTAACAGATGAAAATTTATCGATTGCTGATGGAGCAATTAGATATCTCAAAAACATTATTTTCACGGAAAATTTGGAATGGCAAATGTATAAGGTTTTATTTGAATATTATCATATAGATCTATTTAAACCTTATAAAGATTTAACCCCTTTACAAAAAGATATTATCTTTAATGGATCAAAAGAACCAATAAAATATGAAATCCACTCTAGTGGTGGTATCACAATGCGTAAAAATAAAGTCATTGAAGGCCTTGCAAGTTTAATAACAAGAAGATATGCTGAAACATCATCTTCAATGCAAAGAGAATATTATGGCTCTTATATGAAAGAACTTACTTGTCCTACATGTGGGGGCAAACGTTTATCAGAAGTTGCTCTTTCGGTTAAAATAGGTGGTAAGAACATTCATGAATTTACCGAAATGTCAATTAACCAAGCCTTGAATTTTATTGATAATTTGCATCTTAGTCCCTTAGAAGAAAAAATTGGTAATTTAGTTATCAAAGAAATAAAGAATAGACTATCCTTTTTAAAAGAAGTAGGTCTTGAATATTTAACCCTTTCAAGAAAAGCAGGAAGTTTATCAGGTGGTGAAGCACAAAGAATTAGACTTGCTACCCAAATAGGATCTAAACTTACAGGTGTTTTATATGTTTTAGATGAACCTTCAATTGGTCTTCATCAACGTGACAATCATAAATTAATAACAGCGCTAAAAGAAATGCGTGATCTTGGTAATACCTTAATAGTAGTTGAACATGATGAAGAAATAATGCATGAATGTGATTATATTATTGATATTGGACCATATGCTGGTGTTAATGGCGGAGAAGTTGTCGCAGCCGGTACTCCACAAGATATAATGAACGCCAAAGGCTCAATTACCGCTGATTATTTAAGTGGTAGAAGAAAAATAATGGTACCTTCCAAAAGAAGAAAGGGAAGTGGTAAGGCCTTAATTATTCATGGATGTAAAGCTAATAATTTAAAAAATATTGATGTTAAAATTCCTCTTCAAAAACTAGTTTTAGTTACGGGTGTATCTGGTAGTGGTAAATCCACTTTAGTAAACGATATTTTATATAATGCCTTATCCCAAAAATTATATCGCAGTCGCGTTGAAGTAGGCAATCATGATTATATTGAAGGCCTAGAAGAAATTGATCGTGTTATTGACATTGATCAAGCCCCAATTGGTAGAACGCCGCGTAGTAATCCTGCTACTTATACGGGTGTATTTGATCCTATTAGAGATCTTTTCGCAAGCACGATAGAAGCTAAAAAAAGAGGATATAACAAAAGTCGTTTCTCCTTTAACATTAAAGGTGGTAGATGTGAATCATGTGGTGGCGATGGTGTAATTAGAATATCGATGAATTTTTTACCAGATGTATATGTCCCATGTACTGCTTGTGGTGGTAGTAGATATAATAGAGAAACTTTAGAATGCAAATATAAAGATAAATCGATTGCGGACGTCTTAGATATGACAGTAGATGAGGCTTTAAAGTTTTTTGAAAATATCCCTTCGATATATCCTAAAATAAAAACAATGGCTGATGTTGGGCTCGGATATGTAAAACTTGGACAAAGCGCAACAACTTTATCAGGGGGCGAAGCGCAAAGAGTTAAATTAGCAAGCGAGCTTCACAAAAAAATAACGGATAAAACGCTATTTATTTTTGATGAACCAACTACGGGTTTACATTCATATGATATAGATAAATTAATGAAAATGATTGAAAACATCGTAGATATGAAAGCAACTGTAATCATCATAGAACATAACTTAGATGTAATTAAATTAGCCGATCATATCATCGATCTTGGTCCTAATGGTGGTGATGATGGTGGTCAAATTGTTGCTGAAGGTACACCTGAGGAGGTAATGCAAAATCCTGCTTCCGCGACTGGTTATTTCTTAAAAAAGGTTTTGGTCGGTGATTGGAGTAAAAATTTAACTAAATAATTAAAAAAGTTGAAAAGTTAGTAAAAAAGATAATAATTTTTCAACTTTTTTTTGCTTTTTTTGTAAATAGTACGTAAAAAAGTATATTTTGTTGAAAAAACTAGGTATTTATGCTATAATAAAAAATAATGATAACCAAATGTTTAGGAGAAAAAATATGAATAGTAATACTAAAAAACCACAGTGTATCAGTTCTAAAGATCATAATAAATTTTTAGTTGTTAGTTATTGCCATCTTGACAAAGATGTTGTTTTTCGTGAACTTTGTGCTTTAGAAGAACAAAAAGCTTCATTTTGGTATGATGATAGTAATTTAATCGGTGATGATTGGTTAAACAATATAAAAAAACAAATCGATGCTGACTTATGTATTGGTGTAATATTATTCATTAGTGAAAATACTTTTTTAAGCCCTAGTGTATTAGAAGAATTAAAATATATTAATTTAGTTTATGAAACTAGAAAATTAATGCTTTTACCAGTTTTAATTGATAATGCTAGTACAATTGAGGCAATTGATTTAAATAGTTTATATGCACGTTCCTTACAAAAAATAGTTGCAACTACTATGCCATCAAATATCAATGAAATGACAATGCAAAGTATTAATATCCTAAACATCTTAAAACAAATGTTACATGATGAAAATATGCTTTTTGGTAGAACTTGTCCTATGTTAAAATGTAATAATGCATGTCCAAATGCTAAAAGCTATCCTTGCCAATATCGTAACTTTGTAATAGAAAAATTAAAACAAAATAAAGCTTTGGCTACTTTTTCTTATACAGAAGAAGATCTAGAAAAAGAAGCTATTGCTAGTAACTTAATTGTGCCAGATACTTATAAAGGGCAAAAAATCAAATGGCTTAATGTTTTTAAAGATAATGATATATATACTTTTGTTTCTAATAAAGTATTAGAACCAAGTTTTGAAGAAAACATTAATGAAACACTTGCGAAAATAAAAAATCATATTAAGATGGTAAAATATGGCTCTGAGTGGGAATGGGCTAGTAATGATGCTATAAGACTTCTTAGTGAAGAAGAATACTTATCTTTAAAACCTAAATTAATGAAATATATTTTAAAAAAGAATACCACCCAAAACATTAACATTGAAGATGAAGAAGAAGATATGAATTATAATATTCATGAAGATGAACTCAAATATGTCAATGATTATTGGTGGATTACAACTAACAATCAAAATAAAAAATTTGTTTTAGCCGATGGCAATATCGCAACCCATGTTTTATACGATAATGAAAAATTAGGTATCAGACCTGTCATCATGTTAAAAAATTTAAAAAAGGAGTAAAATATGCCTTATTGTCATAAAAAAGTTTTATCATTTTTACTGACTACTAAATGTAATCTAGCTTGTAAATATTGTTATGGTATTAGAAAAATTGCTTATCGTAAGTTAGATATTGATTTTGCTAAATGCGCCATTGATGAATACGTTAAAAATGGGATAGTTGATCGCATTAGATTTTTCGCTGATGGTGAGCCTACTACCGAACCCCTTCTTATGAAAGAAATTTATGACTACGCAATGCAAGCTAATCCTACTCTTAAAGCTGAAATTCAAACTAATGGCGTCTTTAATAAGTCTTTAGCGAAATGGTTAGCATATCACATGGATGAAATTTGGATATCAATGGATTTGTTACCAGATACCAATGATGTCAATAGGGTTACTAAAAATAATCGTCCTACTTCACCCTTAATTGAAAAGACCTTACGTTACCTTGCTTCTTTAAAAGACAAAAAAGCCATGGTAGGAGTTAGAGCTACTATTACGGCCCAAAATATTGATAGACAAAAAGAAGGTATCGATTATTTCAAAGATAACTTTGATGTTAGTCACATTTGGGTAGATCCTATTTTTGTACCGGTTGAAAAAGAAGGCAAAACCATTGAAGATATTGAAATGATGCATTTCGCTGTTAAATTTGTAGAAGCACACCGTTATGCGGACCAAAAGGGAACCTTTTATGAATCTAATTTTACTACTAATTTTGATGGTCCAACCGATCGTAATTGTCGTTCTTGCGTACCTATGCCTCATCTTACTACTGATGGTTATGTTTCAGCTTGTGAAATGGCAAGCGTTGGTGAAAATCCCGAACATATGGATGTTTTTATTTATGGTAAGTATGATAAAGCAAATAATAAAATAATTTATAATAATGATCGAATACGAATCTTGCAAAGTAGAAATTTACAAAATTTACCTGATTGCAAATTCTGTATTGCAAGAACGCACTGTGCTGGTTATTGTCCTGGGGAAACCCAAAATGAAAATATGAATTTATTTAAAATAAAAGATAAAATATGTGTACCACTAAGATATATCTATTCCGAAATTGGTCAAGATTATGGTAAACATCATGGTGAATTTGCACATAAACACCCATAGAAAGGAGTATTAATTATGACTAATAATGAACAAAATTTAACTCAAGATTGGCTAAAAGATATTATTAAAAAAACCGAAAAAACCTCATCTAAAAAGACCACTAAAATCCGTATTTCTAAATTAGATGATAAGGGCAATAAAACTGATGAATTTGAAGAAATCGCAGTCGAAGGAAAAGCTGCTAATTCTATTTTCTTAGAATATCGCGATAAAAAAGAAATCGCTCAAGAAATAGCTAGTGCTACAGTTAGTAATGGTTACAAAGCACCTATTGCGCAAAAAAGCAAAGAAAACGATAATAGTGTTCGTTTAGAAAGTATTGATAGCATTGAAAAAGTAGGTAAACTTTTCTATTTATCAAACGTTAATAAAGTAACAGGTCTTTTATCGGTTTGTCCATCTGTTGTATCTTTAATTAATGCATGTTATACTATGATGGATGATGGTAGCCTTGATTGGAAAGCTAATCATAAATATGATAATCAAATAAACTCTGCTTTATCATATATTCTAGATAAAATCTATCAAAAAACTTCTGATAATTGGTATGAAAATTATCTTTTTGATGCTACACCATATATTAATGATTATGCTTTTACACATGATGTATCTTATCTTGATACAATTACTTGGGTTATTGTAGCATTACAAACAGCAAGAACTTATGCTATTAAAACAGATGAAGCCCAACGCTTGAATCTAAAAAAATATGTCTTCAAAGATAATACTGATATGGATGTAGAAGTTAAAGAATTAACCCATAAAGAAATTTTACAACAAATTGATGATGGTATTTTAGCTTGTGTAAGAATGGTTACCGATATGGCAATTGATGTAGAAAAAGATGGTAAATTAGTTTGTAAGGGCTGGAGCTTTACTAACGTTAAAGCAAGTGATGCAATCGATACAGAACCATCACTTTACTTCTCTTATGCCGCATCTACTGTATATCTTGGCTTATACAAAGATTTCCAAAAATATATCGATTTATTTAGAAAACTAGAAAATGAGAATCTTAATAAATTTTTACCTGAAAATTTAAAAAAGAATTATTGGAATCATTTTGATGAAGTAAAAAAAGCCAAAGATGAATACGAAAGAAAAATAGAACTTAGTAATAATGATAATGATTTAGAAAATGATTATATTATTACTGATGAAGAAAGAGCCTTATTTGATGAAATTGATGAAATTGAAATTGAAAAAGGTGATAACCCTTCAGTTGACTGGTTGAATATCGATTTCTTTATGAATCGTATTAATAATGGTCATTCTATTAATGATTATGATAATGCGGATGATGCATATTATTTAAAACTTCACCGTCAATGTCTAGATACAGCAGAAGGATACTGGAACAAATATAAAGATAATTTAGGTGATTACTTTGTATATCCTAATGGTAATATCGTAGATGAAAATGCGATTAGAAATAGCGGTGCTTCTAATGAATTATTTAATGGTTTATTTGTTTGTGGCATTATTCTTAATTCAGCTTATGATAATAAACTATGTGAAACAAATAGTAATGAAAAAGATCGCTTAATTGATACATTGCAAGCTTGTTTACAAAAAACGCAACGTTACTATGATAATCTAGAACGTAATGAAGAAGCATATAAAGTTAGTACCTATACCCTTCAATTTATTGAAAAAGATACAGCTAACGCCGAACTTGGAAAATTATTAAGAAAAAGTGGCATTAAAGTTTGTACTTTAATTCCAATGCTTTTAAAAACCAATAGTTTAATTAGTGAATATGTCATTCAATATCCTCAAAGACAAATGCGTACTCATCTTGTTTCTATTATGAAAAACAGAATGCCTGCTACTAATAGAAATGGTTCTTATCAATGGTGTTGGGAATCTGATGGCTTTTCAAGTATTAGTAACTATTACTATATTGATGCTATTAATGCTTTCTATAAATATTATGACAAATATGAAAAACAATATATTAAATTAGATGAAGAAATCTCTAATAAACTATTAGATTCAATTGTTTTCCAAAACAATGTTAAAGCCAAAATTGAAAAAATTGTTGATATAGATCGCAATAAAGCTCATATTAATGAAGAAAAATATAAGCAAGAAAATGCTGATTTAAAACAAGAAAAAGATAACTTAGAACAAGAGAAAAAAGCTTTACAAGAAAAATATGATCGTTTAGAAAGCGATAGTGAATTAGGTATTAAAATTTTAAAAGCAATTGATGATCATATGTCAATGCAAACCGAAGAATTAGTTGATAAGATCATTGATAAAGTTTTAAATATGCTTATGAGTAGTGATGAAAAAGCTTCTGAAGTTTCTGCTAAAATAATAAGCATCTTGCAAAATAGTTTTTATGATCGCTTTAATAAGAAAGAATTAGAAAATAAAATATGTGTTGGAATAGGTTATAGTAATATTGATAAATTTGGTACATCAGTAGATATTAATAAAGAATTTAAAAAACAATATTTACTTGCAATTGAAAAAGTAATTTCTGATACTGCCTTAGCTGCAGCAATCGAACGTATGAAAGAAGAAAAAGAAATATAAAGAGGTATCATTATGAAAAGTGTAGCATTTTATTCTTATAAAGGTGGTTCAGGAAGAACAACTGCTTGTATAAATTTTATCTATTATTTTGTGCGCGCAATTAATGCTTCAGCTGAACACCCCCTTATTTTAGTAGATTGTGATATTGATAGTTGTGGTTTAACTTATCTATTACAAAATACTACGCCAAGTGATGAAAAAACCCAAATGAAGTTAGATTTATTAAAAAATAACGATGGCACAGCTAAATTCTTTTCTTTACATCGTATTTTATGTGGTGATCGCGATGCGGACATTAATGATTACGAAAACCCTAATGCTTATTCAGAAAAGTCTTCACAAATACGAGGTACAAATAGAACCATCAACATTTTAGGCCAAAAATTAGATATTTCTAAAAATCCGTTTTTTGCTGACATGATTCCGGTAGGTAATTTCTTTGGTTTAGATGATGCTCAAGCGGTACTATTTTTACCTTGTGATATTAAATTTAAAATATCGACCTTTAATCAAGGAATCAGTAGAGAAAATAATTTTAAAGAAATCATGAAAATGGCCAAACTTTATAAATGTAGTGGTGTTATTTATGATTGTCCTGCTGGTACTCAAGAACTTGCCACATGGTCAATAGAAGCTGCTGAAAATATTATTTGTTGTCTAAGACCAACCTTTCAATTTCGTAGAGGTACATTAGATAGCATTAAAGGTTTTATTGAAAATTATAATTCCCTTATCAAAAAACAAATTATCATTTGTCCTAATGCTGTATCACATACTTCTAAAATATTCTATAACAATAAATTCCCTGAAAAAATTAGAGATTTCCTTGAAGATGATGTTGTTAATAAACTAAAAAAAGTAACAGATCAATTAAAAACAAGTAATTTTGATGTCTTTGCTATTAGAGATGAAATGTTATATAATAGTCCCGCTGACCTAAAAAGTAAGCGACCTGAGAATTTAAAAGATGTTGATTTGATTGGTATTCCTGAGGTAGAACGCTTTAAATGGTTTGAAGATTGTCTTGGCAATGTTAGATGTGAAAATAACGATGAAATTCTTGCCATAGAACGTTATAAATTATTAGTAGATTTAGTACAGAAGGCTTACAATGAATAATCAAGTAAATGATAAAAGTAAAATTTATCAATTAATTGAAGACGCTACTAAAAAAATAAGAGAAATCTTTTGTTTTGGTGAAGCTGGTGAATTAACGATTACCCGTTTTATCTTTCCAGAAGTAATCATTCCTGATTCATCAGACGAAGAAATCAAACAACAAATTTTAGAACAAATTTGTGATATGGATCAATTATTGATAATTGCTAATAATATCTTAAGAATTTTTGCTATATATATCATCAGTAAATATAAAAAATGGCGTTTTGATGGTAATGTAGCAATCATAACCGATCATAAACGCTATAATTCTGATGAAAGAGTATTGCAAATTTTAAAAGGTTTATATCATCAACATAATGTCAATTATGAGACAATGCAGTTTATAATTTTAAATACGCAAATAGCATTAGCTAAAGAAAATTCTATCCTCAAACAAAAAATTGGCCTCAGTGAAAAGATTGCAGTTAGAACTAATGAACAAAACAAGAATGAATACAAAATCCAAGGTCCTAATTTAGTTGATATAATGGGTAGAGTACAAAAGTATTGTAAAATGATTAACATTAATTATGGTGGTCGTGATTTTAAAAATAGTGAAGATGCCCTAAAATTATATGAAGGACTGAATCAACTTTTAGATGCTTGTAGAATATTTGAAAATGTAGATATTACCATTAATGAAGAAGATTACGCGGTATCATTTATTGATAACAAAAAAATAATACCAACATATCATTTATTATACCAAGATGCTAGTCAATACAATAAACTTATTTATCTAAATACTATTAGGTATGATTCTAATCGTGCTTTATATTTAAAGTATTCTGATTTATTAGATAAAAACCCATCTTTTGTTCTTATTAAAAAGCAAAATGATAATATTGAAACCAAGATAAAAAAGATTATCGAAGTAGATTCAGTAGAAGATTATTACTTAGAAATAACAGGACATATTATGGGTAATCGATCTAATGCTTATGGTAAGGGTAGTATTTTAAATTATAACTACAAATACATTAATAAGCTTGCCCTTGCGATTGTTGATTCTATTGAATTAAATAATGAACGTGATTATAATGACTATCGTATTAACTTAAAAGAACTACTGCTTGATAATAAAACCTTGTTTAAAGAAGATCTCGAAAAAGGTAAGTTAGACGATGATGATGACAATAACGATGATTATGATGCTTTAAATTGGGATTTAGTACTCACTAAACTTTTAACATTTGAAACCCCAACTAGAGTTTTAAAAACCTTGTTAAAAGATGAAAATGCGTCAAGTCTTAAAATGATAAAAAACATTATTGTTAATCTTAATCTACGTTTACAAGATAGCTTTACTATTGATGAGGTAGTAAACACTAGAGATAGACTTGTTAATGAGGTCAAAAAACAATTAGTAATCTTTAATCAAGGTAAAAATCTAGTTAACGAGGATTTTAAGAAAAAATGGGAAAATCATATTGAAATTGATGCTTCCATTAAAGCTTTAGTAGATGTTTTATCGGATGTCAATAGTGGTAATATAAATACTGATAAATCAGTTAGTATGGCATATAATTGCAATATTTTTGATAAAATTACTTTATTATCAGAAAACAATTTTCGCTATTTATCAGGTAAAGCCTCCGAAATAAAAAGTATTTGTGATAATGCCTTATGTGAAGTAATCAAAGTAATGTTGTGCTTTTATGCGGGGATTGTAGGGTGTGTAAAAGAACGCTTAGGCTATGAAACTGAATCATTTAACAAATACTTAAGCAATGAAATTATTGCTGAATGGCAAGATAAAATAGAAAAGGCCATGTATGATGGGATTAAACAAAAAGCTAAAGAAATATCAAAACTTAAGACAGCCAAAGAGTATTTATTAGAACTACGTAAGACAGCTAGTATGGCTTTTAAAAGTGATTTAAATGGTATTAGCTTTAACGAAGCTATTAAAGCAATATTAGGTAGAAATATTTTAAAAATACGTCAATTTGAAAAATATGTGTATTTTGATCGCAATAATGGTGATGTATATTTGATTTATAAAGATAACGAAAGAGAAGAAACATTATCATTAGATGAATTAGATGAAGAAAATATTGATTTATATCTTAAATCAGTAAAAGCTTTATTAAAATTCTTTGCGGGAATAAATAAAGAATATTCACAAATTGAAAAGTTTCGCAATATGGCTTATCCAATGATTGTTACTGTAAGTGGTAATACAATTAATCGTGATAAAAACCGCTTAATGAAATTTTCTTTAACTCTAGATGATTATACTAATAATCATACAACCACCAATATAGAAAATGCTCCTGTTGCTCAAAGATTAAATGAGGTTAATATTTCGACGGAATTTGATTACCAAATTAATGAAAAGTTTTATTGCTTACCTAATATTGATCGTATTACCAATCAATTTTGGGCCGATCCCATTTTAATCCAATGTGAAAAATTTAATAAATGTTTAACAGAAGATTAAGGGTTATGACAAAAAGGTACAAAATACTTGTAACAAAAGATTAAATATAATATAATGTAGTTAGTAAAAAGATATATATAATTGTATAATTTAGGGGGGGGGAAATAAGGCAAAAAAAATAGTTCCCCCAAGGGAACTATTTTTTTATTAACAAAAAAAGGGGGGATAGATAAAATTTAAAAAGAAACTTGTCAAAAAAATAATAATAAGGAGGTAAAAAAAGATGAATGAATTTACAGATCGACAAGGAACAAATTTAAACCGAAAAATATTTGAAGTAGAAAAGGTAGAAAAAAACGAAGCAGGCGAAATAGTTAGGATAATTGGCACATTATTAAGAGCAGATGATGCAACCATAGAAGGAACACCACTTAATGCTAAAAGTTTAAACTTGATGGTCAATAAATATTATGTTGAAAATACCAAAGCAACGGTTAGTACAACGATAAGTGGGTTGCAAACAGCTACATTTACAATCGATATAGCTGAGCCATTAGAGGTAACTATCAATAATGATTTTAGGGAATATTTTGAAGTTATAAAATCACCTAAATCAAACCAAGATAAAATAATATTAGAGCTTGAAGTAAAAAAAGATCCCGGTGGAAGTGGATCTATTGCGCTTAGTTTTGAGGTTATATTAACATCAAAAGCACTAGAAGTCAAAAGAGGGATAATAACTTACTGGGTTCATTTTATTCAAGATGAGTCTGAAGCAGCTGATTAGTGAAAGTGCAGGTAAAATAAATGAAGTTATCAGAGTTAAAAAGTAAGTTAGAAGCAAAAAATTTAAAAAATGTAGGGCTTATAAGAAAAGAATATCTTGTTAATAAAATAGGCCTACCAGAAGAAACAATTGATAAATTAAAAATAATAGGTATAACAGGTAGCAAAGGTAAAACAACAGTAGCCTACATCATACATAAATATTTGCAAGCAAAAGGTTATAAGTCGGTTTTATATAGTAGTATGATGGTTGATTCTAAAGCTAGTTATATATCTAAAGATGAAGCATATGGAATAGCACTAAAAAGTGAGGAAAATTTATTAGCAATAATAAAAGAAGTAGAAGCATATAAAGCTGATTATTTAGTATTAGAAGTAAATGATGTAGCCATTGAAAAAGGATTAGTAAAAGATATTCCATTTGATGTTAGAGTATTAACCAATTTAAATCCGTTACATAATGAAGAACAATATAGTAAAGAAGAATATATAGCAATTAAAGAATCTTTTTTTAAAGATCTTCCAACTGATAAGACATGTAAATGTGTTATAGGAATAAAAGGATATGATAAAGCATTATATGATGAAATAATGGCCCTTAACACATGTGAAAAGCTAGTATTTACAACCGAGTACATAGCTAAAATGCGAGGACTAAAAGAAAGAGATGTAAAATGTTTATTAACAGACTTAGAAAGTAATTTAAATGGCTTAAAGTTAACCATCAAATTAAACAATCAAGATTATCTTGTAAAGACTAATTTAATCATGCGCTATAATGTCTTTAATATTCTTTGCGCAATGACTTCATTAGAAGCCCTTGGTGTTTTTGATATTGATACATATCAAAAAATTTTAAAAGAAATAACGATAGCAGGCCGTGCTGAAAGTTATAAAATAAACGAGCGTTTAATAATTATAGATAATCACTGTGGTGATGTTTTAAAGAATCTAAAAGATTTTAAAAAACAAGGATATATCAAAAATATTCGTGTTGTAATAGGATCAATGGGAACTGGATATAAAAATTGGGAAGCAAGATACAAAACAGTAGAGTTTCAAAACAAACGTTCTAAAATGCGAAAAGAGGCCATGCAATTAATAGCAGATATGGCTGATTATGTTTATTTAACCGAAGATGATAATGCAAATGAAAATGTTAGAGTAATTTGTGAAGAATTAGAAGGTTATTTAAAGCAACAAATACCATCTAAAATAATAGAAGATCGTAAAATAGCAATATATGAGGCCTTAAAAGAATCAGAAGCAGGAGATGTTATTTTAATAAGTGGTAGAGGTAATAAACGTACCTTATGTAATAGTGCTACAACCTTAAAATTAATAAAAGATCAAGAGGCACTAAAAGAGGCCATAATAGCACTAGGGTGGTAAGTTATGGAAATAAATAAAGTAAACCAACTTGAAAAAAATTTTAATCTTGGTGAAGGCACATTAAGAGTAAATTTATATAATGGTAATATGTTATATACATATCCATTAATAAATATGGGTAAAAATAACTTTACAATTGCTACCAAAATAGTGTATAATATGAATTATCAAAAGAATGCTTTTTCAGGTCGTAAGATAGGTTTTAATAATGGTTGGAAATTAAATTTTGAACAACATTTATTTGCATATGAAGAAAGTTTTGCGATAGAAGGCTATGAGGTAGGAGATTATATATACATAGATGATAATTTTTGTCTACATCGCTTTGTAAAATACAAACAAACAACAAAAGAAGCCGTTTATTATGATGATAGTGGTACATTATTAAGATTATTTTTAACAGAAGGGCAAAGGCCTAAAATAATAGATAGTAATAAGAATACATATTATTTTAATAATGAAGGTTTAATGGAAGAAGTAACATCAGGTATAAACAAAGAAATAGATAAAAAGATTGACTATGTAAATGGCAGAATCATAAATATATATGATGAAAGAGCACTTACAAGATTAATACAAATATTATATAATGATGATGGTAGTATCAAAGAACTTTATATAAGTGGTAGTAAGATAGGGTATCGTTTTTCATATAGTAACCAAAAAATGGTAAAAATTCTCAAATATGCCTCTAACAAAACGAAAGAAATGATAAGTTTTGAATATAGCAATAATTTTTTAACAAAAATTATCAATAGTCGTAATTTAGATGTATTAAAGATAGAATATAATATGTATAATCAAGGTTTTGAAATCATCGAAGGAACCTTAAAAAGAATACTTGAAAAAAACTACACCGAATCTGAAAACTATTTAGGTGAAGATCTTTATTTAGGCGAAGGTCATTTTGCAACATATTCTGGCCAAAAAGTAAAAGACTTTAGTCTAGAAATGGGTTACATCAGAACAAGAACATATTTGACTTATACCAAAGCATATACGCAACTAGAAAATCAAGATAAAATAACCTTAAGATATTATTTTAACAAACAAAAAATAAATATCAGTGTTTTAGAACAAAGCACTGATAATAATTACTACACGTTAGATAGACCAAAAGGATGGATAATATCTGAAGATGGCACATCTAACATCAAAATGAATGGAAAAACTGCACAAATTTTAAATGCTAGTAATAACTATAATTATAAAATATCTGAAGAAAAGCTTTTAGAATTTATCAATATTTTTAACAAGCAAGAAGAAGAATATTCTGAATGTTTTAAAATATCTTTCTGGTTAAATTTTACCAAACAAAGTAAATCCGATTTACTAGTGGCCTTAAAATATATAATAAATAACAACTCAAAAACAACAAAAGTAAGGATAGAAGATACATTAGAAGATACCTGGCAAAAAGTAGTAATTCCCATTAATTTAGGTCTTAATCAAAAAACTTTAAGAGATGTTAATATATCATTTAGTGGTTGTGAAAAAGAAAGTGAAATTATCATAGCAGATGTTATGATTGAAAGAGGAAGTAGTACAGATATCATAATAGGTGATACAGTATTAGATATGACATCAACATTATATATAGATGATGAAGAAAAAAACCTATCACCAACTTTATATGTAACCGAAAGTGATATTTTTGAAACTTATAAGAGCCTTTTCTATAGTAAAAATACTAGTCAAGATACTTTTGATTTTGTTTATTGTAATAAAACCAAGATAAAAGCGGTTAAAAAGTTAGGAATTAAAGAGAATAAAAAAATAACAGAATTTAAGATAGATGAACATGATATACCTAATTATTATTTTAAATTAGTAGACATTATAAATAAAGGTATTTGGTCCATTGTCGAGATTCAAACAAGATTTCATTATGATGAAAGACTTAGTAAATATTATTATGAAACCAAACAAGCAATCGGAAGCGTTAAGGACAATCCTAGTTATCGTTTAATTGATGAAAATGCCTCAATAGTATATAAGTTTACGAACGAGGATGGTACTTTTAGAGCTCAAAAAGATCCTGCCAAAGTAATAACGGAATATACATATGATAATTATGGTAATATAGAGTTAATAAAGGTTTATAATGAAGATGATTTAGATGGTGAAGCAATCGAAACGATATACCAATATGAAGATGCTAGGGATGAGAAGTTTAGAGAAAGTCCAAGCAAAATAATAGAAAATGGCATATCGACTAGGTATGTTTATAATAAAAACGAAAATCTTATAGATGCTATCTTTAGTGAAAACATTGCCAAATATTATACATATGATACTTATCATGAAGAAGTAGTAAAAGTAGAAATAGTTGATTTATTAACAAATCAAACAAAAGAAGAAAATAATATCAAATATTATGATGATCAAAGCACAAAAAGCATATCTGGCAAAGATGGTAATATTTATGGTTTTGGTTATAATGATTTTGCGACCATCCAAAGTGTATATAAAGACTATAACTTAATCGAAGAAACAAAGCAGATTAAAGATATAGGAACAAACACATATCAAAAAACAATATACCAAGATAAATTAAGACCATCGTTAAGTAGTGCTACCTATAATTCTTATGATAGCATTGTCAAAGAAGAAACAGCAGGCGAGGGAACTTTTTATAGTTATGAAGATAACAAAATATCAACATATGCGAAAAGATTAACCAAGATAATTGATCATAAGGCTAAAGACTATTATGAAATAAAATATGAAGATAAAAACATAGTAACTAGTAGTGAAGTAACAATTAATGATAGTCTAAAAATAATAAAATATAGCAACAATGTTATAGCATATCAGAAGCAAAATGAAGATGCTATAAGTCAAGAAATAATAAATGACAACAGTTTAGAACCTAAACTTCAAGAAATTAAATATAGAGGCAATAATGAAGCATACGAAGATTTTTGTAGCCAATATGAATATGATAAATTAGGAAGGCTAAAAAAAAGAATTGGCGATGCAACTGTATATAATAAAGGATCAGAACAAGAGGCTAGCATTAGTTTAAATAAAGAAATAGATTATGAAAAAGGAACCAATTTACCCAATAAGTTACAATATGTAGTATTAGCTAAAAGTAACGGAAAAGAGGATAATGCGACATTTAGTTATACTAGTAGTTATAAAACAGTAGATGGGGTCTTTACAAGCAATATAACTAGCATAAAAGAAGAAGGCACAAGATATATAGAAAACCCTAAAGATGATACTTTATTCGCAAAAGATAAGCTAACGACAAGAACTTACCAATATCAATATGATAGTTTAAATCAACTAATAGAAGAAAAGAATTCCTCATTGGGAAATTTTGAATATCAGTATACTAACCAAGGGGCTTTAACAAAAGTAATCAAAAATGGTAAAATTACCAAAGAATATACATATGAAAAAGATAAATTAACTAGTATAAATATAAATAATACTAGAAAGCCAATATTATATGATAATTATGGTAATACAATAAAAATAGGTAATGTATATATATCATATGATGCAAATAATTTAATGCAAAATTATGATTCTGGCAACAATAAATATTACTATTATTATAATTATCAAGGTGTAAGATACAAAAAGAAATTAAATTATGAATTAATAAATTATGAAATAAACTATCTTTTAAATGGTAATACGATACTAGGTGAAGATTGGTTAGACAACAATAATAACATAACACACAAAATAAGATATTTTTATAATGAAGATGGTATATGTGGAATAAGATATGATGGCTATAATTTTACATTAGTTAAAGACTCACAAGGCAATGTAAGTAAGGTAATGTATAAAGGAAAAATCATAGGCGAATACATATACGATGCATGGGGTAATCATACAGTAGAAGAAATATCAGTTACTAACCAAAGAGATCAATTTGTATTACATAACAATCCATTTAGATATAAAGGGTATTATTATGATGTTGAAACAGGACTTGCAATGGTGGGACAAAGATACTACAGTCCTGAATTAGGAAGATTCATCCAACTAGCAGAGGTATCAACATTAAATCCATCTAGTATTAATGGTCTAAACTTATATAGTTATGCTAATAATAATCCAATTGGAATTGCATATAATAGCCCAATTGTTGGTGGATTGTCTAGTGGTGGAATGATTGGTTCTACAAGTGGAACATTAGGTAATATTGTTGGAAGCGGAAGTGTAGTTGGAGGGTCAAAAGTTAGTGGTTTTGGATCATTAAGTGGATCAAGTTTTGGTAGTATAAATTGGCCAAAGGCAAATTCGGTTTTAATGACACACTATACCACTTCGTTAATTGAAAATGCATTCATTGGGGCCTTCTTTGGTAATATTTCTTATACTGTAACAACTCAATTGAACGATTCAGAAATGTTTTATTCTTATAGTAATATAGGTAATGGAGGATATAGTGCTGGGGTAGGAATGAATTTAGGAAATTGGTATGGAATTAGTGCTTATGTTTCATCAAACCTTGGATTTGGTACTAGTATGCAATTGACACCATGGATTACTTATGGAGCAGAAATTAGTTTGCAAGATGGTATTTCTTTCTCATTTGGTACAATTTCGGGAAATACTACTCAAGAAATTACTGCAAATGTGGGATGGGGTACTATTGCTGGAGCATACCTTGTATGTGCAGGGATTGCAGCAATACCAATGCCAGGCGCTAGAGCGCTTGCTGGAGCTGCTGCCTGTGTAATATTATTGATTGATATTTTTAACTAAACTGGGAGGGAATTATGGATATTAGAATAATTGATGGAATGAAAAAAGAAGGTAAACCATTTAGAAATATTATGCTTTTTGGATATATTTTTGCAATATTAATGCCTTTGTCTATTTATTTAATGAATAACGATAAATATAGTGATAAAGATATTATTTTATTCGCAATTGCAGGGGTTATGTTTGGAACAATCGGTTTATATGGATGGCTATATTCCATTAAATATAGGTTAGAGTTTGATAATGAAAAAGTTTATTTAAAGACTTTATTTAGAAAAATCGAACTAAACATAGGCGATATAGAAAAGTATGCATGTAACAGATACAGGAAATCTGTATTCTATCAATTTAATTTATTCATAAAGGACAAAAAAGTTTTGATTAATACTAGATATAAAGATGAGTTCGAAAAAGTATTAAAAGATAATAAAATTGAACAAATAATTAAATAATTGTAAACAGGATAAGACGTGTAACACTTTGCAACACTTAGTCTTGCACGTCACCTGTTTTAACTGGGATACCCAGCTTAAAATTGTAATGTTAAGGAGGCGATGATATGATAGAATCTATTTTGTATAAGACTGCTATTTATTGTAGACTTTCTTTAGATGATGGATCTTTAGGAGAATCAGGTAGTATTCAAACACAAAAGATGATGCTAGAAAAATATTGTCGTGATAACAACTTTACTATTAAAGAAGTATATATTGATGATGGTTATTCAGGATTAAATTTTGATAGACCAGCATTTAAAAGATTAATTGCAGATATTGAATCAGGAAAGATAAATTTAGTTATTACTAAAGACTTATCTAGACTTGGTAGAGATTACTTACAAACTGGATATTATACTGAACAATACTTTCCTTTACATAATGTAAGATATATCGCAGTTAATGATGGTGTAGATACATTAATCGATAATAATGATATCGCACCATTTAAAAATATCTTAAATGATATGTATGCTAAAGATTTATCAAGAAAAGTTAAATCTGCAAAAAGACAAAGAGCATTAAATGGATTATTTATATCTGCTCAAACACCTTATGGATATATAAAAGATCCTACAAATAAAAATCATTTAATAGTAGATGAAGATGTAAGACACGTAATTGAATTAATATTTAATATGTGTGTTAATGGAAAAGGTGCACCTACTATTGCAAAAGTTTTAGAAGAAAAAGGAATATTAAATCCTGCGGCTTATAAAACTTTAAAGGGTTCAACTAGATTTGCTAAACTTCAAGGAACTAATCATTATAAATGGAAAGCAGTAACTGTAAGAAAGATATTAACTGATATGGTTTACTGTGGTCATATGGAAAACGGCAAATATAAAGTTGAAAACTACAAAACCAAAAGAAGAGTTAAAGTTCCTGATAGTGAACATATCATAGTTAAAAATACTCATGAAGCTATAATTAGTGAAGAAACATTTGAAACTGTACAAACTGTTTTAAGTGCAAGACACTATCCAGCACATCATGAACATGAAAATTTATTTAAATCAATCTTATTTTGTGAATGTGGTAAAAGAATGGCTATTGCTCATAAAGTAAGAAATAATAAAAAAGACACATTTTATAAATGTGCCAGAGCGTTGACAAATTATATTTTTGTTAATCTAAAAAAGAAAATTGTGGATATTTTAAACCACAATTTTTTTGTT
>CANQWZ010000003.1 GCA_947627685.1 uncultured Bacilli bacterium | reverse complement strand
TAAAACGGCTGGTTCTCTTTCACTTCCATCATAGTTATCAACGAAATCAACTGTGTTTTTATTTAAATCACGTAACATTTCGCTCGATAACTTGCTCATTCTAGCCTCAGTATAACGCATTGCGGCAGCGCCATCACCATCGACTGAGCCAAAATTACCATGACCATCAACTAAAGGATAACGATAACTAAAGTCTTGTGCCATTCTGACCATTGCTTCATATACAGCCGTATCACCATGAGGATGGTATTTACCAATAACATCACCAACGATACGAGCTGATTTTTTGTGTGGTCTATCACTATAAACACCAAGTTCATTCATTGCATATAAAATTCTTCGGTGAACTGGTTTCATACCATCTCTTACATCTGGTAGTGCTCTTGATACAATTACACTCATCGCATAACTTAAGAAAGAATTTTGCATTTCATTAGATAAATTAACGGGCTGAATTTTATCATAGTCGTTATTTTCATCTAATAAATTTTGATCAATTTTAGTTAATTCGGGATCAATGTCAGGATTGTTTTCTAATGATTCTTCATCTTCTTCGTCATAAGTAGACTCTTCATCATCTAATGCTTCATTATTTTCTTCGTCTAAATATTTATCATTATCTGGCATTTTCTACCTCCTAAATATCTAAGTTTTGTGCAAACACCGCATTTTCTTCAATGAATTTTCTTCTTGGTTCTACATCTTCACCCATTAGCATTGAAAATACTTCATCTGCTTTTTCTCCATCGTTTAAAGTTACTTGTAACAAAATACGATTTTTAGGATCCATTGTTGTTTCCCAAAGCTGTTCAGGATTCATTTCACCTAATCCTTTGTACCTTTGTATATCTTTTTTACCGGTTATCTCGCTTAATTTTAAATTTAATTCTTCATCACTATAAGCATACTCTACTTTTTTACCTTGTTGAATCTTATATAGTGGTGGTTGAGCAATATAAACATATCCTTTTTCAATAATTGGTCTCATAAAGCGATAAAAGAAAGTAAGTAGTAGTGTTCTAATATGAGCGCCATCGACATCGGCATCGGTCATAATAACAATTTTATGATATCTAGCATTTTCTATTTGCATTTCATCGCCAATACCTGTACCAATTGCTTGAATCATCGACAATATTTCTTTATTGTTTAATGCTTTAGACATGGCTGCTTTTTCAACATTTAAAACTTTTCCACGTAGTGGTAAAATAGCTTGATAATAACTTTCTCTACCCATTTTAGCTGAGCCACCTGCAGAATCACCTTCGACAATGTACATTTCCGCAAGCTGAGGGTCTTTTGTGCGGCAATCTGAGAGTTTTGAAGCAAACCCAAGTGAATCTAGCGGGCTCTTTCTACGCGTTGCTTCTCTGGCTCTTTTTGCCGCCAAACGCGCACGTAAAGCTAGCAATGATTTTTCAACAATCATTTTAGCATTGCTTGGATTTTCTAAAAGATATGCCTCAAATTTATCAGTCATAGCTTGAGATACAATTCTTCTTACTTCAGTATTACCAAGTTTTGTCTTAGTTTGACCTTCAAATTGAGGGTCACTAATCTTACAAGATACGATTGCGGTTAGGCCTTCTCTAACATCATCACCCGATAAACTTTCATCTTTTTTGAAAATGTTGGCGTTTTTACCATAGTTATTAAGAATTCTTGTTAAACTATTCCTAAAACCTTCTTCGTGTGTTCCACCTTCGTTATTAATAATATTATTAGTAAAAGATTTAATGTTGCAACTATAATCTTCAGTATATTGGAAAGCTATTTCAATTAAGGTATCTTCAATATTTTCTTCGACAATAATAACATCGCTATGAAGAGGTTTTTTACCTCTATTTAAAAATTTAACGTATTCAATAATACCACCTTCATAATGGTATTCACCTGATTTAATATTGCTAGGATTACGTGAATCTTTAATTGTTAATTTTAAACCTTTATTCAAAAAAGCAAGTTCTTGAATACGTTGCCTTAACGTTTCATAATCAAAAATAGTCGTTTCAAAAATTTCTTTATCTGGTATAAACTTTACAGTAGTACCAGTTTCTTCGGTTGTTCCAATTATTTCAAGAGTTGTAACAGGATGACCTTTTTCATATCTTTGTGTATAAACTTTACCATTTCTTCTTACATAAACTTCTAATTGTTGACTTAAAGCATTAACAACCGAGGCACCAACACCATGAAGACCACCAGATACTTTATAACTATTATTATCAAATTTTCCACCTGCATGTAAAACAGTAAAAATTGTTTCAGTAGCACTTACATGCGTTTTAGGATGAATATCAGTTGGCATACCACGTCCGTTATCCACAACAGTAATAACGTTATTCCCAAAGTTATCCACACTTATTTCCACATCTATTTGTGTACAGTATCCCGCAAGAGCCTCGTCAACCGAGTTATCTACGATTTCCCACACTAAGTGATGTAACCCTCTTGGGCCTGTTGATCCAATGTACATACCAGGTCTTTTTCTTACTGCTTCTAGACCTTCTAGGACTTGAATACTACTCGAATCATACTTTTTCTCAGCTTCAATAGTTTCTAATTTCTTTTCATCCATGTTAATTCTCCTTCCTCAAATGAATCACATTTGCGCATTTAACTATTTCTTCATTTAATTCTGTAATTGTTGAGCTTGATATTAACGTTTGAATATCATCTTTTATTGTAATAAACAAATTATTTTGTCTACTCTTATCTAGTTCACTTAAAACATCATCCAATATTAAAATAGGATAATCTTCTTTTTGTTCTTTAAGGATATCCATAAAAGCCAGTTTAGCACTAATCAAAGCGCTTCTTTGTTGACCTTGAGAACCATACATTCCTATGTTTTTATTATTAATAATAAAAACATAATCATCTTTATGAGGGCCATATGAAGTGGTCCCTTTTTTTAAATCCTTTTCTAAAGCTTTATTAAGTTGAACTTCAATATTATCTATCGTAGCAGATGGTAAATAAACAATTTTTAAAATCTCATTACAATCTGCAATTTTACTATAATAATCGTTTATTTTATCGTTTACTTTTTTTACAAAAGCTTCTCTTTCAAAAATTATTTTTTTAGCACTTTCTATTAACTGTGAAGTTAGGACTTTTAAAACATTTACAAGTTGCTTGTTATTTTCAAACGTGAGCCTTTTTAAGAGCGCATTTCTCTCGTTTAAAAGTTTTTTGTAATAATTACACTCAACAACATAAAGTTTCGAAATTTGACAAATTATGGGCTCTATGATTTTACGTCTATCTTTAGCGCTTCCAACCAAATTGATCATGTCAAAATTAGTAAAAGCAACTACAAGTATTTCTCCCAAATAATCACTTACCTTAGAAAACTTAAAATCATTTTTAGAAATTTGTTTCCCTTTGATGTTTCTAACAATTCTAAAAGAAGCATCTTCTCCACCGTTTTTAGAGACACTTCCCAAAACAGACATTTCATCTTTACCAAGTTTAATTAAAACAGAATCATCATTTGTTTTAAAGCTTTTTGTTAAGGCTAAATAATATAAACCTTCCAAAATAGACGTTTTACCACTAGCATTGTCACCAGTAATAATATTAATCTTTTTATTAAAGTCTATTTTAAGTTCATCAAACCCTCGAAAATTATATAATTTCAAGTTATTTACAATCATTTTTAGCCTCAATAAGATATTTTTTACCATTAATTTCTAAAAAATCCCCCAAAAATATCTTTTTTCCACGCTGATTTTCTTCTTTTTGATTGATTTTTATTGTGTTTTTTATTAAAAAATCCCTAGTTTCACCACCGGTAGAAACAGCACCAATTAGCTTTAAGAATTGACCTAATTTTATGCTTTCAGTTGAAATTTTTACGACTTCCATAAAACACCTCATTTAACATCTAAATTATATCACATTTTTAAGTTTTTTTCAATGGTTTTGACCTCGATTTTTTAACCTTAAAAAATTTCCAAAAAAATGTCGTTTTCCCGTCCAAAAACTTCGCCTAAACCAATCTTTTTGTTTTTCGATTTTTTCCTATCAAAAAAACGACGTTTGCAACTTTTAAAGCTGTTTTTTGTTAATTTTTATGTATTTATGTATATTCCTTATTTTATATATAATATAAAAATATTTTTTATTTTTTAAAAATAACAGCATTCTTAAAATCATTTAAAATTAAGATTTTTTTGTAAAAAACGTCGTTTTTTTTAATACTTTGATATTATAAGTATTATTATTTTATTTAAAATAATAAAAAAATATTTATTCTTTTATTATTTTAAATAAAACTTTAAATGTTTTTTTAATTATTGATTTAAATACGTTAATAAATATAAACTTATTTATTTAAATATTTAATTTTTGATATTTATCTACATAATTATTTTTATACATAATTACTTATAAACATATTTACATTTTATAGTTTGAGATGTCATTTTTTATTTTATTTTAAAAGTTTTTAAATTATAAATATTTATTATTTTATTCTTATACATAAAAGAGTAATTATTTTTTTATTCTTTTATGTATAAAATGATACTTTTAAAACTAAAAACTTTTAGTTTAAAACTTAAATACCAATAAAATTAATGTTTTAAATTAAATAATTTTAAAAGTTTTTAGTTTTAATTTAATAACAATCGTAAAAAATTCGACTATTTTGGTTTTAACAAAAAAGTTTTTAGTTTGAAAATCGATATTATTACTCAAAAATTGTTTTTAAATTAAAACTAAAAACATTAATTTTAGTTTACAATAAAAATAATTACTTTTAATTTTAAAATAAAATATTGATGAATTCATATTTAAAACTTTTTTGTTTTGATTTCAAAATTGTTACTGCTAAGCACTAAGACTGTTTGACTTTCTTTTTATGTATTTACATATTTACATATTAAACAAAAATCTTGTTCAACACGATGAAAATCCTAATTTTTCGAGTGAAAACAGCTTTTTTGAAAATCGTGGTTTTTTTGACTTTGACCCCCCGGGGGTTAATAATTTTTCATTTTTTTTTGAAAAATCGATTTTTAAGGCTTTTTTTGACTTCATTTTTTGTTTTTAAAGAGTTTTTTGAAATGTTTTTCTCATTCTTTTTAACAAAATCGTTATTTTTAGATTTTTTAGTTTTTTGACTCATTACAATAAATATGGTTATATTTAATTAGTTATGTAAATAAATATTGCAAAAAAATTGCATAATTTTTGGGTTTGTGTTATCATTTAATTGTTGATAGGAGGTAGTTAGTTATGAATAATCAACCAATTAAAAGAAGAAACCCATTTGACGTTCCAAGAGTAACTGAGGAAGAAAAAGAGCCTGAGATTGTAAAAACTGAGCCCGAAGTAGTCGAAGAACAAGAATTTTATGAAGAAGTAGCTCCAGTAGTAAGACAACAACCTAAACAAACGGTGCAAAGACCAGTAAGACAGCAGCAAAGACAACAATATTATCAACCTGATGATGCAAACAGAGAAAAATACACATCAACAATGGATATTGCATTAAGAAGACAAATAAAAATTGCTTGTGCAACACGTGGAATTATGTTTGCTAAGTTTGTAGAGGATGCTTGCCGTGAAAAATTAGCGAGAGAAGGTGTTAGATAATGCCAATCATTTCTGCATTCTGTAAAAAGGGCGGAGTTGGCAAGACTACATTCCTTGGCTATCTCGCTCATTACTACGCAACTCAAGGAAAAACCGTTTTAGTTATTAGCGCTGATGATCAAAATAGTATTTTTAAAATTTTCGGCGTTGACCATTTTGTTACTGATCGTGATGATGATTTCTTCGAACATTTGCTTGTGGGTGAAAAAGAGCCTCAAGACATCACATTTGAAGCAAGAATAAATATGTATTTAATGAAAACCTTAAATACAGATAGGCTTTCTTTGAATTTAACGCTCAAAAGGTCCGAAGAAAAGCATTTGAGGCAGATAATTGAGAGTTTTACCAAATTTTTCGACTATATTTTTATCGATTTTCCGCCTTCAAGCAGCAGATTGAGCGAAATTTTGCTCGACATCAGTCAATCAATTTTAATTGTTGTCGGTTTAGACACGCTTGGTTTACAAGGTTTTTCGAACACAATTCAATATTTTGTCGATACTGACATCGATTTGGACAAAATTAGGTACATTGTACCGGTCGGATACATCAAAGGAAGACGTGCTCCGATGAACTGTTTGAAAGAGCTAAAAGAACAAGCAAAAGTGATGCTTCCAAAGGCCGAAATGACGGTTCCAGTCAAGGATAAAGCCGAAATAAAAAACATCCAAGCAGAAGGCACTTCTGTCTTCGATAATAAGCCAATGAAGGACAGATTCCATCAAAAGAACTTCGATGAAATAAAAAAAGACCTTATTTCTATCTTTAAAGACATCAATTTAGACTAAAAAAGCATAAAAAAAGCACCATTAAGGTGCTTTTTTTATTTGTTTCAATTAAAAAACTCTTACTGGAAGCAACAACTGAGTAAGTGTATCATTTTCTTGCTCTTTTATTAAAGCTGGCTTAATTTCACCAGTAAAATAAAGACTAACTTTATCTTTTTCAAACGCTCTTAGAGCCTCTAAAAGATATTTTGTGCTAAAAGCTGTTTGAAAATTAACGTTTTCTAAGTTATTTTCTAAATAAATCTCTTCTACAACTTTACCAATTTCAGTTGAATTAGAAGAAATTTCAGCTTTGTTTGCACTTGTAAAACTAAATTTGACGATGTTTACACTCTCTGAATTGTTAAATAATGATGCTCTATCAACAGCGTTTATTAATTCGTTACGATCAAATTCAGCAACAAATAGTGATTCGTTAGGGAACAAACTTGAAGTATCGGGATAATTTCCTTCTATTAATCTTGTAACAAAAACAATATTTTTATATTCAAAAATAACTTTGCTATTTTCTAAATATACTTTAACAACGGTTGATTCTTCGTCTAAAATCTTACAAAACTCATCTAATGATTTGCTTGGAATATTAACGTTAATTTCGACATCTGTTGCGATTTTTGAAACTTTCTTAGCAAGTCTAAAGCTATCTGTTGCAACTATCTCTAATAGGCCATTTTTGGCTTTAAAATTCAAACTAGACAAAACGATTCTTGTGAAGGCAATTCTTGTTTCTGCTGATGCGCAAGCGAACGAAGTTTCTCTAACAATTTGTTTTAACTCTTTACTATCAAATATTATCGGCGTTACATCGGTTAAAAAATTGGTTTTAGGATAATCTGTTTTATCATAAGCTACTAGTGTGAAGTCCGAACGATCAGATAAAATTTTAATAGAATTTTTTTCAAATAAAGTAAAATCAACATCTTTGCCTTCTACTTTTCTTACAATGTCTAAAAAGTACTTGCCTGGAACAACACATTCTCCTGTTTCGTAAAGTCTAACTTTTTCACTTTTTTCAAGTTCTATCTTTACCGCAATCTCCTTATTTGTGGTAATAAAAGTAATTTTATCTTCATTTACTGAAATGTAAATACCAGTAAGAACAGGCATTGGTGTTTTTTGCGATAGGCCTTTAGATACGTTTTGTAAAGTTGAAAGTAGCAATTCTCTTTCGATTATAAATTTCATAATTCACCTCTTATTATTAATTTTTTATTTTTTTATTTATTATTAGTAGTGTGGATAAGTGGATAACTTTTAGTTATAGTCCTTATTATATAGAAAAAAATTAATTTTCTAATTTAACTAGTAAATTATTAACATCTTGTTTGACAAAATCGTCGTATTTCATGCCATCTGCAATTTTATCTATGGCATGAGCAACTGTAGCATGATCTCTATCGCCTAAAAATTCGCCTATTTTTTTAAGACCGATATCATATTTAGTTCTAAGTAAATAAATAGCAACGCTTCTTGCGTAGACAATTTCTTGCTTTCTAGAACTTCCGATTAAATCTTTAACAGGAATATTAAAGTAAGAAGAAACTAAATTTTTTACTTTATCAGCATTATTTGAAGTTGCAGAAGATAAAGACTTATCAGACGAAATGATTGATTCTAGGGATGTTTGAGCATTTTCTAAGGTATAATCGAAGTTGAATGCAACACAATAACTTACAAATCTACGTAAAGCGCCTTCAAGTTCACGTACGTTTTCTTCAAAATTGCTTGCTATGAAATCAAGGGCATCTTCAGAAACAAGGTTAGGGTTTTCGATTAGTGTTGCAAGCTTCTTTTTTAAAATAGCTTTTCTTAAATCTTGGTTAGGCTTACGAACATCAACTTGGATTCCCCAAGTAAAACGTGATTTTAATCTATCCATAATATTTAATTTGGCTGCATTACGATCAGATGTAACAATAATTTGCTTTTTGTTTTCGGTAAGATATTCAAATAATTTGAAAAATTCATCTTGGGATCCAAGTCTATCTGCCAAATACTGAATATCGTCAACTAATAAAACATCAGCACTTCGATAATATTGATCGAATTTTAAAGAAGCATCGGTTGATTTTTGATTTTTGTTCTTAGATTTAAAATAATCTTCAACAAATTGTTGTGCTGTAGTATAAATAACATTAGTTTTTAAGTTATTATCTAAAATATAATGGCCTATTGCCATCATTAAATGAGTTTTACCAAGTCCAACATCACCAAAAATATAAAATGGATTGTAAATGTTAGGGTTCTGCGCAACTTGTACCGCAAAAGTAAAAGCTTCTCTATTGGCTTCACCGGTAACAAAATTATTAAAAGTATATTCAGGCCTTAAAATTCTTTGACCGATTGTTTTTTCAGAATAATCAACTTCTTGATATGAAATAGCAGCCTTTTGAGCTTCTTTTTTTTCTATTTCATCAGGAAGAATGAATTTAAATTGCATATTTTCTTTAGTATATTTATTCAAAATAGTATTTAATTTGTTTAAATATAGTTGTTCAATTCTAAATTTATCAAAAGCGTTTGCGACAATTAAGTAAATTGATCCGTTATCAACACAATATATTTCTTTTAAATTATCAAAAGTAGTGCTATATTGTGCTGGAGGGTAACATTCTTTAAGTTCGTTTTTTACTTTAGATAGTAATTCATATGCTTGTTCCATAAAATCACCTCCAAAATATGATAACATATTTTACGAAAAAATTAAAGCAGTTAGTATATTTTCTTTTCCACATAGTTATCCACATTTTTTCCACAATAAAAATAGATAAAAAATAAACATTTTATCCACATTTTGGATAAGTTGATAAAAAAATAATAAAAATGTTATTTAACTTGCAAAACAACAAATAATATGATAAAATAAAATACAATGAGGTGGATTATGGAAACTAAAAAAATAGCAACCAAACTAAAAATAATAATAATTGTTGTTTTTACTTTAGTTTTATTTGGCATAATATTGTTAGTTTTTAATAGAAATGTCGATAAACGTTTTGAAAATTATCAAGACTTACCATATGATGATAATTTCGCAGTCTTAGTAAGAGAAGTAGAAGAAAGAGATTCGAAATATCAAACAGGAACAACAACACAAATAGGTGAACATGAAAAAGCAACATTTGAAATTCAAGTTCAAATGGTTAAACTAGTTACAGCCCAACCAATGGAAAATGTTAAAGTTTATATTGCAGCAAGAACGGTTAGAAAAAGTTATCGCTATTATGATACCGCAAACAGTAGTAGAACTTTTTCAGATTATGATTATAATCAATTTGCAGGAACAACTAGTAGTACACCTTTTGCCACAAAAGAATACAAAGAATTTAGTGAAGACGAAAAAACAGAACATATTTTATTTGATGAAACACCAGATATTCTTTATGTAGAACTTACCTATCAAAAGAAAGGTGAAAAGCCTGTTTATTCAATAAAATATTCAGTAAAAGTTAATGAATTTGATTTTAAGAAATTTAAAAATGCTGAAAAAAGAGAAATAGTAAAAGAAACTAATAGTGCTGTTTATAATTTTATTGATCCTAAAGAAGATCCTGTTAATTTAAAAATAACTAAAAATTTAGCAACTGAGGTAACTTCACTAAAAGAAGTTTTTGAAGATGAATTTAGAATTGAATGTACAATAAATAGAGAAAATTTACACAAATATAAACATAGTGAAGATTATTTAAAAGAAGATTTAGCTAAGCCAGAAAATCAAAGATTACTAACAATTATCGAAAAAGCAGCTAGAACAAAAGAAGAAGATTGGGATATTTATCCTGAAATAAAACGTATTGAGTTAGTTGTTTATGCTAAAATAACACCACAGGATAGCGATTTTTCAGAATACGTTAAAGTATATTCTTTATATGGATTTTATTCAAAACAAAGAACACTTTCTATTTTAACTAGTTACAAAATAGATGAATGTTTAAATATTGAAAGATTTTATGTTTCAATGAATGGCGATATTATAAATGGTAAAAATTATAAGACATCTGATGAAAATACAGCTAATAAATTAACTGGTTTTAGTGCTAACTATTATATAAATGTTAATGAACTTGCAGATAAATAAAATTTAAAAAAGTATTATTACTTGACAATATAGCAAAATTATAGTAAAATAAGTAAGCATGGTTTAAATAGGAGGTGCTCATATGAAAAGAACATACCAACCTAACAAACGTAAACATAGTAAAACACATGGTTTCCGTGCTCGTATGGCAACTGTAGGCGGAAGAAAGGTATTAGCACGTAGACGTTCTAAAGGTAGAGTTGTATTATCAGCTTAATAACAATAAAATAAATTACTTGGACCACTTCAGTCAAACAACTTAAGTGGTCATTTATTTTTTAATTGAGGTAAAATATGAAAAAAGAATATAGAATAAAGAAAAATCAAGAAATAGCCTCGATTGTTAGTAATAAAAACAAAGTTGCTAATAAAAACTTTTTGATATATTATCAAAAGAGTGATCAAAACCAAATGCGTATAGCTTTTTCAGTGTCTAAAAAATACGGAAAAGCTTTTGAAAGAAATAAAGCTAAAAGAATTGCAAGAAATATTTTTAGAAAATATGTTAAAGAAAAGCCAGGTTATAATTTAGTTGTGGTAATTAAACCAATTTCTAAACAAGCAAAATATTTAGAGTTACAATCTGAAGCAGAGTTTCTAATGAAATTAATTGGCAAAAAAAATAACGGAGGTATAAATGAAAAACAAAAATTATAGAATAATTTTTCTAGCTGTAGCTATGTTTTTAATGCTTCTTATTACATCATGTTCTTGTGGAAAAGTTAGAAATCGTAATTTGTATCAAGAAGATGAAAATAAAGATGGCATTAAAAACGTAATAGAATGGGTAAATAAAAAGTTAAACAGTGCCGATGAAACTAGAACCTTACAGCAGAAAAAAGATGACGCAATAAATTTAATAAAAAGTTATGCTCTTGAAGATGGTATTACAAATGGCAAAAAGAAGTATCAATATCGCTATGACATCATTGCAAATAGTGAGATTGCACATTATACCGATATTATTAATAGTAGTCTGGTAAATGAAGCAAAAGATACCGATACATCAGATGATAGCAAATGGGTTAAGGCCGCAAGCTATGTCCAAAATTGTACTACCGCATCTAACAAAGAAGCAAGTGAAGTAATAAATCAAATTGATCAAAGTTATGAAGATAAACAAAATCTTAATTTAAATGATGTAGTATGTGCTTTTGTTTTAAAAACAGATGAAATTTATACTAGTCCAGAACCAATTCACTTTTATACAGGTAAAGAATTTTGGAGCCATTTATTTAACAACTTGTTGGTTTTTCCTATTGCATGGATTATTTTCCAACTTTCACATTTTTTAGGTGGCTTTTATATTATTGGTTTGTTTATAACAACCATTCTTGTTCGTACAATTGCTTGGCCAATATATGCAAAAACTAACGACATGTCTCTTAAAATGCAACTAATGCAACCAGAACTTACAAAGATACAAGAAAAATATGGCAATCGTCAAGATGAAAGATCTAAACAAATGCAACAAATGGAAATGGCACAGCTTTATAAAAAATATAAAATAGGTCTTAGTGGATGTTTGATGCCTTTATTACAATTCCCAATCTTTATGGCTGTTTATCAAGCTGTTTCTAGAATACCATATACTAAAGCATATGCTAATACTATTTTTAAAAACGACTGGGCCAATATTCTTAATCCACGCTTTTTAGGTATAAACTTATTTTTAGACCGTGAAGGCGGAACGGGACAATTAATTGGTATTATTGTTTTGATGATTATCGTAGTTGGTACACAATTTTTAAGTCAGTGGCTTGCACAAAGACGCCAAAAGAAGTCGCAACAACAAGCTCAAGATGATATTCCTCTATACCGTAGACAAGCATACAATCAAGAAAAGAATAGTTCACAATCTTCTATGAAGATAATGATGTATGTGATGATGTTAATGATGGGCTTATTTGTTTTTACAAGTAAAGCAGGTCTTGGTGTTTATTGGTGTATAGGTAACCTTTATTCAATGGCACAAATGTATATAAATAGTAAAACAAGTGCTAAAAGATTAGAAAAATTAAAGAAAAAGATTTAAATAAAAGGAAGCGTTTAATATGAAAGAAAAAATGTATATAGGTAAAAATTTACAAGAAGTAGAAGCTTTAGCAGTAAAAGAACTTGGTGTTGCAAAAGATGATATGTATTTTGATGTAATAAGTGATAACGTTGAAGCAAGAGAAGAAATTCAAGTTCAAGTAATTGTTGATGCTAATCCCGTAAAAAAAGGCAAGGACTTCCTAGAAACATTTTTAAAGGAAGCCCAAATTGATGGTTTTGTTGAAAGAAAAATGCGTGATAATGTTGTTGAATATTCAATAACAACAGCTGATGCTAATGGCGTTTTAATTGGTCACAATTCGCAAACTCTTGCAGCACTACAACAAATTACCTCAGTAATTGTTAATCAATATTTTGATCACGAAAAAGAAAGTGGCTTAATTGTTAAAGTTGATATTGGTGACTATCGTAAAAATAGAGACGAAAAATTAGAAAAAATGGCAGTTAGAATTGCAAGAGAAGTTGCAAAAACTAAAATACCAGCTAATTTAAGATATATGAATGCTTACGAAAGAAAAGTTATTCACACTAAACTTGCCAATTGGAAAGATGTTACTACTCATTCTGAAGGTGTAGAACCTAGAAGATATTTAGTTATTGAACCAAAAAATGCCCAAAGTGAGACTAAAGAATAAATAAAAAAGAAAATACTTACCACGGATTAATGGTAAGTATTTTCTTTTAAAAAGAAACGAGAATTGAATAAAAATTAAGGATTCTCTTTGTAATTATGGTAGGAATATCACAAAGAGCACCTTTATTATATTATTTTAAAGATAAAATAATGCTCTTTTTGCTTTTGAAAATGTTTACACTTTTTTAGAAACTATTATTTTTAATATTGAAAACATTTTAAAGTTAAAAAAACTAAGAATATAATTAATTGTGATATAATTTTATAAAGAAAAAAAGTTAGTAAAAAAGGTGTAATAATGAAATATTTTGATGATACCATAATTGGAATTGCGACCTCGCAAAGCGAAGGTGCTATTGCGATTATTAGACTAAGTGGCGATAAAAGCATAGAAATAGTAAATAAAGTCTTTAAAGGCAAAGATTTAACAAAAGTTAAAACGCATACCATTACGTATGGACATATAATAGATCCTGTTAATCTACAAATAGTCGATGAAGTTTTAGTTTCTATTTTTAAAAGTCCTAAATCATATACAACCGAAGATGTCGTAGAAGTTAATTGTCATGGTGGCTTGTTTGTTACAAATCAAATATATGAATTGCTCGTTTTACAAGGGGCAAGACCTGCTACAGCTGGTGAATTTACCAAAAGAGCATTCTTAGCCGGAAGAATCGATTTAACTAAGGCAGAGGCAGTAATGGATGTAATAGATGCCCAAAATAAAGAAGCCCTAAAAATCGCAACCAGCGCATTAAATGGTAATATTAACTCATATGTTGTATCACTTAGAGAAAAACTACTAGATATTATTGCGACGATATCGGTTAATATCGATTATCCTGAATACGACGATGTAGTTGAATTAACAAATGAAAAAATTCTTCCTAGTTTAAATGAATGCATGAAACTTATTCATAAAACAATTGAAGACTCACTTAGTGCCAAACTTTTAAAAAACGGTATAAACTGTGCCATTGTTGGCAAACCTAATGTTGGCAAAAGTAGCCTTTTAAATGCATTAGTAAAAGAAAATAAGGCTATTGTTACTAATATACCTGGTACAACTAGAGATATTATCGAAGCAAGCGTTAATTTAAAACATGTAACTTTAAACTTAATCGATACAGCAGGTATTAGAAATACTTATGATGAAGTTGAACAAATAGGAGTAAGAAGGGCTAAAGAAATAACCAAAAAAGCAGATATTATTTTGTTTGTTTTAGATGGAAGCAGCAAATTTGAAGAAGCTGATCAACAAATATATGAATTAATAAAAAACAAAAAACATTTAGTAATCGTCAATAAAGCTGATTTAAAAAAACAAATCAATATGCCTAAAATAGATTATATTAGTATTAGTACTAAAGATGAAAAAAGCCTAATGGTTTTAGAAGATGCTATTTTAGAAAAACTAAAAATAAATAACATTCAAAATAAAGATATTACATATATTAGTAACGCAAGACAAATCGAAAAACTAAAAAAAGCTTACGATGCTTTAATTGAGGCTAAAAAAACCATAAATGATGGCTATCAAATCGATATGGTAGATATATATATTAGAAAAGCTTGGCTTTATTTAGGTGAAATAATAGGTGAAACTTCAACTGATAGCCTCTTAGATGAGTTGTTTTCAAAATTTTGCCTTGGCAAATAACGTATGTATTTTGACAAAAGATAAAAAATATAATATAATATTTTCATAATAATGCGTTTTGAGGAAGAAAAGTAAAAAGCTTGCTTTTTAGATAAGTGACCTATTGATAGTGAAAAGATAGGAAAAGGCACTTTTGAAAGAACACTTCTTAGCAAGTAGAAGAAAGAATACTTTTATTTTAGTAGAACTACTCGTTGGCTTTTACGACAAAAAGCAAAAAAGAGCAAAGATTTGATTTTGATAATCTTTGAACTAAGGTGGTACCGCGGTTTATTCGTCCTTAGGCAAAAAGCCTAGGGACTTTTTTTAGGAGGATTTTATGAAAAGAATTAAAATAAAAACCATTTTCGAAGAAAAAGATTGCTATTCAGAAAAAGAAGTTACCATATGTGGATGGGTTAGAAGCAATCGTTCACAAGCCCAATTTGGCTTTTTAAATGTTAACGATGGCTCATGTTTTTCATCAATACAAGTAGTATATAGTGATGAAATGAGTAATTTTGCAAGCGTCTCTAAGTTTAGAGTAGGTATGTCTTTACTTGTCAAAGGAATTGTAAAACTTACTCCTTCAATGAAGCAAGCACTAGAACTCCATGCAACACATATTGAAATGTTGGGTGATTGCCCCGAAAACTATCCAATACAGCCCAAAAGACATACAAGAGAATTTTTAAGAGAAGTGGCTCATTTAAGACCAAGAACAAATTTGTTTTCAGCTGTATTTAGAGTAAGAAGCGTTGCAGCATACGCCATTCATACATACTTTCAAAAAAATGGGTATGTTTATGTTCATACGCCATTAATTACTTGTGCTGATTGTGAAGGTTCTGATCAAATGTTTAAAATTACTACACTTGATTTAAAAAACTTACCACTTAATCAAGATGGCAGTATTGATTATAATAAAGACTTATTTGGTAAACAAGCCTTTATTACTGGTTCTGGGCAATTACAAGGTGAAACTTTTGCGATGGCATTTTCTGATATATATACTTTTGGCCCTACTTTTAGAACCGAAAATTCCAATACTAAAACACATGCTAATGAATTTTGGATGATAGAACCCGAAATGGCTTTTTGTGATTTAGAAGGACTTATGGATATTGAAGAAGAAATGTTAAAATTTGTAGTTAAATTTGTAATGGATAATTGTCCTGAAGAAATAGCTTTCTTTGATGCATTTGTTGAAAAAGGCCTAAAGGATAGAATCAATAACTTATTAAATAGTAAATTTGTAAGAATTACCCATCATGATGTAATTGATATCTTAAAAAAAGCTAAAATAAATTGGGAATTTACACCAAGCTATGATGATGATATTGCTAAAGAACACGAAAAATATATAACTGAATATTTTAATGGTCCTGTTTTTATCACTAACTGGCCAAAAGATATCAAAGCATATTATATGAAAGTAAATCCTGATAACAAAACGGTTGCGGCAGTAGACTTAGTAGTTCCTGGTGCTGGTGAACTTATGGGTGGATCACAAAGAGAAGAAAACTTAGATAAACTAATTGAAAGAATGGATACTCTTCATGTTGATAAAGAAGGCATTGATTGGTACTTAGATACAAGGCGCTATGGCGGATGTGTACATTCTGGTTTTGGAATGGGCTTTGAAAGACTTATTATGTATTTGACAGGAATAGAAAATATTAGAGATGTTATACCATTTCCTAGAACACCTAAAAATTGTGAATTTTAAAAAACAAAAACAAGCGTTTAATTCGCTTGTTTTTTAGTTTTCTTTTTAGATGTCTTATTGTTTGTTTTACTTGCATTTTGTTTGCTAGTAGGATCATATATCCAAAGTGTTGCAAGCACACCAGAAACAACACCAACAATTAAGAAAGTAATAACACCAGTTAAAATAATTTTTGGCATAATAAATTTACGATAACTTTCTTGATAAAAAGCTTTATTGTATCCAGAATATGTAGTATCAAGAGCCAAGAATTCTTCAGGAGTAATTAGCTTATTATCTTTTAAATTAGCCTCAAACGTACCCTCAACTAGATTTTTAAAAGAACTACGATCAGTATCGTTTTGATAATATAGGACAAAAGTTAAAGCTTTTGTTTCGGAAAAGTTAACTGGTTCATCACCATAACTTTTTCTACATTCATTGCTATATATATAATATGTCTTAGTAGTACCATCTTCGGTTTCTTCATCTTTAAATTCATCAACAGGATTATCAAGTAAAAAATATGATTTTAAAAAACTTGAGCCATCTTCACTAGTAATTGAATATGAATATGTAGCAGGTGGAAAACCGGTATTTACATCGGCTGCTTTTAATTCTTCGACAACATCACTTAATGCTTGATCACTTTCTTCACCAATACCTTCAACGAAAGTCATATAAAGATTACGAGGCTCAAAATCAGGGATTTGATTGTAGTTAATATTTGAAAGATAAAAATAATAAGAATCTGTATATTTTTTTACCCCATCAGAGTCTTCTTCTTCACCAACCACACGATAAAGATTTATATCAAAATATTTAGGAAGATGTAGAGTATAGTTTTCATAATAAGCATTAACGTTTTCAGCTCTATCACTTGATACTTTAACATCGGTAATAACTTCTTTTGTTATTGGATCACGGTAAGTAACATTAAGTTTATCTGAATAACCTTTAGCATCCCATTTTAATATTTTTTCAATACGTTCTTTGGTGGAAGTAGTTTTTTCGTTAGCATCTTCGAAATAATCATCTAAATATTTTACTTTATAATTTACATATCCATAATAATTGTAGCAACAAATACCTACAGTTGCAAGGATTGTAACAAATAGACATATTAGTATGACAATTAAAGTTCTTATTGATTTTGCTTTTTTATTATTCATAAAAACCTCCATTGTTAATATTATAACAAAAACATGGCAAAATATCAATTAAAAACATTTACTTCACACAAATATCAGTTTATATACTCAATACATTAAATACATATTTATACATTTTTGTTGACAAAATACATAGAGTATAATATAATATAACCAAGGAGGTAAAAAATGAATATAGAGTGGATTAGCAAAGAAAAAAACAGTAGTGCAGTAACCATATATAGCAACAATATAACCTTAAGTAAACAAGCAACGCTATGTTTTGAAAATCCTTATGGTATAGCTATTGGATATGATAAACAAAACAAAACGGTTGTTATGAAAAAGATTACTAAAGAAGATATCTTAAAAAAAGAAATCAATAAAGAAGATATATATGAACTTACAATAAAACCTAGTTTTGGTAGAATCAACTCCAAAAAATTGATTACTGAACTTACAAAACATCTTGATTTAGATTTTACAAATCAAGTTTCCTACAAATTTTCGGCTTGTTGGAATACAGGATTAAAAATGCTAATTGTTGATACAAAGGAGGTGGCAAGAAATGTTTAACATCTTAGCTTTAGCACCACAATTTATTGTTATGATTGTCGTTTGGGCAATGGTAGTAATTGGGGCCATTATAATTGAATTTGAAACAGCTAACTTAGTATCAATTTGGTTTTCAGCAGGAGGGCTTGCGGGACTACTTTGTGCAATTTTTGAGGTACCTATTTGGATTCAGTTTATTGTTTTTGTGGGTATAACCTTAATTTTCGTGATTGCGACAAGACCTTTTGTTAAAAAAATCAGTGACAATCAAACCATCTTAACTAATGCTGATAGGTATGTAGGTATGCAAGGTGTAATAACCAAAGCCATAAAACCCGGTGAAAAAGGGGAAATTAGAATCGAATTTCAAGATTGGCCAGCCATATCAAAAAATGAAAGAGCTTTTGAAGTAGGTGAAAAAGCGGTAATTATTGGTATAGTTGGTAATAAAATGATTGTAGATGCTATAGAAGAAATTAAAATAGATTAATAAAAAGAAAGAAAGGAATAAAAAAATGAAAAATTTATTTAATTTTTTAGAAGCAAACGCAGGAGGCCTAGCTATACTTGCTATTGCTTTGGGTGTAATTTTAATTGTTGTGATAGCTGTTATTATCAGCTGTATAAAAATCGTTCCTCAAACACAAGTATATGTAATTGAAAGACTTGGTAAATACTATAAGACTTGGGGAACAGGCATGCACTTTTTAATGCCTTTTATCGATCGTATTGCGTGTGATACAAATGCACCAACTATTGGTGGTAAACTTGATACGCCAAGAGTAATTGGTAAAGTTAGTCTAAAAGAACAAGTTATCGATTTTGATCCACAACCTGTTATTACAAAAGATAACGTTACAATGCAAATAGATACTGTTATCTATTATCAAATAAGTGATCCAAAATCATATGTATATGGTGTTGCAAAACCATTAAGAGCACTTGATAATTTAACAACCACGACTATTCGTAATATAATTGGTTCCTTAGATCTTGACCAATCATTAACAAGTAGAAACATAATAAACGCACAAATGCGTGAAATTCTTGATGAAGCAACCGATCCTTGGGGTATCAAAGTATTTAGAGTAGAAGTTAAAAACATTATGCCTCCTAAAGATATTCGTGAAGCAATGGAAAAACAAATGCGTGCGGAACGCGAAAGACGTGAAGCAATATTGCTAGCAGAAGGTGAAAAAAACGCGGCTATTTTAAAAGCACAAGGTATAAAAGAATCAGAAATTTTACGTGCACAAGCTGAAAAAGAAGCTGCTATTTTAAGAGCTGAGGCTGAAAAAGAAGCAACAATCAAAAAAGCCGAAGGTAACGCAGAAGCCATACTTAAAATTAACGAAGCTCAAGCACAAGGCTTAAAGATGATAAAAGATGTTGATGTTAATAAAGGTGTTTTAACCTTAAAAGCATATGAATCACTTGAAAAAGTAGCTGATGGTAAAGCAACAAAAATTATTATCCCATCAGAACTTCAAGGCCTAGCAGGTCTTACCCTTTCTGCAAGTGAAGTTTTTAAAGAAGGTAAAAAAGATCTTTCTGAATAAAAAGGTTTTAAAAAAGTTTTTGTTCAAACGAGCAAAAACTTTTCTTTTTTTAATAGTTAAAGATATATATAGCAAATATAATTAATCGCTTTTCTTTTTATATAAATGGTTTGCCTTTTTTTTAATCTTATGATATAATAAATATAAATAATTAGGTAAAATAATAAAAAAAGAGGAAGGGAAAAAATTATGGCTTATGTTGCCCTATATAGAAGTTATAGACCAACAACTTTTAAAGAAGTAATAGGTCAAAAACATGTAGTTCAAACCCTAAAAAATGCGATAATGGAAGGGAAAACTTCACATGCATATATATTTAGTGGTTTAAGAGGAATTGGAAAAACAACGATTGCAAGAATTTTTGCAAAAGCAGTTAATTGTGAAAACCCAATTGATGGTGAACCTTGTAATTGTTGTAAAAACTGTAAAGCAATTATTAATAATGAAACAACCGATATCATAGAACTCGATGCCGCAAGTAATAATGGTGTTGATGAAATACGTGATATTTTAGAAAAAGTTAACTTTCCTCCAAGTTTATTAAATAAAAAAGTATATATCATTGATGAAGCACATATGCTTAGCACGGCTGCTTTTAATGCCCTTTTAAAAACCTTAGAAGAACCACCTAAACACATAATGTTCATTTTAGCAACTACAGAGCCACACAAGATTCCTGCAACCATTTTATCAAGATGTCAAAGATTTGATTTTAAACAATTTAGTTTAGACGAATTAAAAGAAGAACTTCTTTTTGTTAGTCAAAAAGAAAACATCGAGATTGAAAAAGATGCTATCAGTGCTATTGCGGAAGCATCAGAAGGTGGTATGCGTGATGCTTTAAGTATCCTTGATCAAGCAAGTGCATACGCAACAGGCAAAATAACAGTAGAAGATATCAATAGTGTAACAGGCAGAATCTCAAACTACAAGCTTATTGAACTTGTAAAAGCTTTTAAGGAAAAAGATGCAACTAAAAGTATATGTATCATTGATGAACTTGTTGATATGGGAAAAGAAGTAAATCGTCTTGTTGCAAGCATTATCCAATTTTGTCGTGATATCTTACTATATAAAAACGTTAATATAAAAGATAACTACAAATATATATATGATAGCGAAGATTTTATTAGTCTTACTAAAACTTTAGATACTAAAGAACTATTTTATTATATCGATGTATTAGTAGATATTCAAAACAAAATCAGATATACTAGCTCATCTAAAATTTATTTAGAAGTTGGCATTATGAAAATTATTAATTCCGCAAACGAAGATATCGATGTACTTGGTAAAATTCAAAAGTTAGAAAATACTCTTGATGAAAAGTTTGGTATAAATATTACTGATAATCAAGATTATAATAGTAAGATAAATACCATTGATAACAAAATAAAAAAATTAACAGATGAATTCGCAAAGGCCAAAATTGATGAATTCAAAGAAAAAATGGAATCAAAATTAGATATGTTAGAAGATATATCTTCTAAAAATGCAGCCCTACCTACGGATTTAAGTTATCGTCTTGATGATATTGAAGATAAAATTAGAGTTATAAATACTACTGCCATGCAAGCTGATCAAACATCTTTAACCAAACTTAGTGAACGTTTAGAAAAGATAGAAAATACTATTAACAATAATTCAGATAACTTAACTAGTAGCAATAAATATACATCAATTAAAGAAGAAATAGCTGAATTAAATAAAAATATAACAGTTGATGCTAAAAATGATGCTACCTTTGATAATAATACATATATATTATTAGAAGAAAGAGTTAAAAATCTCGAAGAAAAAGTTAGTAATACTTTTAAAAATTTAGAGTTATCTAGTGGTGAAAGTGTCGTAAACACTAATGTTAGTGAACGTCTAAAAAAACTAGAAGACGCAATGAATGGCTTAATTAATCAAACAACTACTAGTCAAGATGAGGCTCTTTTAAAAGAAATAGAAGAATTAAAAGAAAATTATTTTGTACTAGTTAAGGCAATAAAAGCCCCAGATACTACAAGCGATAATTTAGATTTTGATACTGATGATTTAGAAGCAAATAGAAGTGTTAATACTGATGCTAATTCAATTGTTATGATGGATCAAATGATTGCTAATATTAATAGGCTTTCGGACAAAATCCAAGCAAACGAAACTAACATATCTAAAATTAACGAAGAAGTTAGTAATATCAGCATAGAAAGCCAAGAACAAAAACAAAATATATCTAAAATTATTGATGACATTAATAAAATAGCTAATAATAATAAAAATGATATATATGATGAAAAGTTTAAAGATGTAGATGGTCGTATTAATAATCTTGAAATAAAAGCAAGCAACTTAAATAGTGAAGTTAGCAAAATCAAACAAGTAATGCAAGATACAAGAAAACAAGCACCTACTACTGAAAAAGTAGAGCCTGTAAAACCAGTGGTAGACATACCTAAGACTGAAGATGTAAAAAAGCCAGAAATTCAAAGAACTATTCAAACTAATGCGTCTAAAACCTTACAAACAATTAAAAATGTATATGATATTCGCGTTATTGAAAACATCTTACATGAAGCAAGAGAAAGAGAATGTCGTGAAGAAAAGCTTAGAATTACAAGTCTATGGCCTAAACTAGAAGATAAAGTAGGTTATGCATATGCACAAATTGCGAAAATGTTAGTTGATGGCTTAATGGTTGCAAATGGCAAAACAGCATTACTTATTGTATACAAAAGCGCCGCTATTTGTAATCATTTGATGGAACCTAAAAATTACACTGAGGCCAAACAAATATTACGAATACACCTAGGTAAAGATTATGATTTTATTGCTTTACCAGAAAACACATGGCAAGAAAAACGTAATGAATATCGTGGCCAATTTGGAATTGGTATACAACGCCCTAAATTAACGCCAATTAACAATCCCGAATTAAATGTTGTAAGTGTAAATTATGGTCAAATGCAAACAGCTAAAACACCATCACAAATTGCCAAAGAGGCCTTTGGTGCAAGTTTAGTAGAAAAGGAGAATTAATGATATGAATCAAGCAATGATTAGAAAAATGCAACAAATGAAAAGAGATATGGAAAAAACCCAAGAAGAAATTATTAACACTGAGTTTACAACAACATGTGGTGTAGTAACAATTATAATGATGGGTGACCATACCTTAAAACAAGTTAACTTCGAAAAAGGATTTGAAGCAACTAGCGATGAAGATTTAGAAATGTTAGGTGATATGATAGTTGCGGCAAGCCGTCAAGCATCAGATGAAATCGAAAAATTTACCGCTGAAAAAATGTCTAAATATCAAGCTTTACTAGGTGGCTTTTAAAAAATTTTTTACTATATAATAAGGAGTAGCAAAAAATGAGCGAAATTAAATTTATTGATAAGCTATCTAAACATTTTGAAAAATTACCAGGAGTTGGTAAAAAAACCGCTGAACGTTATGCTTACCATATAGCCGAAAAAATGACAATTGATGAGGTTGAGGCTTTCGCAAAAGAATTAGTTACTACCAAAAAAGATGTTAAACATTGTAAGGTTTGTGGTATGTTAACCGATCAAGAGACCTGCCCAATTTGTGCTAGTAGTTATAGAACAAAAGATCAAATCATGGTTGTAAGAGATACCAAAGACGTAATAGCCATTGAAAAAACCAACCAATATAATGGCTTATATCATGTACTTGGTGGTTTAATTTCACCACTTGATGGCATATCTCCTGATGACTTAAACATAGATAGTTTAGAAAAAAGGCTTGACGGGATAAAAGAAGTCATTATTGCGACAAGCTTTACCCCAAATGGTGAAACGACTGCTTTATATCTAGAAAAAATAATCAAAAAGGATGGCCTTGTTGTATCAAGAATTGGCTACGGACTTCCGGCAGGTGGTGACATCGAATATGTTGATGAACTTACATTAAGAAGAGCAATCGATGCTAGAAAAATTAACAATTAGGAGGAAAAAATTATGTTAAGTGTTATTGAATGGATAAACGATGCAACCAATAAAGCTTCTGATTTTATACTTGCGCCTTTCAACAGTCTTCCCGGATTTTTAAAATTATTATTACTTATAGGAGTTATTTTTCTAGCTGTCATAGGTCTTATCAGAGTAGCTAGAAAAGCGCTTAAAGTTGTAATAGGTATTGCAGCTGCTTTTGTTATCTTACTAATTGTGTGGTTAATATTTATAAAATAGGAAATATTTGTTTAGAAAAGAGGAAAAAATGACTTTTTCTTCTTTTCTTTTTTTAGGTATTTTTGGTAAAAAAAAGAAAAATGATAATTGCTAAAAAAAAGCAAGTAAACAAATATATTTTTTAGTAATTCAAAAAAAAGTTTATATAATTTGCAAAAAAAAGTTATATATAGTAAAATATAATAGAATATTAAATAATTGATGAAAATTGTTAATTTTTGCGATTAGATATTCTAAATTAGGAGGATAATTTTATGGACATTCGTTTAGTTAATTTAACTAAAATATTTGCCGATAAAAACTCTGAAGTTAGAGCAGTAGACAATTTGGATATTGTTATACCTTCAGGTAAGTTAATCGGCCTACTTGGCCCTTCAGGATGTGGTAAATCAACAACGCTTTATATGATAGCCGGATTGTTAGAACCTACTATGGGCCAAATTTTTTTTGGAGATGAAGATGTAACTAATTTATCGGCCGAAAAAAGAGGTATAGGTTTAGTTTTCCAAAATTATGCCCTTTACCCTCATTTAACCGTTAAACAAAACATTATGTTTCCCCTTCAAAACATGAGAATGCCAAAGGCAGAAATACTAGCAAGAACACAAAAATATGCAAGACTTGTTGGTATTGAAGATTTATTAGATCGTAAGCCAAAGCAACTATCAGGTGGTCAACAACAACGTGTAGCAATTGCTAGAGCCCTTGTAAAAGAGCCAAAAGTATTATTGCTAGATGAACCACTTTCTAATTTAGACGCAAGACTACGTTTACAAACACGTGAAGAAATTAAAAGAATTCAACGTGAAACAGGTATAACAACTGTATTCGTTACACATGACCAAGAAGAAGCAATGAGTATTTCTGATGAAATTGTTGTTATGAAAGCAGGAGTTGAACAACAACGTGGCAAGCCACAAGATGTTTATGAACAACCAGTTAATCAATTTGTCGCAAAATTTTTAGGAACACCACCTATTAACATTTTTTATGGTAAAGTTGAAAAAGGTGGTTTATATATCGGTGATGAATTAATCGGCTCTAGCAACTTAGAAGACCAAGAAGTAAATATTGGTATTAGACCAGAAGGCTTTGAAATTAGTGAAGACGGAACACTTAGTGTTGAAGTAAAACAAGTAGAACATATTGGTAGAGATACTTCTGTTGTTGCTAGTAACAAAAATACCGAAAAAGAAACTTTCCGTTTCATTGTAGAATCGGGTGTTGAAGTAAAAGAACACACCACCATCAAAGTTGCTGTAAAACCTAACAAATGTTATGTGTTTGATAAAATAGAAGAAAAGAGAGTACAGTAATATGGTTGAAGGTAAAAAGAGTATCAATTTCTTAAAAGCAATGCTTTACTTATTGCCAGCTCTTGTACTAATGGCGATATTTACTTTTTACCCATTAATCGATACTTTCATTATATCTTTTAAAGAACAATATGATAATGTTACCGGTGCTTATTCAAGTATTGGCTTTGAAAATTATCAAAGAATCTTTTCAGCCGGTAATCAATTTGTTCTTTGCTTATGCAATACAATGGTTATTGTTTTTGCATCAGTACCTGTATCGATTCTTTTATCACTTTTAATTGCTGTTGCTTTAAATTCAATTAAACCATTACAAAGATTTTTCCAAACAGTTTTTTTCCTACCATATGTAACTAATACAATTGCTATAGGTATGGTATTCTCAATTGTTTTTGAAAGTCATCAAGGTCTTGCTAATACCATAATTACTTCACTTGGAGGATCTAATGTAAACTGGCTTGGTGGTAACATTCAAGGTGTTACTCTTGGCAATAATCTTTTCAATCCTGATAATGCCCTTTTTACACCACAATGGTTTACATCAATGATTGTTTTAATGGTTTATATCATATGGAATTCTCTTCCATTTAAAATTTTAATTTTACTTAGCGCTTTACAAAGTATAGATAAACAATATTATCAAGCTGCACAAATAGATGGTACATCTAAATTTAGAATATTTTCAAGAATAACAGTACCTCTACTTTCTCCACAAATCTTTTATTTACTTATAACTTCGTTTATTGGTGCTTTCAAAGAATATACATCAGTTGTTGCTATTTTTGGCGAAGGAGCACAATCAGTTGGTCATCGTCACAACATGGCAACAGTAGTATGGTATATTTATGATAAAATAGGCAGTAGTGATGCCACCGAAATGGGACTTGCGGCAGCAGGGGCAGTTGTACTGTTTGCCATAATCATGTTTTTTACCGCCATCAATGGTTATGTTGGTAAAAAACGTGTCCATTATTAGAGGTGATGATTATGCTTTTAGCAATTATAATAATTACTGCTATTATCATAATAGCACTACTAATTTCTAAATTGATTGTTACTAAAAAAGAACAAGCTTTTGAAAATGCAAGAAGATGTCCTGAAAATAAATATTATGTTGAAAATGCTGACGAAATTATTCGTCGTGAAAAAACTTTAAAAACAATTAGATATATCGTATGTTATACCTTTTTGGTTTTACTAGCTATCTTTATGTTAGTACCATTTTATTGGATGATTGTTACAGCTCTTAAAACAGAAGCAGAAATCGAATTAGTTAAACCAACACTTTTCCCTAAAGTAATTACTTGGAGCAATTTTAGATATATCTTAGACGCAAAATATCAAATGTCTTTAACTACTTCAGGAAAATTACAATTTGATTTATTTAGATTAATGTATAACACTTTAGTTGTTGGTGTATTTTCCACAATTGGAACACTTGTAACAACGGTTATGGCTGCTTTTGCCTTTTCAAGAATTAAATTCCCTGGTCGTGAAATTATTTTTACTATTTTCCTTGCGACAATGATGATTCCTGGTGAAATGATGATAATTCCTAACTACATTGTTGTTGTTAAATATTTACATGGTGAAAATACTTACTGGGCAATGATTGTACCATTCTTAATAAGTGTATATTATATCTACTTATTAAGACAAAACTTTAGACAAATTCCTGATGAATTATATTATGCTGCGAAAGTTGATGGTACAAGTAATCTTAAATACTTGTTTAAAATAATGATTCCAATTGCCATGCCAACCTTAATAACTATTTCAATTTTGAAATTGATGGGTTCATGGAATGCTTATGTTTGGCCAATGATGATTACCTCACGTGACGACATGCGACTTATTAGTAATGGTTTAAGACAATCATTTACTGATAGTGAAGGCCGTTCACATCAAGGTAGACAAATGGCTGCTGCTGCTGCGGTACTTGCTCCACTACTTATTGTATTTGTGTGCTTACGTAAATACATTATGCGTGGTGTATCACGTAGTGGTATAAAAGGCTAAAACAAACATTTGTTTTAGAAGATATAAAAAATAAAAAAAGGAGAACTTAAAAAAAGATGAAAAGAACTAATAAGATTTTGCTTGTATTAATAACTACAGTCTTTATTATGATGTTAGCTTCATGCAAATCATGTAAACCAAATGTAGTTGATGTAAACGATGACCCTACGAATATTCCTGAAGATTATCCACAAAGAAACATCACAATTAATTACTGGCATGCTAATGGTCAAGCATTAACAGCTGTATTAGAAGAAATCGCTGAAAGTTTCACAGCTTATTATGAAGAAAAATTAGGTGTAACTTATAAAGTAGAACAACGTTCATTAGGTGATTACGAAACTTTAAGAACACAACTTAGAGCTGCTCTTTCAGGTGAAATTCAACCTCACGCTGCCCAAACTTATCCAGACCACGTTGCTCTTTATAACCAATCACATAAAGTGCGTGCATTAGATAAATATATAGAACATCCTGAATATGGAATTTCTGCTGAAGAACAAGAACAATTCATTGAAGGTTTCTGGAATGAAGGTACTATTTACGATGCTAAAGGTACAAGATATGCTGTACCATTTAACAAATCAACCGAACTTATGTATTACAATAAAACATTATTTGAAAAATATGGTTGGAGTGTTCCTAAAACTTGGGACGAAGTAGTAACAATCGCAGAAGCATGGAAAGCTACTTCTGAATATCAAGCTATTGCTGCTAAGTATCCTGGTCAAGTATTTGCTTTTGGTATTGACTCAGAAGCTAACGCCTTTATTACTTTAACGCAACAATGGGATGCTACATTTACTTCTTTTACAAATAATAAAGGTGTCTTTAATGCTTTTGGTGCAAACGCTGAAGATACTAGAAAATCAAAAGAAGCTGCTAATTTCTTATTAACTAATTTTAAAAACGGTAACATCGCAACTTCACAAGCTTTTGCTACCGATTATTGCTCAGATGCTTTTAAAAATGGTCAATGCATTATGACACTAGGATCATCTGCTGGTTCTAGTTACAATGATGGCTCACAAGCAACAATTAAATTTGAAACAGGTGTTGCAGCCGTTCCACAAAAAGATATAAATCATGGTCAAGTAATTCAACAAGGTACAAACGTTTCATTATTCAAATCAAAAGATCCAGAAGAAGAACTTGTTGCATGGCTTTGGATAAAATATTTAATCAGTTATGAATCAGCACTTAAATGGGCAATTGATACTTCATATTTCCCAATTAGAAAAGATGTTTTAAATTCTGCTGAATATCAAAATCATATTTTAGGTAATGAAGTTGCTGCCGATGGAACAATTATTGAAGGTGTTCAATCACTTGCAGCTAAAGCAAAACAAGCAGGTCTTTCACAACAAAATTGGTTCTTCACAAATGTTGCTTTCCCTAACTCAGCTAAAGCACGTGAAGAAGGTGAACTTATAATACAACAAATCTTATATGGTAACAAATCAATAGATGCCGCTTATAAAGAATCTTATAATGCTCTTAATAACTAAAAATCTTTTTAATGATAGGTATTAGAAATGAAAAAAATATTATTATTTATTACTGCTTTTGTGTTAGGTGTTATTTTGACGGGTTGTGTTAAAAAATGTGTTGTTACTTTTGATGCTAATGGTGGTAACTTTGAAGGCGGCGATTTAATAATAACCCAAAAAGTAAAAACATCAAAGCAAGTCTTAAAACCTTCTGATCCTGTTCGTGCAGGAGGATATATATTCCAAGGTTGGTATAAAGAAAAAACAACTAAAAATGCTTGGGATTTCGGAAAAGATGTAGTTGATAAAGATATTACCCTTTTTGCAAAATGGGGTACATATACTAGTGAAACTTATGACTTTAAAACCCCTCAAACTGATACTTTAAAACTAAAAAGTAGTTATGAAGGTAAAAAATTTGAAACTGATGGTATTGGTGTAGTTGAAGCTGTAAGATATGTAGATGGTGATACAACAATGTTTACATCAGGTGGTTCATCATTTACAGTACGTTACAATGGTATTAATACCCCTGAATCAACATATCGAATTGAAGCATGGGGTTTTGCTGCATCACAATATAACAAAAGTCAATTTAAACAAGCTAAAGCAGATGGTGCAAAAATTGTTTTAGAAGCCGAAAAACCAGGTGAAACCGATAGCAATGGTAGGTATCTTGCTTGGGTTTGGTTCGTTTATCCAAATGGTGATTCTAAATTATTAAACTTAGAACTTGCTGAACTTGCATATGCACAAGTTAAATCAGCAACAGGTACAAAATATGAAACATATTTAAATGATGCTATAAAAGATCTTGTAGTTTATGGCTTACGTATATATGGTGAAAAAGATCCTAATTATGATTATTCTAAAACAGCAACCGTTATGTCAATTAAAGAAATCAGAGAACAATATGGTACAGCTGAAGCTATAGATAATGCTCGAAACGAATTTACTTCACCATTAATTGAAGTAACAGGTGTCGTTGTTAAAAACGATGGAAGAACAAATGCTTATATCCAACAATATAACGAAGAAACCAATTCATATTATGGTATATATGTATATGGTGGTTATAACGATATTAGAAGATTAATTGAAGGTGCTAAAGTTACTGTTACAGCTAAAATTGGTTACTACTTTGGCTCTTTACAAATAACAGACGTTTCAACAAATAACAAAGTACAACTTCTTACATCAGATGCTTCTGATGAAATAGGTGTTGTAGAAGAAACGTGCGATAGTGTTAATGATATTTATGCTTATGAAAAAATAGGTAATTTAATACATATTGAAAATGCTAACTTAAAAGTTACAGGTTATAACGATGGTGATAACAATTCAGCTATAACCTTATATTGTGAATATACTGATGCAAATGGTACTAGCAAACGTCTTAACGTTCGTGTTAGTCAAAACGTTCTTTTAAAAGATCCTGTTACAGGTGAACAAATCATAACAGGTGCATATTTTAATAGTAAAACAATTAAAAATATAACTGCTGTTGTTGCTTATTATAATGGTGCAACATCAGAACCTGAAAATGATTATGCAAATGGACATATACAACTTGCGTTATTCTCGATGGATGATATCGAATTTGCAGAATAATTATTAACTTTGGTTTAACTTCTTCATTTGAAGAAATTAAATATAAAAACTTATTTTAAAAAAATTAGGAGGAAAAAAATGAAACTTACCGGATTTGGTAAAAAATTAATTGCATTTTTTGCAATAGTTTTCTTAGGCCTTACCTTTGCTAGTTGTACTAACTGTGGTGATGCTGAATTAACTGAAGCGCAAAATCATGTTAATGCTGCTTTAGATGAAATTCTTTATGTTCAAGAAGATGCATACAAAACTACTGCTGATTTCATAGTAGTTAATAGTAACTCAAATCATCCTGATGTTACATTTACTTGGACAAGTAGTGAAACTGACGTAATTAATGTCGTTGTAGAAGGTAGTATTGCTACAGCTAAAGTTACAAGACCAGTTCCTACAGATCCTAGAGCTGTAGATGGTGTTGTTCCTGTAACATTAACAGTAGTCGCAAAACAAACTACTGCAAGTGGTAAAGAAGCAACTGCTAGTAAAAACTTTGAATACAAAGTTGTATGCGAAGAAGTAGTTGATACATCAACTATTGCTGGTGTAAAAACAGCTGTCATTAATGCATTAGTAGATGGCGGTTGGGGAACAGGTGACAATCAAGGCAACGCTATAAGCATTCCTAGTGAAATATATGGACGTGTTATTTATCAATATACACAAAAAGAAACAAAAGTCGCAATCGTAGCTGATAGTACAGGCGCTATCGTAGTAAGAGGTGTAAGTGAAGTTTATACTATTAATGATTTAGTTCATGTAGAAGGTACAGCTACAGCTTATTATGGTGCTCCTCAAATCTCTAGTCCTACAGTTACTAAATTAGATGAAAGTGATTCTCATTCTTCAATTGTTGCTTGTGCATATGAAGAAACAACAATTTCTGAATATACAGAAAAACTTGCAGCTGCATTAGATATCAAAAAATTAATCGTTGATAAAAAAGCCTTTTTAAATTATGTTGGTGCTACATATAAAGTTTATGGTAAATTATTAAATAGCTCAGAAACTAGTGGTGATGCTTATTCATTAGAAGATCCACTAACAGGTGAAAAAATTTCTATTTATGGCTATACAACAAGTGCTTTAACTGATGTGCTTGATGCTAAAGTAGGTCAATATGTAAAAATGGAATGTATTACTCTTGATAAACATTCAAAAAGTGCACAATTTAGAGTTATGTGGAATGGTGTTACTCCAGAAGATGCAGAAGCTCCATCTTTAGATGCAGCTCAAAAAGTTGCTAGAGCAATATCTGAAATTAAAGATACAGTAAAAGAAGGCAATTATTATAATGGTGATCCTATTACATTACCTACTTCATTTACTTGGGCAAGTGATGTAACTGTTACTTGGGAAGTAACTCCTGCTAGTGCAATAGTTGATGGTAAAGTTTCTATAACTGAAGATGTTATGGTATCTGCTAAAGCAACTGTTACATGTGGTGATGTAACTGATAGTTCAACTGTTTTAATTTTCAATTTCAAGAAAGATTTACCAGTAAAAACAGTAGCTGAAGTTAAGAAACTTGCTGCTGGTCAAGCTGTTATTATTGAAGGTGTTATTGACTGTATTTGGTCAGGTAGTTTCCGTGATTTCTTTATTGCTGATGAAACGGGTAGTATAGTAGTATATGCTACATTACCTCAAGGGTTTAAACTTGGAGATAAAGTAAGAATTGAAGGTACAACTGATAATTTTTATGGCATGCCACAAATCAAAAAAGATGGCTTAAAAGTAACTTTAATTGAATCTGGCACTTGGACTATGAGAACACCAGTACAAACAACAATTGCTGAAATTTGTACATGGCAACCTTCAACAGCTAAACATAGTGAATATTTACAAGCAACTGGTAAATTAACAAATAAGGATTCTTACTATTATTTAGAAGATACTACTGATTCAAGTAAAAAAGTTTGCTTATTTAATTCACAAAATGAATTCCCAGAAGAACTTAAAGTATATGTAAATCAAGTAGTAACATTGAATTTCTATTTCTATTCTAATAGCAATGGCGGTAAAGATGGTAGTGATTGGACTGGTACTTACCGTGTTATCTTTGGCGCAAGAGAAGGCGAATACATTCTTCCTCAATTAACTGATGAAGCTAAAGCTCAATTATTCCTTGATAATTTAGATGTTCCAACAACTGTTACTGAAGATTTTACTCTTCCTGAAGCAGAAGGCCTAGTATGGAGTTTAGCACAAACTACATCTGCCGAATTAAGCCAAAATGTTGTTTCTGTTACTCGTCCTGAAATTGGTGAAGATGATGTAACTATTAGTTTAACAGCAACTTATACATTAAATAGTGCCGAAAAAACTAAAACTTTCACAGTAACAATTAAGGCTAAAGAAGCAGAAGGCGATTCAATTACTTTGGATACTGAAGCATTACTTACTGTTACTAATAGTGCTAGTAGTGGTTATGCTAAATATAATGGTGATCATACAGTAGGAGATATAACTTTTACAACAACAGCTATAATGCCTCAATCTACTGATGCAAAAGGATATCTTGATTGCATGCAATTTAAAGCAAAGGATGCTCTACTTGTTAACAAAAATGGTTTTGCTAAAGAAGCAAAAACAATTGTAATGCATGTATGGAGCAGTTATAGTACTCCTACATTACTAACTGTATCAGCAGGCGCTACAGCTACTAATTTAACAGAAGTATCTGGTCAAGCAGATACTGGTGTATTAACAGGAACTCAAGTTACTGTTACTAAAGATGGTACCACCACAAAATATGATTGTCGTGATTTTACTGTTACATATACATTACCAGCAGGAAGTCTTTTCATTAAAATTGCTGGAGCAGGCAATGCAGTATATGTAGATAGCATTACAATTAACTTCTAGTAATAATTAATATAAAAGAGTAAAACTATATTTTAGTTTTGCTCTTTAGACTGTTGACAAACTAAAATGTTAACAGTCTTTTTTTTGCGTTTTAAAATAGTTATCAACACTTCGGTATATTA
>CANQWZ010000002.1 GCA_947627685.1 uncultured Bacilli bacterium | reverse complement strand
GCGCACGGTGGTAGACTGTATCTACAATATCGATTTGTGTGGCGGGATTGACGAACTACTCAGTGCGCTCATGCAGATCCGCATTCTCGATGAGAAAGAATTACTTGGTGCGCTTAACGCCTACAACTGTATATTTCTCTATCAAAAGGCAGGATATATTTTACAACACTATCAAGAAAAATTCGGCTTGTCTGATGCCTTCTTTGCGGAGTGCAAACGGCACCTAACAAAGCAAGTGAAGTATTTCTTAAAGGATGAATATGGCGAATTAGAGTACAATTCCGAGTGGCAGTTAATGGCACCGAAAAATCTCATTTCTCGGATCAAAGGAGGATATTAAATGTAATTTTCAAAGCAATATTTGAGTAGTTTGGCAGCGCAAACGGGTTTCATCAAGGAAACACTCGAAAAGGTCTTACGCCTTGCTGAGGTTTTGCGGTTTTTGAACGTCGATTCCCTCGTCGGTGGGAAACTCGCATTGAAAGGTGGTACGGCAATCTCAAAAGTTTGAATTTTTACAAATTCAAGACACAGTTAAAGCCCGTTATCGCCAAGACGGATCCTTTTGACATCGAAAATGCGAAGATAATCGTGATAGACTACTTAAAAGAACTAATTGTCTTGACGACGGGTGAAACCGAATTCGTGCAGAAAATGAAAGAAAAAGTGTATGAACCTTCACTCCTTTTCGATGACGAGGCTATTGTCCACGTATCTTACGCCATCCCGCCGTATTGCGGCGCACAAGAGGAACAGAATAAAGACAAAACAGGTTGAATTTGGCAATATTCAAAGATGCGCTGGATATTTTAATATTCGCGGGTGGAATATAGTTTGCGATTAGATAGATGATTTGGCTAGGTATAATAATCGTGTATATGATAATTTGTTTACAAACGGAATATTTAACAACATTAATATAAATAAAAGAACTAATTTTGATTATTTTAATGAGTTATTTATAAATGCAATAAATATAATGGTATAGCCCTTTCGTATCACCTAGATATTTAGGAAGAACGAAAGAGCTTTTTACATAAAAGCAACCATTTTCTTGATTTTTTTAAGATGATGAAATGTTGCATTTTAACGGCTGTATTTTTAATTATTTTATGGATTAGGAAAATTATACTTTTCAATATTAAAAAAAATTATTAAAGCACTCTAAATAAGAAAAAAATTAATAAAACAATTGCATATTTTATTGAAACGTATTATAATAATATAGGGAAATGGTAATAGTAAATATACAATAGAGTTGTTTAGAAAAATTGTTTTTTCCTTTATAATGGTATATTTTCATAGTAGTTTAGTCTATTATCTTAGAAGGGGCAAAAAATAGTTTTAATAACTCTCTTGTTTAATATAAGGGAGTTTTTTGCTTTATTTCCTATTTAGTTTTGTAAAATAATAATTCTACATATAAGAGGAGGGGATATATTTATGAATTCATCCAAGAGAGTTTTTATTTTATTTGGGGTGATACTCTTTATTATATTTTTCCTTCTTGTTACAAACATGAACAGTTTGAATTTCAAGAAGGAATATATAAACATGATGGTGAATCATTTTTGTTTTATCAAGATATAATAATTGAAGATATAAGTATTAAATTTAAAGAATCTAATCTTAATTTTAATGATTTATAAGATAAAACTAATTATATTCAAAATCGTAAAAAACTTTTAAAGTAATATTTATTTTCAAAAAACAAAATGAAATAAATTATATTGAAGCATCTTTTGTTTCATTATATAAAGTCAATGAACAAGGTGATTTATATTAATTTAGTAGATTTAATGAAAGGAGAAAAGTAGTTTATGAAAAAAATATTTAGAAAAATATTAATAATGTTAATAATAACATTAGGTTTGGCTTTATTCGTTTCCAATATAAGTGATGCCCATGCTGCTTCGATTATTCCTACAGATTGTACTACAATTTATACAAATGCAAATAACGATATTACTAGTGATATAGATAATAATTTTGGCATATTTAAATTTAAAAACTATGGTAATAGATTTGTTGAAGTAGCATTGACAGCAACTAGTGTTAAAGAAACCGTTTATCCAGCTAGTTGTATTCAAATAAAAGATACTAATTATCAATTAATGAAAAAATGTGATATTTCTAATTTTAATACATTAGCAATTAATAGTGATGGATCAAATTATATGTATGTATTTTTGCCATCATCAGGAACATATTACATTGATGTAAATTATGATATGACTAATATTTCTAAATTAGTTTTAAGAGTTTCAATTGTTAATTCATTTCAAGCATTTAATATGTTTGATTATGGAGAATCTGAAAATTTTAAAATTGATGTCTTACATAATTCAAAAATAGAAGAAGTAAAACAATTTACATTATTACAAGCTTCACAATTTAAAATTGAAACGAATGTAAATAATAATTCTGCTAGTTATAGATTGGTTTTAGTTAGATTAAATGCTTTAAATAGTGAAGAAGCAATCTCTTCAATAATAAATATTGATACTATCGGTAATTATTCAACAACAGTAAATTTGATTGAAGGAACTTACTGTATAGGATATTATAATTTAAATATTAAAAACAGTGCTATTGATTTATCATTAACAAGAAATATTACTTCATATGGCAGTTCTCATTTAATACCAGATCCAGATAAAAAAACACCATGTGGAAGTCAAATAACAGTTGATGAAAAAGAAATAAATGCTGATAGTAGAAGTTATCGCCAAAATACAATAACAGAAGGCTTTACAAGATTAATATATGTTAATGGAGGATCTAATTCAAGACTTAATTATTATTGGTATTCTAGTAATGAAAATGTTGCCATAATAACAGATTATGGAACAGTACTTGCATTACCAATTAATACATCTCAAGAAACTGTTAAAATAATGGCTATTGATAAAAATAATATGTCAAACTGTTATATCAAAGAATTTGTTATTAAAAATGATAGTAAAACATATGCAACTGATCCAATAGATATTAACTTGGATATGTATGTTTCACCATATAAATATACATATATTGATTTGAGTAATGTTGATGTTCCAATTAATTTACTACAACTTTATTCTTGGAGAACTGATGACAACATAACAGTTGATGGGTGGGGCAGAATATATGCTCGTGATAATCAATTAGGAAAAAAAGCAAATATTGTAGGTACGTATCTATATAATGAAAAAGTTAAAATTCATGTTTCTGTTTTGTGCATGTTGCCATTATCTGGATATGAACTGGATTATGAACCAAATTTGTGGGGTGGTATTGTTGAAAATAACGTTAATTGCTATGGATATGCATTAAATAATCAATTAGACCCAAAAACGTCTACTTTGTGGTTTAAACAACAACCTGGTGAATTTGCTAATGCAGAAACTAATGATATTACAAACGAAGTAGCAATGTATAACGCTGTAAAAGCAGATTTTGATGCATATAACAAAAAATATGGTACAAATTTAATATTTGAAAGAATAGGAAAATATGATATATGTCCTGAAGGAACATATAAAGTTGCATTAGTTGCAAGTACTATAGATCAAGATTATCATTGGTATAGACAAGATTCTGATGGCTATTGGTCACATAAACGAGGAAGATTACCTGTCACTAGATATGATGCTGATGGTAATTTAATAGCAGATCCTGAAACTTGTAATAGAGACACTTATGATATTTTTTTAGGCTTTTATATGATTTCTCCTTGGAATAATATGGCAATTTCAACTATGTCTATTTCAAGCATTGATGATTTTGTAAATGAACCTATTTTAGGCATTGATTCAGTTCCAACTATTTCTTCACATTTAGTTGAATCAATTAAAGTTGGTATGACAATTGATGAAGTTTCATTTAATTTAGGAACACTAGGATATTTATCTGGAAGTGGTGCCATTATTCATCAATATTATCTAAATGATGGAAGGACATTAATAGTTCATTATGCATATGATAATGAAACATATGTTATTTCAAAAATTATTGTTGATTAAGAATAAAGGAAGTGAAATTAAACATGAAAAAATTAATATTTTTTGGGCTTGTTGTTTTAGCTTTTGTAATGGTATTGAATATTAATAGTGCTAATGCAAGTTCTAAAAAAATAATTTCAATGGGCGAAAAAATGTCTGAAATAAATAATGACGACAATGAGTTAGAACAAGAAAAATATCAAGATAATGAAAATAAGCTTATTATTGAAGAAACAACAATCGAAAATATATATGGATATTTTGGACGTTGTGTTTCAAATGAATGTGATCCTGATTTATCTTATGACTTAACATTTGAAGATGTTAAAAATATGATTAGATATGGAATGACTTTTGATGAAGTTATTGAACTAATTGGAAAACCACAAGAAGATTTTGGTTCGGGTACTATTTGGTTTCAATGGAATTTAGTAGATGGTACAATGTTTTGTCTTCAATTTTTCCGAATGAATTATATGGAACCAATCAATCAGATTCATGTTAAAAGACTTTTATTGGTTAGTTAAATTAATTATTTTGTAATATAATTAAATTATCATTGTATAAGTTTAGTTTAAATTTTTGTGCCGGACGTGCCCGCCATTTAATAAGCATAATGGGCTTTATAGTCAAAAAACTCTAAAATATAGTTGTTTTAGAGTTTTTCATTAAAAGCAACTATTTTCTTGATTTTTTTAAAAGTGATAAAATGTTGCATTAAATTTATAAAAATACTGGACTTTTTATTCTAATTATAATATAATTATAGAGTAAGTAATCGAGTTTTAAAAATGATGATTTACTCTAAAAAGATTATCATTATATTGATAAATTTACCCTTTAAGGCGTTAAAGGAGCTCGCGTTTTAGAGAGTGCGCGGAAATTAATTTTATAAAAGAATATCGTAAATTAAGTTCTTTTGTAAAGTTGGTTTCCGTTTTTTTGGTTTTAGGAGGTCGATAAAATTATCTAAAATCATTAGTTATTATAATTAAAGGTGACCGAATGGTTGCTGAAAGGTTACCGAAAATTAATATTTTATTGGTGGAGGTTAAAATGTTTTTTGAAAATGAATTAGTAGAATTAAAAAGTGAGTTAACAAAAGATATTAAAAAAGAAATAATAGCATTTGCTAATACCAAAGGGGGAACAATTTACATTGGTGTTAATGATGATGGAAGTATAAAAGGATTAAATAATATTAATAAAGATATCGAAACCTTAAGGGGAATGATTAGGGAAGGTATTAAATCTGATTTATCTTTATATACTAGCATTAGAGCTATTAAATATGAAGATAAAGATATAATAGTTTCAAAAATAATAGATGCTCCTAATAAGCCATATTATTTAGCAAATATTGGCATAAAATCTAATGGTGTATTTTTTAGACATGGTAATGTTTCAGCCCCAGCTACCGATGAAATGATAAAAGGTTTAATAAGAAATAATCATGATTCATTTGAAAACGAGATTGCAAGTAATCAAAATTTACATTTTACCTATTTAAAACATTTTTTTCAAAATAAGGATATAATGTTTTCGGAAAATAAATATAAATCATTAAATATAGTAAATGAAAACAATTATTACACCAATTTAGCTCTTTTATTATCAGATGAATGTCCTTTTTCAATTAAATGTGCCGTTTTTGATGGGAACAATAAAATTACATTTAAAGATCGGAAAGAATTTAAGGGTTCAGTTATCAAACAAGTAGAAGAAGTTTTAGAATATTTAAATATAATTAATAAAATAAGTGGCAAAATTATAAATTATATAAGAGTTGATACTTATGATTATCCCCCATATGTAATTAGAGAAGCTATTTTAAATGCGGTAATTCATAGAAATTATAATTTTTCGGGAAGTATTATAATATCAATTTTTGATAATAGAATAGAAGTAACATCATTAGGTGGTTTAATGGTAGGTATAAGCCTTGAAGATATTCTTATTGGTATTTCACAACCTAGGAACAAAAATCTGGCTAATATTTTCTATCGTTTAAAATATATTGAAAGTTATGGCACCGGTATTGGTAGAATGATTGATATTTATAAAGAATTTAATTTAGAACCAGAATTTAGTAATACTGATAATACTTTTAGAGTAGTGCTTCCTAATGTAAACTATAAAAAAGTAAAGCAAAACATAATAATGGATGCAACTATTCAAGAAGAAATGATTATCAATTATATGAAAAGTTATAAAAAAGTAAAACGCCAAGAAATTGATGAATTATTAAATGTTTCTGCGACTAGGACAAAAAATATTTTGTCCAAATTATTAAAAAAAGAAATAATAGAAAGAAGAAATATTGGCAAAAATACCTATTATACACTTAATGATTTGTTAAAATAACAAGCGTTTCAAATTTTTTAAAACTCCTTGTAGCATAATATATTTAGTTAAAAAGAACGTTTTTTAATAAACGTCTTTTTTTTACTTAAAAAATAGTAAAGAAATAAAAATAATGGTAAAAACTAGGGGTAAAAACATTTTAAAAAAATAAATGTAAACGATAACATTAGCAAAAAGTATTGCTTTTTTTAAAAATAAGTAATATAATATATAAAAATAAAAGTTAACCAAAGGAGATAAAAAATGAAAAAAATTATAAAGATGTTTATATTGTGTGTTATGTTAAGTAGTGTAGGGATACTTTTATTTTCATGCTTTAATGAAAGCGATTGTGAAAAAGGTGATCACAATTGGGGAGAGTGGCAAGTAGTTGATGCTACTTGTACTACTGCTGGTAAAAAAACAAGAGTATGTAGTGTATGCCAGGAAAAAGAAGAACAAGTTATTGAACCTCTTGGACATAATCCTTCTAAAGTAGATGCTAAAAATGCTACTTGTGAAGAAAAGGGTATAATTGCTCATTATCACTGTGATAGATGCAATAAAAATTTCAGTGATGAAGATTGCGAGGAAGAAATTGAAATTATTGAAACCGAATTTGCAAGTCATACTTATCCAGAAGGTCAATATGAATATAATGCTACATATCATTGGCAAGTTTGTAGTGTTTGTGGTGTAGGATCAACAAGAGAAGCACATGATGGTGATGAATGTAGTGTTTGTGGTTATAAAAAATTACCAAGTTTAAAGGCCGTTATGACTAATATTGCCTCATTACGTAATTATACTTATGTTGTAGAAGATAAAATTTTTGATGTTACTACAACACTAAGATATACGGAAAAAGCTTATTATTATGAACCTAATAAAGAAGAACATGGTGGTGTTCCTTATGGCTATGCACAATCTAATAATGATGAAATTTTCCAATTTGTAATTGCAAATGGTGAAGTTACACCAGGATATCAAGAAAGATGGCCAAATGGATCATATAAAAATGATTTATGGGATCAAAGTATTTTATCACTATATGATATTGATTTAGAAGCATTATCTGATACGCCAACTACTAATAATACTTACATTATTAGTGATGATAACAATAAAACTTTATTTGCTTTACTTGCGGGATACGGTGATGTTTATGCGGCAGTGTTTGTAACAGTAACTGTGGAAGTTGTTAGTGAAAATAGCATCAAAGCTATTGTTCATTTTGAACCTGAAAACGAAAAATATATTGGTGATTGCATTTGTACAATGACTAATATTGGTACAACTACTATTCCAGAAATTGAAACATATCTAAATAGTGGTAAAGGACCTAAAGTAGCTGATGCTGAAGACGTTGCTAACTTTTTAGCAAAAGTTAAAGGAACTAAACAATATCAAATAGAAGTTACAGCTGATAATAAACATTATATTGATACCTTTAACGAAAACTATTATTATTCTGAAAATGTTTTAGATACTAATGCTTCTAAAGGCTATTTAGCACATGATGATAAAGTATATAATATAACGATGAAAGATGGCAAAATTGTTTTAGGTAGCGAAATAACTTATACCTCATCAACTGATAGATCTTTATGGGCCAATGTATCTCTCAAAAGCTTTGCAAATATTAATTTAACTGGCTTTTCAGGAACACGCCAAGAAGATGGTTCAATAAAACTAGAATATTCACAAGAACATATTTCGGTAATGAGTACATTACATGACGTTACTCATGATTCTTCATTCTTCTTCACGGTTAGTTCAAGTGACTATATTGTATTTACGAAAATGACTGAAGATTTATTATCATATACTTATTATACAAGTAGTTCAAGTGTATCCGTAACGATTTCTTTAGTTGATGAAGCTAAAAACGAAGTAATAGAAGATTACATTGCTAATGCCCCTGATCCTAATGATATTAGTAAATTAAAAGAAGCTTTAACTGCTTTAGTAAGTAGTAAGGAATATACAGTAGAAGTTCAAGAAACTTTAGGTGTCTTTTTTACAGCTTTTACTAAACAAGGAAATAAAAATATCACCTTCAAAGAAAAAGAATACTTTGTGGAAAATTTAAAAACAGCTGAAAATTCTTTTGGTTATGGCGAAGATGAAACAGGTGTTTATAACTTAGATAAAGATAAAGTAAAAGGTGATTATGTTAAAAAAGATGATGTAACCGTCAAAGGTTTATATACTAGCGGACTTGTAAGTTCATTTGCTAATATCGATGTTGAAAAAGTTGTCGCAACTCAAAATATGGATGGTAGTTTTAACCTTTCAGATAGCGAAACTATTAGCATGATATTTAATATAGCCGGTTATGATGGTGCAACTGTTGTTAAAACATTTACAAGTTTGAATGTTACAATAACCGATAACACTTTAGTTATTAAAGCTGTAAAAGGTAGTGACTCAATTACAATAACAGTATCAAGATAAAAAATAAAATCAAGCATAATTTATGCTTGATTTTATTTTACTATTATATAGGTAAAATTCGTTTGTTAAATGTTAAGAAAAAAGCTAAAAATTAATATTTTTATGATTTACTTAGGGTAAGATATACAAATAACTTTTGTCAAAAGGGCTTAAATTGCTTTTTAAAAACAATCGAATGTAAACGTTTTCTCTATTTTTTGTCGTTTTTGTATTGAATAAAAAAGCAAAATATAGTATAATTAGTAAGAAAAACAAATGCTACGATAATATAGTAAAGGAGTATAGGAAAAATGAAATTAAAACGTATATTTTTCATTATATTTTCATTATTAATCTTGACAACAATTGCGGGATGTAAAAATAACCAAATTGATTATAGTAACAAGATTAAAGTAGTTTATATGTTAGAAGGTGGTTCGTATCAAAACTGTACGGCACCTATTGTTCAATATTACGATAAATCAACAAGTGGATCATTATTAATACATGCTCCTACTGAATTAAGCTCTGCTCAAGTTGTTAGAAACGGCTATGAATTTGAAGGCTGGTATCAAGTAGATGGTGCTGGTAGTGAAAATATGGTTTATAAAAAAGAGTGGAACTTTAGAAATGATAGACTTGTAGAAGATGAATTAACATTATATGCTAAATGGTCGAAAAAAAGCAATTATACGTATACTGTTTGTTATTATGATGAAAATGGCCAAGTAGTTGAACTCGGTAAATATACTACATCACAAGGTAGTGCATTTTCAGATAGCAGAAATTTTAAAAACAAAAGAATTGGTTATACAGCTATTGGCTACTTAGATGAAAATGGTAATCCATGGGATCCTAACTTTGTTCATCCAGGTGGTAGTGAAGATAATGTTGATATTAAGGTTTTTGTTGAATATATTGAAGGCGTCTATGAAGTAGTAACAACTGCCAAAGAATTAAAAGCAAGCGTAGGTAAAAATATTTATTTGGCTAATGATATTGATATGCAAGGCGATACTTTAAATTTTAAGGATTATAAAAATCATATCTTTAAAGGTAACAATCATACTATTTCTAATTTTGTCTTATCATATAGTACCATATTTGATGAATGGAAAGATGATTTTGAAGATGAATCTAAAAGACGTTTAGATATTAGTTTGTTTGGTAACATGGAATCATCAACTATTGAAGATGTAACTTTTGAAGATGTTCACATTAAAATAGATATTACCCTTTCTAAACAATATCGTATATATGTTGCGGGAATATGTATATCAATGAAAAATTCTGTGCTTAAAAATGTTAAATTTAGTGGTGATTGTACAATAGTAAAATTACCAAATAATTTCAATCGTGAAGAAGATTTAATGATTGTTAGTGATGGCATGTATTATCTTAAAGATGAGGCATCAACAATAACTGATTCGCAAGGATCAATTGAAATAAAATAATAAAGTAAAGGAGTAAGAAAAAATGAAAATAAAAAATATTGTTAGAAAAATAACAATGATTTCTTTAATCATGGTAGGAGTCATTTCTGCCGCAAGTTGTAAAAAATGTAAACCCGATCAAAAGACAACTTTTGATAATGAAACTGTCCCTCTAGTATTTTCTTCTCAAGAAGTTGACAAAGTATTTAACCCTTTCTTCTCAACTTCTGCTGCTGATAGCAACGTAGTGGGATTAACACAAATAGGTATGATTGGCAATGATAGCGATGGCAATCCTACTTATGGTGATGATGAATCAGTTGTAACTAAAGATTTAGCCATTGTTACAACGGGTAATGATGGTGATGAAAACCAAAGAACAACTTATTATTTTGTTTTGAAAAACAATGTAAGATTCTCGAACGGTTCATATTTAACAATTAAAGATGTTCTATTCAATCTATATGTTTATCTTGATCCTGTTTATACTGGTTCTAGTACAATATATTCAACTGACATTGTAGGTTTAAAAGAATATCGTACCCAAGAAACTGATCCAAATGAACAAGACTCTTTTGAGGCTAGATTCCAATCTTTAGCCAATGCTAGAAAAGATAATTTAATCGATGCAGCCGAAGAAGTCTTTGAAGAAAATGAAAGTGTTACAATGACAGCTGATACTTTCTTAGAAAAACTTACTGAAAAAGTTGATGATAATGCTCGTAAAAATATTGTTAATGATTATCAAAAAGCTTTAGAATTATTCCGTGAAGAATTACAAAACGATTTCAATAATAATAGAGGCACATACGAAGATTATAAATTCAAAGATCAAAATGGTAAAATACATGAAGGCTTATTTACTACTGATGTAGAAGTTTTCTTATATGAAGAAGGATATATTACTTGGAATAAAAAAGAAAATGGTGGTAATGGTAAATTAACTTCATCTTTAACACTTGATAATGAAGTTGAAAGTTTAAAAAATTATACTGAAGAAGAAGCTATTAATATTGTATATGAAGATAAAATCCCATCAGCAATAACGGAAATTATTCAATACTGGGCTACATCAGTTACTTTAGGTGATTACTTAGTTAATCAAGAAAAACAAGCATTCTTTGCATCATCAAGTCGTAATATTCCTAACATTGAAGGAATTAAATTTGCTAACCGTACTGAGGCTGTAACGGTTAATGGCGTAACTTATAATACACCAGTTTATAACCAAGATGGTTCAGTTCAAAGCGGTAATGAAGTATTATCAATTGAAATTAAAAAAGTAGACCCTAAAGCTATTTGGAACTTTGCTTTTGGGGTTGCTCCAATGTATTATTATTCAAATCAAGAACAAATTAATAAATTTGATTTTGTCTCTAATTTTGGGGTAGAATTCTCTTCTCAAGATTTTATGGATGATGTTGTTAAAAATGATGATAAAATAGGTGTTCCTGTTGGTGCTGGTGCTTATGCCGCAAGTAAATCAGCAGGTGGAATTACTAACATTTCAGCTGGCGATTTCTATGATAGTGGTGTTATATATTTTGAAAGAAATCCTTATTATGTAATGGGTCCTGCTGTAATTAAAAAGGTACGTTATCAAATAGTGCCAACTAACCGTATGCTTGATGCATTATATAATGGTGAAATTGATTTTGCTGAACCAAACGCAAAACCCGAAACAATTGAGGAATTAAATCGTAAATTAAGTGAAGGTATTAAGAGTAAACGTATTACAACATCAGGTTATGGTTATATCGGTATTAATGCTGGTAAAGTACCTAGCATCAAAGTTAGACAAGCTATTATGCATGCAATTAATACTAAAATATGTGTTGATTATTATAAGACAGAAGCTGAAGAAATTCATCGTTCAATGTCAAAGGCAAGTTGGGCATATCCTAAAGGTGCTACCGCATATTATCCATTCATTGGTGGACCAATACCTGAGGATTTAACGGTTGTTAATCCTGATTATGCTACATATGTAACTAGACTTGGTAAACACGCAGGTGAAACTTTAACTACGGAAGAACAAAATAATTTCCTTAGAAGTTTAGTAGAAGATGCGGGTTATGAATTAAATGGTAATGATGTTTATCAAAAAGGTAATAACGATGTATTAAAATATACATTTACTATTGCGGGTGAAGAAACTGACCACCCTGCATGGCAAGCTTTATTCCTTGCTGGTGAAATTTTAAATCGTATTGGCTTTGAAATTACAGTAACAACTGATGCTAATGCTCTTAAAAAATTATCAACTGGTGATTTAACGGTTTGGGCTGCCGCATGGGGTTCTACAATCGATCCTGATATGTATCAAGTTTATCACAAAGATTCTAAAGCAACATCAGTACTAAACTGGGGTTACAAACAAATCCTTCAAAATGCTGGTGATAAATACGCTGTAGAAAATGCTATAGTTGATGAACTTTCGGAATTAATTGATGCCGCAAGAAAAACAAATAAGCAAAAAGAAAGAGCTGCGCTTTATAGTGATGCTTTAGATCTAGTTATGGAACTTGCAGTTGAACTTCCTACATATCAAAGAAAAGATTTATTTGCATATAACATAATAAAAATTGATGAAAATTCATTAACACCTGATGCTGATTTATCACCTTACAAAGGATTAACTAGTGAACTTCATAGAGTTTCATTAGTACAATAACGAAAGTGAGATAAAGCGATGTGATGAAAAAAATTACATCGCTTTAATTTAATATTTTGAGGAGAATGAAATGTTTAAATATATATTAAAAAGATTATTTATATCAATATTTGTTCTTCTAGGTGTTTCGATTATAATTTATACACTAGTAAGACTAATACCAAATGACTATATTGATATCAAATTTGCTCAACAATTACAAAATGGTACAATTACGCAAGAGCAAGTTAATCAATTTAAGGATTTATATGGTATTGGTGACAAAACCTTTAAAGGTTTAATTGAAGGATATTTTAAATGGCTTGGCAATCTTTGTACTGGCAATTTAGGTAAATCTTTCAAATATGAAAAAAATGTTGCTGAAGTTATTAGCGAACACATGTGGATTTCTTTCGCAATAGCTGTGGTAGCAACCATTTTACAATTCTTAATTTCCATACCCCTTGGAATCTCTAGTGCGACCCATCAATATTCGATAAGAGATTATACAGTAACAGTATTTACAATGATTGGTATATCACTTCCAACTTATTTCTTTGCTGCGATTGTAATAAAAATCTTTTCGGTCAATCTGGGATGGTTCCCATCGAATGGATTAATATATGCTAGTAAAACTTATGAAGAAACATTCTTAGGAGGACTTACTAAATTTGGTGATATGTTGCATCACTTAGTTTTGCCAATTTTTGTTAGTGTTATTCTTTCAATTGGTGGTTTGATGCGTTATACAAGAACCAACACTTTAGAAGTACTTAATGCTGATTACATTAGAACCGCTCGTGCTAAAGGTTTATCAGAGAAAAAAGTAATTTATAAACATGCTTTTCGCAATACAATGATACCGCTTGTAACCCTTTTTGCGGGAATCTTACCATCTTTATTTGGTGGTATGATGATAACTGAACAAGTATTTGGTATTGATGGTATCGGTCGTCTTGCTTATCAAGCTTTAAAAGAAGGTGACATTCCGTTTGTAATGGGATATAACATGTTCCTTGCTGTTTTAACGGTTATTGGTACTTTATTATCTGATATCATGTATTCAGTTGTTGATCCAAGAGTAAAACTAGGAAAGTAGGTCAATTTTATGCGAAAAATACTTAACCTTAGTTTAATATTAGAACAAGATGAGGCTAACGATTATGAATAGTGAAGAAAAAAAGTATATAATTCGTAATAAAAAAAGTAAAGATACCATTCGCGTTAGCATCAGAAATGTTAAACCTAAAGAGAATTTAAATACTGGATTTCAAGATGAACAAACCTATAAAGAAATGAGTCCAATAAGACTTGTTTTAAGAAGGTTTTTCCGTTCTAAACTTTCCATTGTCGGAATTGTAATGATTATAGCACTGTTTTTATTCTCTTTTTTAGGTCCCCTTATTTATTCTAAATGGGGTGAAGAAACCGTTGATAGAACACCTACAACCGAACAAATTGTAACTAGTTATGTTGTTAAAGATAAAACAACAGGTGAAGATATTACCGTTATTGAAACGGTTGAACATACTAGAGAACTTAATAGTTACGCAAGCCCATCTAAAAATCATTTACTTGGTACAGATGATAAAGGTATGGATGTTTTCGTAAGATTAATGTATGGTGGTAGAATATCACTTACAATCGGTTTTATTGTTGTCATTTTAGAAACCATTATAGGTATTATCCTCGGTGGTATTTCAGGCTATTTTGGTGGCTGGGTTGATCAAATTATCATGCGAATAGTTGATATTTTTAACTGTATACCAACGATACCAATCTTACTTATTGCCTCAGCCGTAATTGATTCATGGCATTTAGAATCGGATCAACAAATATATGTTTTGATGGTCATCATTACGATCTTTAGTTGGAGTGGTGTTGCAAGACTTGTAAGAGGCCAAATCTTATCTTTACGTGAACAAGAATATATTACTGCTACTGAAGTAATGGGCCTACCTACATGGCGTAAAATTTTCAAACATTTAATTCCTAATGTTATGCCACAATTGATTGTATCAATGACCCTTGGTCTTGGTAGTGTTATCTTATATGAATCAACTCTTAGTTATTTAGGTCTTGGTGTTCAACTTCCTAAAGCTGCTTGGGGTACAATGATTGCAACCTCAAATGATCCACAAGTATTAAATTATCACTTAAATATGTGGTTACCTGCTGGTATTATGATTGTTATTGCGGTACTTGGCTTTAACTTCATTGGTGATAGCTTAAGAGACGCAATGGATCCAAGGTCAAAGAAATAGGAGGTTGTAGTTATATGAAAAAAGAAAATAATTATATCTCTATTAAAGAAAGCCGCAAGATTATCAAATATAACATTAAACAAATGAAATATTATGAGGCTTTAAAGAAAAGAAAATTAAAATTAGAAGAATATACTTCAGTAATGAAGGATAGCAATAATATCATTGAAATAGAAAATTTAAAAACCTGCTTTTTTACTGACAATGGTACAGTAATGAGTGTAAATGGTGTTTCTTTTAATATTCCTAAAAATAAAATTATTGGTGTTGTAGGAGAATCAGGTTGTGGTAAAAGTGTAACCTCTTTATCAATCATGCAACTAGTACAAGCTCCTCAAGGACAAATCATTGATGGTGAAATTAGATTTAATTCTGATGATTTAGAAGGCAATCTTGCATACAATATTGCTAAAATGCCAACAAGCGAAATGTATAATATCCGAGGTAAAGATATTACCATGATTTTCCAAGAACCAATGACTAGCTTAAATCCTGTATTTACTGTTGGTTTTCAACTTGATGAAGTTTCTTTTATTCATAGTCCTAATATGACTAAAGAAGAAGCTAAAGCGCATAGTATTGAAATGTTAAATAAAGTAGGTATTTCGATGCCTGAACATGTATATAAAAGTTATCCTCATGAACTATCAGGTGGTATGAGACAAAGAGTTATGATTGCCATGGCTCTTGCGGGAAATCCTAAATTAATCATTGCCGATGAACCAACTACAGCTCTTGATGTTACAATTCAAGCGCAAATTCTAGATTTATTAAAAGATTTACAGAAAAAACAAGGTTGCTCAATTATGTTAATTACACATGATTTAGGTGTTATTGCGGAAATGGCTGATGAAGTAGTTGTTATGTATGCCGGAAAAGTTATTGAAAAAGGCACAGCAAGTGAAATTTTCCATAACCCAATGCATCCATATACAATAGGCCTACAAAAAAGTAAACCTTTAATTACTTCTAGCATAGATGAACCATTATATTCTATTCCTGGTCAAGTTCCTAATCCAATTAACTTACCACATAACTGCTATTTTAAAAATAGATGTAATCGTTGCTTTGAAAAGTGCAATGGTGAATATCCCGAAGAAGTAAAAATAACAAATACGCATTACGTGTCTTGTTACTTATATGCTAAACAAGGAGGTGACACTGATGCAAACAACTGATGAAAGCCCTAAATACATTTTAGAAGTAAAAAATTTAAAGAAGTATTTTCCAATTGAAAAAAATATTTTTGGTAAACCCCTTCGTTATTTACGTGCTGTAGATGATGTAAGTTTTAAACTTGAAAAAGGTAAAGCCATTGGGGTTGTAGGTGAATCGGGTTGTGGAAAAACCACTTTAGGTAGAACTATTTTAAAACTTTATGAATCAGATGGTGGTCAAATCTTTTTCAATGGTGAAGATATTACCAAAATATCAAAAGGACAAATGAAAAAATATCGTAAAGATATCCAATTAATTTTCCAAGATCCATATTCAAGCTTACCACCAAGAATGACGGTTGGTAATATAATATCCGAGGCCGTTAAAGTCCATAAAATAGTACCAAAAGATGAAGTAAGTAATTATATCAAAGATATCATGAATAAGTGTGGTTTACAACCTCAATATTATGATCGTTATCCTCATGAATTTTCTGGTGGACAGCGTCAAAGAATTTGCATTGCAAGAGCCTTAGCAGTTAAACCTAAACTAGTTATATGTGATGAACCAGTAAGTGCTCTTGATGTATCCATTCAAGCACAAATCATAAATCTATTAAAAGATTTACAAGCCAAAATGGGATTAACTTATGTTTTTATCTCTCATGACTTATCAGTTGTTAAATATATAACTAATGATATTTTAGTTATGTATTTAGGCAATGTGATGGAACTTGGTGAAACAGAAGAAATCTTTAAAAATCCAATGCATCCATATACAAAAGCTTTATTCTCGGCTGTTCCTGTCCCTAATCCTGATGTGAAAATGCAAAGAATAATTTTAAAAGGTGATATACCATCACCTGCTAATCCCCCTAAGGGTTGTAAATTTCATACTAGATGTTCAGAATGTATGAATGTTTGCAAATTTAAAGAACCTGTTTATTATGAAGCATATCCAAAGCATTTTGTATCTTGTCATTTATATAATCCAGAAATTATGAATAATCTAGAAGAATATGATAAGATGTATGAACAAATGGAAAAAGAGGCTTTAGAGAAGCAAGAACTTGAAAAAAATAAGAGAAAAAAACATGAAAAAAAAGACTAAAAAAGTTGAGTACATAGATGATGGCCATACCATTTACAATATGGATGTTGATGGTATGCCACATCGCAGGTTTAAGCCTAAAAATGATGACTTAAATTTAACTAAAAAAGAAAAAAAAGCAATCATTAAAGCAGCCTTTTCATATTATTTACCCATCTTTATTGGTGTAATCATATGTTTTATAATTGCTATGGTTGTTATCTACTTTTGGCTTAAATAGAAAGGAGCAATAATATAAAAAATGAAAAATAAAATACTACTTGCTTTAACGCTTGTTTTTATTTTAATGGGATGCTGTGCATGTCATAAAGATAATCTGGCAAAAGAGCCAGTTGTTGATAATAATGATAATGTACAACACCTAGATATTTTAAGAACCGATTTAAAACTTACTCAAGAACAAGTTTTATCACGTATCAAAGCAAAACGTTTAATTGAAAATGGTGGTTATTTAGCTTCTGATGAAATAGTAACTTTAATCACTTTACCAGATGATGCTTTAATAGATACTTATAATAATGAAGCATATAAATATGTTGATAAAGTTGCTGATTACGCTCTTGGTGAAAAGGGAACTAAGCAAGCTAAAGCAATTAATGATAAACAAACTAAATTAATTAATACGCTTTTTTCTAAACATTTAATTACTGATGTTGTTTATCAATATAATACCATTGTTAATGCGATTGCGGTAAAAACAACTTATGGTAATTTCCAAAAAATGAGTTTGGTGGATGGAATCAAAGACGTTATCATAAGTGATACATATAACCTACCAAAAACAAAAGAAGTTGACTCTTCAATTGTTACTAACAATGTAGAAGTTTATGATACAGGTATTTTTGATTCTAGTAGTGTTGAATATACTGGTGAAGGTACGGCTGTTGCCATTTTAGACTCTGGTTTTGATTGCAGTCACACAGTATTCCAAAATCAACCTCAAAATCCAATGATTAGCATGCAAGATATCAGTAGAGTATTAAATGATACTACTGCTGCTAGACTTAATATGCAAAACTTACAAACAGAATTAAAACTTACCGATGTTTATTATAGTCGTAAGATACCTTATGTATATGACTATGCAGATAAAGACCCCGATGTTTTCCCATATGATTCTGAACATGGTACACACGTTGCCGGAATCATTGGTGGTAAAGATGATGTTATTACTGGTATTGCGGTAAATACACAACTTGTCCTTTTAAAAGTTTTCCCTGATCTTGATGAAGGTGGTAAAACCGAGGATATTCTTGCTGCCTTAGAAGATGCTGTTTTATTAAATGTTGACGCAATTAACATGTCACTTGGATCTTCTTGTGGCTTTGCTAGAGAAGAAGATGGCAGTCAAATTAATGTTATATATGACAAAATTAATCAAAGTGGTATTAGTTTAATTACCGCCGCTAGCAATAGTTATAGTTCAGCTTATGGTGGTGAACAAGGTAATACAAACCTTGTAACTAATCCTGATTCAGGTACTGTAGGATCACCTTCGACGTATGAAGCTGCTTTATCGGTTGCTTCTATTAGTGGTGTAAAAAGTAAATATCTTTTGGCTAATGATTCACAAGTTATTTTCTTTGATGAATCTAATGACATCAAGGGTGATGAAAATGATTTCTTTAAAGAACTTGGTATTACTGAAGGTGTTTCAAAAACTTTTGATTATGTAACAATCCCTGGTGTTGGTAAACAAATTAACTATACAAGCCTTGGTAAAGATGCTGTTAGAGGAAAAATTGCTTTAGTTAAACGTGGTGATAATACCTTTGAAGAAAAAGCCCAAATTGCTAAAGCCAATGGTGCTGTTGCTTGTATTATTTATAATAACATCGAAGGTAACATTTTGATGTCCATGGGTAAAAGTGATCATATTCCAACCATTTCGATTTCTAAAGAAGATGGTACTAAACTTGCTGAAAAAGCAAGTGGTACAATGACCATTAATTATAGTAATCAAGCAGGTCCATTTATGTCTGATTTCTCTAGCTGGGGACCTACACCATCACTTGGTTTAAAACCTGAAATTACTGCTCATGGTGGTAATATCAAATCGGCTATTCCTGGTGGTGGATATGATGAATTAAGTGGTACATCCATGGCTACACCTAATTTATGTGGTATTGTTGTTTTAATAAGACAATATTTAAAAGAATTATATCCAACCTATACATGGAAACAAATATCTGTTATGGCAAATCAGCTATTAATGTCAACGGCCTCAATTGTGTTAAATGAACAAGGTAATCCTTATTCACCACGTAAACAAGGCGCTGGTCTTGCTAGTTTATATAACGCGGTAAATACTAAAGGTTATATTACAGTTGATGGTATTGACCGTAGTAAACTAGAATTATTAGATGATCCAACTCGCAAGGGTGTTTATACAATGGAATTTAATGTTGTTAACCTTGCTGAATATGCATTATCATATGATTTAGATGTAATTGCAATGACTGAAAGTGTTTCAACATCTGATGAAAAATATGTTTCCGAAAAATCACAAATCTTAAATGGTACACCTACATATGAAGTTATTGAAGGTGGAACTATTAATGGTAATACCCTTGTAGTTAATGCTGGCCAAACAGCTAAAATAAAAGTTGTATATACTTTAAGCCAAAGTGATAAAGATTTAATTAATAACTTATTCCCTTATGGTATGTATGTTGAAGGTTTCGTTAAATTACAAGCTGGTGGTAGCAAAAACGATGAAGGCTTTACACCTATTGATTTAAATATTCCTTTCCTTGCTTTTTATGGTGACTGGACCGAAGCACCACTATTTGATAAAACCTTTTATGAAGTAGAATCAGAAGCTCATAATAATGCCATTGATGATGAAGATAAATTAAAAGCTGATTATTATGCAACTACTCCATATGGCTCATATTATTATAATTATATTATTCCACTTGGTAGTTATCTATATGATATCGATACTTCCATTTATGATGAAATTCCTGCTTCAACTGATCGCATAGCTATCTCTAATTTCTTAGGTTCTATTGATGGTATTTCAGCTGTATATGCGGGCTTACTTAGAAATGCTAAAACCGTTGATTTTAAGATAACTGATAAAATTACTGGTGAAGTAATTTGGAGTCATACAGATGTCAATGCTATTAAAGCTTATGGTTATAATGGTACACCAATGCCATATTATGAATTCTTGCGTTTAAGATCATATGAATTAGGTCTTGTTAATAATAGGCAATATTCGTTCGTTATGAAAGCAAAATTAGATTATGGAGATGGTGGCGAAGCTAAAAATATTCGTAATACTTTCCAATTTGATTTTGTTTTAGATGATGAAGCTCCAGTTTTAAAAGATGTTACATATGAAAAAATTTATGACTCTAATCTTAAAAAAGATCGTTATTATGTAACAATGATGATTTATGATAATCAATACGTTCAATCAGTTACACCAATTATTTTTACTTCTAGTTCAAGTTATACTTTCTTAACTGATAATCCTATTCCTGTTTATAGTGAAAAAGGTAAAGATAATAGAGTACGTTTTGAAATAACTGATTATATTGATAATTTATTTTATGATGAAGTATGTCCTACTGCTTTAGGCTTTGCTATTGATGACTATGCTTTAAATTCTAATATTTATCTATGCGCTCTTCCTGGTACCAATGGTGACTTACGTTTTACTGAAGATGGTACAGTTGATGGCAAAGATAAACTGCTTTTAAGTGTTAATGAAGGTGATGTTGTTGATTTAACAAGTTACCTAACTTCAACAGATCCTAATTTAGATCAAGATAAAGCTTATTTAAAACATTTAGTTTGGGAAATAACTAATCCAAATGTTGCTGACTTAAACGAAGGCATCTTAGTTGCTAAAAAAGCTGGTAGAACTACGGTTATGGTATACGAGGCTATTTATGGTAAAAAGGCAACTTTAATTGTTAGTGTTAAAGCTAAAACTGATGAGGTTAAAGCTACTAACTTACCGCCAGTTACTGAGGCTAAAGTTGAATCACTTAGATTTTCTTATTTCAATACCTTATTTGCTTATTCAAGAGCTGCCCAAACAAGTGAAATTGGTGAAACAGGTGACCGTAATTTCCTTTCTAGTATGAATACGGTTAGCTTTTATCCTGGTGAAAAAATTCAATTATTTTATGATATCAATCCATGGTATGTAGATGATAATTATGAAAAAACTTATGAATCTAGTAATCCAAGTGTTGCGATAGTTGACCAAGATGGTGTTGTTACTGGTCTTAAAAAAGGTAGTACAACCATTAGCTTAAAACTAAATGGGTCAAATATCATGGCTACTGTTAGAATAAGCATAAAGAGTGAATTTGTCATTGAGAATAGAATGTTAATAGCTTATAAAGGTTTAGGTGGTAATGTTGTTATTCCTGATGATGAAGGTATTTTATATATTGGATCTTATGCTTTTTGTTTATATGATACTGATCGTGATATCGAACTAACTGAAGATGATTATGATGCCAATAAAATTCCTAATGCTAATACAACCGTTAAAACAGTTGTTATTCCTGATGGTGTTTTAGAAATTCAAAAATATGCTTTCTATAATTGTTCAGGTCTAGAAACCGTTACCATTCCTAATACGGTTAAAACAATTCGTGAATATGCTTTCTATAATGATAAAGCCTTAAAAACAATTGATCTTACCCATGTTCAAGTAATTGGTAAAGAATGTTTCTTTGGCTGTGAAAAGTTAAAAGATGTTGATTTTTCTAACATTTATGCCATCGGTGATGGTGGTTTTAAAGGATGTACATCAATTACTAGTTGTGATCTTAGCCAGTTAAGAAACACTTCAGCTCATGCATTTGAAAACTGTACTTCTTTAAAAGATGTAACTTTATCAGAAAATACTAAACTTGCTTATGCAATGTTTGCTAACACTGGTATTGTTGAAATTGATATATATGAAAATAAACAAATTCCTGATTTTTGCTTTGCAAAGTGTGCTGCCTTACAAACCGTAAATATTCACAATGATTTATTATCAATTGGTGAAGGTGCCTTTTGTCAATGCGAAAAATTAGCTAATTTCAATATTGCTAAAACAGTGCAAATAATAGGTACACAAGCTTTCTATGACTGTCCTAGTTTAGTAAGCTTTACTTTACCAAATTCGGAAGTTACTTTAGGTAATTATTTATTCAAAGATTGTGAAAACTTAACAACCATTGTTTTCCAAGAAAATACCAAATTAGCTGATATTCGTGGTTCTATTTTTGAAGGTACTAAACTTAGTGTATTTAGTGTTGATCCTAATAACCAATACTATAAAACAAGTACTGATGTCTTATTAGATGCTACAGGCACTATTATTGTTTTTGCAAGCCCAGTGCATGATTTTGCTGATTACGAAGTAGAAGCAAGTATTAAAGAAATTGGTAATGGTGCTTTTGCAGGCGTAAATATCAGATCAATTACTTTTAGTGCTCCAATTATTATTGGCAGTTATGCTTTTGCTAATTGTAAAGCCCTTGAAGAAGTTACTTTCGCAAACGCTGCAGGTAACAAAATAGATATCAATGCTTTTGCTTATACATCAGCTTTAAATACTGTTAATAATTTAGATACTGTTTTAGAAGTTAATGATTATGCTTTTAGAAATAGTGGTATAAAGAATGTGACTCTTGCAAATGATGCAACATATGGCGAAGGTGTCTTTTTCCAATCACTTCTTGAAGAAGTAACTATTGGTAAAAATAGTACTTTTGGTCTTGGTGCTTTCCAAGAATGTGCACATTTAACAACGGTTAATATGCCTGAAGATGGTAATGTTTTATTTGGTACAGCATGCTTTGCTAATGATACTATTTTAGATACAATCGATTTAAGTAAAGTTGGTGAAGAAATCAAAGATGAAACATTCTATAATTGTGTTTCTTTAAAAGCTGCTAATTTAGTAAATGTTAAAAGGGTTGGTAATTTTGCTTTTGCTGACTGTTCGGCTTTAAATTATTTGAATATTCCGGTTGTTGAATGGGTTGGTGAAGGTGCTTTTGGTAGATATTCTGAAAGTGGTACAGCCCCAATATTCTCACAAGTTAGTCTTCCTAATACTTTAACTTATTTAGGTGAAGGAGCTTTCCTAGGATGTGCTGGTTTAACCGAAATCACTATTCCTGATAGCCTTGATCAAATCAGTAGTTTTATGTTTGCTTTTTGCATTAATTTAAATACAGTAAATTTACCTACAACTGTTAAATCAATTGGTCAATACAGTTTTAGTGGTTGTGAACTTTTACAAACAATTAACCTTGAAAAGGTTGAAAAAATAGATGATTATGCTTTTACATCATGCCATGTTTTAGCTAACATCGATTTAGCAAGCGTTAAAACGATTGGTTTTGGTAGCTTTGCTGACTGCACTAGATTAGTATCAATTGGTGATGCTAATGAATTAGTAGAAGTTGGTGAATATGCATTCCAACAAGCAGCTTTAACGACTGTTAATGCTCCTAAACTTGAAATTATTAATGACTATGCTTTCCAAACTATGCCAAACTTAACGGCTTTTACATTTAGTGAAAATCTTAAACATATTGGTATTGGTGTATTTGATGGTGATACTAGTCTAGAAAAATATTATGTTAAAAAAGATAATGAACTTTCAGATAATGCGCAAATTAATAGCTATGCTAAAATAGTAAATGGCGTATTATATACAATATTAAGTAATGGCAAATTAATTTTAAATAGCATTCCTGCTAATTACAAAGACGAAACAGCAGATGAACAAAAAGGAACTACATTAGTAGTAGAAGAAGGAACTATTCGAATAGAAACATATGCTGGAAACGAAAACAAAAACATTTCTCAGATTGTTTTACCAGATAGTTTAAAAATCATTGGTAATTACGCTTTCTACGGTTATGATAGATTAACAAGTGTTGAATTTAAATCATTTACCGCTCCAATTTTGGAAGATTCTTATAACGATGAAGTTCAAATTAGTGAATCAGATCCTGGTTATGATCTTTTAAGTAAATATTTTGATTTATTTGGTTTAGAACTTGCTTATTTCAATTTTGTTGGTTTAGTAGGTACATTTAACCCAATTCAAATGATTTTACCATCTAATCCTGATATCGTAGGATATGATTCCATTGTTTATCTTGCATACTTTGGTAGTGCTCAAGAAGCCCAAAAAAGTGGATATGAAGCTATGCATAGTAGTATGATTAATTTCATGGAATACGCTGAAGAAATTAAAGCCTTAAATAATATTACTTTAGCAAACGAAGAATTAATCAATAATGCTATTGCCCAATTAAATATGGTAAAACAAGATCCTACTAAATATGGTATTTCCATGGACAAATGGAATGAATTAGTTGAAGTTGCTAATAATGCTAAACAAGTTCTTCGTAAATTAAAACTTGCAAGCTCAACAAAGGCTTTACAAGATTTAGATAAACGTTTAAATAGTTTACCTACCGAATTTAATGTTAAAGATATTGAAGAGTTAAGAAGCATTGCTAGTGAACTTGCTAATTTATCAAGAGCTGATAGATCACTTCTTGATTTAACTAATTACAATCAATTAATGGCATCTTATGAAGCTTATCGTGCCGACCTTGATAGTGAGGTTAGCCCTATTGTAGATAGTGTAAATAAAGTTTTAATTATTAGCAGTATTGTTGCAGCAACTAGTCTAATTGCGATGATGATATTTGTTAAGAAGAAAGACTTATGGTAGGAGGTAAAAAACAATGAAAAAAAGATATATTATAACCCTTTTACTTGCTTTTTGTATGTTATTTACCCTTACTGGTTGTAAACAAAAAGTTAACAAAATTAGCAAAAATATCAATAAAGCTCTTAAAGATGTAAACGAAGTAGTAACTGATATAAGTGTAAATGATCAAAATGTTTTAGTTTATCGATATATAAGTACTGTTAGTTTTATCACAGAAGATACAGCAAGCGTAAGTACTAATATTTTAACTTTAGATAATAATTTTCAATTACAATCACAAACAACTTCTGATACTCGTGATAATGTTTCTAGAGAAGAATTATTTGTTTTTAAATTAAAAATCAATAAAAAAATATGCAAAGATATTGTTGAAGAAAAAGATAAAGTAACATTTAAAGTTTCTAATGGCAATATCAAAGAAGTATTTGATAATCAAGACATGAATGCCTTAGGTGATGCTAGTTTTGTTTTCCTTTTTACAAAAGGCAAGATTGTAAGTATGGAATGTACATATCAAGCAACATCTGGTCGTGATGTTAAAATAACATGTACATATCAATATTAGGAGGATGTAAAATAGATGAAAAAAATAAGTCTTATTTTATGCACAATATTATGTATCCTTGGTTTATGTTCTTGCGATTCACACAAAAAAGACCCTATCAAGCACAGTATTACTTATGTGCTTGATGGTGGTATCAACAATCCTAATAACCCCACTGAATTTCAAGAGGGAACGAAAGTTACTTTACTTGATGCTACCAAAGATGGATATGAATTTATAGGTTGGTTTGATGGTGATAAAAAAATCGAAGTCATTTCCGAAAATCAAAAGGCTGATATTACCCTAACAGCTAAATGGAATTTGATTGTCTTACCACCAAAATACGATACTAAAATTACCATTTCTGGACCTACTGAAGTTAAAAGTGGTGAGTCTATTAAACTTACAGCAACCGTTTCGGATGCACCTGATACTACCGTAACTTGGGAAATTACTTCCGGTCAAGAATATGCAACGATTGCACCTGATGGTACGTTTACTGCTAAAGAAGTTAGTGGTGATAAAATCATTACCGTTGTGGCAAAAAGTAATTTTGATCCAACTGTTACTAATAAAGTAGTTATTACTATTATTGCTAAACCCGTTTTAACCCAAGCAATGTTAGATAGCATAAAAGAAGAAAAAATTGGTTTTGAAGGTTATGTAAATGTTAAATTATATACAATTGGTTTATTTGAAAAATTAGATAGTACATATACATATAACGTTAAAACCGCTATGGATGGTACTACTTGGTATACAGAGTATGAAGATGCTTATGGCATTCCAATGAATTTGTTTTATAAAAATCATGATGATTTAGCTTGCGTTGTGGGTGTTAATCTTATGAATGAAGAAGAATACGAACCAATGCTTGATAACCAAGGTAGACCAGTTTCATGGACTGATGCGGGCTTATATAATAATTTTAAAAATCTAACCATTAACGATTTTACTTATAATGAAGAAAGTGGTCGTTTTGATTACACTGGTGCTGATAGCAAATTACCAGAACAAATGATTGCTTCAGCCAATCCATATACTTTTGTCGCAAATGGCTTTTCACTCATTATCGAAGATGGGGAAATAATTGGTATTTATGCTAAAAGCGGTGCTGACTATAGCCTTCAAGGTGGCTTTAAAGCTATTCAAGAAATGGTTGTAATCATTAACTATGGTGAGACACTTACTATTCCAGCAATTGGCAAATATCAACATGATGCTATTCATGATAAACTTAGCCTAGCACTTGAGAATATGCATGCTTTAAGTAGTTATAAATTAACCTTTACCGAGTTAACAATTGTTCTTACAGAAGCCAATGTATTAAATCGTGGCTTTGTTGAAACCATTACACAAGATAATTTATATTTTGATCCATTTGAAGTTGAAAATAATGCTAATGTCTTTTCTGATAATGATGCATATGGCTACAAAAAAATAGAAGACACTTTATATAACAGCTATTTTCAAAATATTGATGGTTCATATGAAGCATCAAGAGCTTATAACAAAGAATTATCGGTTGCAAGACCAAGTTTTGCTTTTGCTCCCGAAATCTTTACAGCTTACTTTGAAGATAAAGAAGAAGGAACAATAACCTACTATGTAGATAGTCTTATGGCAAATGTTGCAACAACTTACTATTATGGCGTTGGTAATGATATTAATCTTTATGGTATTTATGCCTCAACCTATCCATCAACTACACAATCCTTTACTCCTTATGTAGTTGTTAAAGATAATTATATTGTGGAAGCATGTTTTTACTTCTACATGGGACCAATATATGGTGTAGTTGAAATTGCCTATAGTGATTTTAATGAAGCAACGCTTCCACAAGATGCTAATGTTGAATTTACAACAAGAATGGTGCCATCTTCTTGGAATGATTTAACCATTACCACAAACGAAGACAATGTTGATATCGAAAATAATGCTCTTGAATATTTAAAAACTTTCTATGGTGATGAAAATATTGAAGAAAAAATGCCATTCTTTGGTTCTGTTATTGGTGATACATATGGCTTTGGTATACCATATATGTATGTCCCTAAAGGAACAAATACAGGTAAAGTAGCCATTGTATTCTTTTATGATGTGCCACTTGAAATTGACTATACGATTAATAAATCATTAAAGACGATAGAAACTTATTTATTAAGTTTAGGCTTTACTAAAAATGCTTATGATGAATTTACGAAAGGTGATATTGGTATAGCCCCTGTTGATAGTGGTCAAGAATTGAATATTTATATTTGGAAAGTTTAAGGGAAGGAGTAAAAAATGAAAAGATTTAAAAATTTATTAATTAAATGCTCGATGTTGGCAATAGCTGGCTTATTTGTTTTTGCTATTGCAAGTTGTAAAAAACATAAAGTATCTATCGATTTTACTTTAAAAGATACTATTGAGCTTGGCGAAGAAGTAAAACTAAACGCCACTGTTTCAGGTAGTGACAACACTTCAATACTTTGGGATATTGAAGATCGTAATATATTACAAATCGACTCTTATAATTATTTAAGTGTTAAAAAGAAAGTTCTAGAAGATACTAAAGTAAAAATTACAGCTACGGCTAATGCGGACAAAAATATTAGTGTAACAAGAGAAATAACTGTAGTTGCTCCAAAAATAGGCGTAAGCGTAGATAAGAGTTCTTTAGTTGAAGGTGAATCAGCTAATGTTAGTGTTAGTATTGTTGGTTTAGCTGACAAAGACTACACGGTAAAATTATCAAATGAGGCTAAAGATGTAGTTAGCCTTGAAGGAAATGTTATTACTGTTAATAAAGATGTTGTTTTACCAATGCAAGTAGTTATTACAGCGGTTGCTAAAGCTGATAATACTGTTACAGCTACAACTATCATTTCTGTTTTACCAAAAACACAACCTACTGTTAAAATGACAATGACATCATCAAGTGAAGTTGTTGAATATGGACAAACAATAACTTTTGATGTTACTGTAACAGGTTCTACTAATACTGATTATACATGGACAGTATCTGATCCTGATCTTGTTAAAATTGAAAATGATGTTTTAAGCGTATTAAAACAAATAACTTTAGATAAATTAGTTACTGTTACCGCAACATCCGTTGCTAATAAAAATGTATTTGTTTCTAAAACAATTAGAGTTAAAGCTCCTTATGTAGAGGGTAAAAATGGTGATTTAACAACTGACTTATTAAAAACAATTGCTAATCCTAGTATTACCTTAAAAGGTGTTTTAACTGACTATTATTATGATAATAACCAATCTGCTAATAATGTTATACAAAGTTATGACATGGAAGTTAAAATGACAGAAGGTGCTTGGAGTGGTAAATGGCAAGCACAAGGCAGACCTGATACAGCTATTTTTGATAGTTATCGTAGAGCAAACAATAGTGTTACCGATCAAAATGGTGTAACAGGACATGGTATGGAAAAAGTATATATTGATAAAAACAATCAAGTTGCTCATACTGCTGTTAAAGATTATATGAGTATTCCAGCTGTTTGGGAATCACAACATTTATGGAATCACCTTAATAACTTTACTGATGTTAATAAGTTCTTATATGATTCAGAAAATGATGTTTATGAATACGTTCCTGCAACCGAAGGTGATGGTCAATATAAACAAAAAACCGAAGAAGAATTATATTTCTTAACTTATTTAGCTGTTTCACTTACACCAATGCTAAGTGATACTTTAGATAAAGTATATTTACAAATAGAAGATGGCAAAATTACAAGATTACTTGCGCAAACCGAAACTATTTTATATGGTGCTGACGAAACAGGTCATGCTGATGCATATTCATACACTTCTTTCTATGTTGAATTCTCAGAAATTGGTACAACCCAAGTTGAAGATCCTACCCCATATGATGCACCAGTTAATGTTGAAAAACTAGAAGCTGCTTTAAATAAAATGAAAACAGCTAACAATTATACCTTTAGAGCTGTTGATACAACAACTTCTGCTCCATCAAGCGATAGTGGTGATTATGAATTAGATGCTTTATCTACTAATGCTTCTGTTATTTATACAGCTACACCATTAAGTAATTCTTTACTTGCTAATCCATTTAAACAATTAATGAGCTTTGCTGTACAAGACTATACTTCCGCAACCGGTACAGTAGGTCTATATGGTAAAATTACTGAAGATGCAGTACTATATGCTAGAACTACTAAATATGATTTTTCAATGGATGGTAAAAATTATAGTACTAAATATAGTGGTTTAAAACAAATAGATGCTAATACATATGATGAATTTGAATATGATAGTTCAGCTAAAGCCCTTGTGGGAACAAGACAATTAAAAGGAAATATGTTTGATAGTCTTCCTAAATTTGATTTTTCAGCTAATATTTTCCAATTTGTATCATCTAGTTTTGCTAATGGTGTTACCACTTATACTTTTGCTTTAAGAGAAACAAGTGTTGTAAGAGATATTGCTATGCAAATAAGTGTATATGAATACGCTGATGATGCTGAGGCTACACTTGATACAACATTACAAATTACAGTTGATGATAATGGTAATCTAATATCGACTGTTTTCCCATATTCAGTAACGCAAGGTACTTATGTTGGTTTTGTTACAACAACATATTCAGAAGTTGGTACAACAACAATTGAAGAAGGTACATTTGATGGATACGTTCCAAGAAAATTAAAACTTAATTGGGATGAATATACATGTAAATATTATAATAATTTAGATACTGAAACTTCACGTGATGAAAATGCTCTTGTAGTATTAAAGACTATTTTCCCAACTAATTGGCAAGATATTTTCCAACCATCAGTTTTATTAGAAGTTTTCGGTGATAACATTTATGGTCCATTCTATGATTGCAAAGTTGTAAGTACAGATGCCGATGGTAACCAAGAAAAACATGGTTATATTAGTTTCACAGCGCGCTCTACCAACTATGATGAAAATATGAAAATTTTAAATTATGAAGAATTAATGGCAGATCTTGGTAGTAAACTTGAAGCATTAGGCTATGAACGCATTGAAGCTCTTTGCACACCTGAAAGCCAAATGAATGGAAAATCAGATAGATATATATGCTATGCTAATACTGAAGTACAAATTGTTATTGACAATAACTATACAAGTTATTTCTGGATTTATTTCTATAGATTGGGAGATTATAAACCAAGCATAAGTTAAGAGGTAAAAATTATGAAAAAAAGAAGATTTAGTTTCCTCTTAGCATTGATACTTACATTAATACTTGCAACAGGTTGTAAGTCATGCCAAAAAACACCTCCTACACCACCAAATCCTAATGATGATAAGCCACCAGTAGTTACAACTAAAGAATACACCCTCGATTTAAAACAAACCGAAATAACGCTTAAAGTTTCTGAAGTTGCAACTTACGATTTTAAAGCCTTATTTACTTTAAAATTAAATGGTGATGTTATAGCAATTGATGATATTTTAATAACTAATAATGTCGTTGCTGCAGTAGGTAATTATACATACACTGTATCAATTAATAATTTATCTAAAACTTTAAAGGTTACAGTTATCGCCGATCCAGTAGAAGATGTAATTAGTGTAAAAGCGTTACAAGAAAAAGTAACCCTTAAAGAAAGAGAAGTTGCAACCTATAACTTTAAAGCGCTCTTTAGTATAACTTTAAATGGTAATACTGTAGAAGTTAAAGATGAATATTTAAATACTAATAACTTTGTCGTAGGTAATAATGAATTAATCTGCACATATGAAGGACATACTGCTAAAGTTAATATTGAAGTTTTAGCTACTACATATGAAATTGAATTAAAAGTTAGTGAAATAACAATTAATAAATCTTTAGTTGCAACTTACGATTTTAAAGCTTTATTCACTTTTAAAATTGATGGTGAAGTATCACCAATAACTGATGATATGATTGAGAATAAAGTTGTAAGTACAGTAGGTACATATACTTATACCGTTAGTATTAAGGATGTCAAAAAAGTACTAACAGTAAAAGTAACTAATGACCATACAATTGAAATTGTTAAAGCTTATCAAGAAATTACCATTGGTACTGATGAGGTTGCAACATATGACTATGCTTCCTTATTCATGCTTTATGTTGATGGTAAAGCTATTAAAGTTACAAGCCAAATGATTGATACTACCGCTCTTAATAATGCTACAGCGGGTAAAAGTTATAAGATTAGTTTAACTTATCAAATTGAACAAGCAATTAAAACTGAAGAAATAACTATTAATGTTGTAACTGCTGATGCAATAATAATAAATGCTAAAGATATAGTAATTTATCCTAATAGTGAACATATTGATTTAAGAACATTATTTACTATTACAAAAGGTAGTAATGAAATTGAAGTAACATATGATATGATAGAAGGTAGTATTGATTACGCTCATGAAGGTATTAATACTATTACGATAACTTATAAAGGTATTACGAAATCCGCAACGGTTGAAATTAGAAAAGGTGTTAGTATTGAAACACCTCATGGTGATGTTATAATCATTGCTAAAGGCACTAAACAAGATGAATATGATTTTGCTAGTGACTTTAAGGTAATTATCAATGGTGTTGTTTTTGATAGTATACCAGAAGCCTATATTTTATTAAACGAAGTTAATTTTAATGAAGTTGGTGAATACGCTGTTACCTTACACATACCATATAATGATAAAACCTTTGGTATGTCTGGTGCACAATTTGTTTATTATGACAAAACAATAACTTATAAAGTAGTTGCTAATCAATATTCAATCAGATTGCAAAAAGATGAAGTAAGATTACCTAATGGTACTACCAAATATAATGTTTTTGATAACGTAATTGTTTTTATTAATGGTGTTAACCAAGTTTTAACTGATAATAAAGATTACGTTAGCCTCATGAGTTGTTATGCTAAAGTTGTTTCCGAACCAATTAATTTTAATTTTGTTGGCATGCAAAAAGTGTCGATTGAAATTTATGTTAATGGTGTTAATGAAGATCCCGTTTTAGTAGAATATAATTTAATAATTGAATCAGATATTGTTATTGATGTAAATAATACTATCATTTTTACTGGTGATACAATTTATACAAAAGATTTATTTGCCATCACATCAAATGGCGAAGAAGTAGAAGTAACCGCTGATATGATTAGTGGTAAGTTTGATCCATTCACACCTGGCATTTATTATATAACCATAAGTTACATGGGACTTGAAAAGACAGCTAGAATTGTTGTATATGATGAAGCAATAAAGGGTGTATATCATACTGATTTTACAACTATTCCACCAAAAGAAGATGACGATACCGATGATGAAGACTATGGTGAGTATTACGATCCTGAAATATATAGCCTAGCTCTTGTAGATAGTGAACAAGTTACATCATATGGTGATTTAATAATTGCTGAAGATGGTTCGATAACTTTTAATAATGTTGCCTTAACAATTATTGATGGTATTGATGAAAATACTTTATTAGTACAATATCGCAGTAATCAATATACATTACATATTGAAAATGGTATCATTACTTTAGATCCTGATAATTCAATAAGATTACAATTTCATAATGATAAAAGACCACTAGTATATTTCAGTGAAAAAATGTGGACAATTGATAGTAAAGTTGTAATCAACTCTACTAGTAGTTATGTTTTACAAAACGCAATAAATTGTTATTCAATTGATATTTTCTATTTAACATCTAATATTGATAATACTAAATTTGTATATGGAATGAAAACAAACCTAGTTGAAAAAACTAGTTCTGATACAAGATATGTTATAACATTTGGTGAAGTAAAATTTGCTAGTGACTTTAAAATGGAAACAGGTATTTCATCGTCTTTAACATTTGATAATGAAGTATATAAATTTACAATGGCATCGGAAAATATTGGTAAAATAGATAAGGCTCAAGCAGACGAAGATAGACAATATATCAATATGACTTTTGATGGGGAAATCGATGGCAAAAAAGCTCAACTCATCACTAATCAATATCAAGCTTTCTATCTTTATATTGAAGGTAAACTTATTTTTGATATATCAAGTTCAGATGTAAGTGGTTTAGAAAATGGTGGTATTGATTATGCTACTAATACTATTTTCCTATATGGCTTTGGTAACGATGAAGCTTACTCATACAAATTTATCGTTAATCCTACCCTAAAAACTTTTGAATATATACCACGTGATAAATATTACGGAAAATATATTGGTGCTGATATGATGATTTTTATGGATGGCTATGGTAGTGGTGTTATTAATTTTAATACTAAAAGTTATTATACAACGCCATTTACCTATGATGTTGTTGATAATTATGTTACTATCAAATATCATAATACTAAACCAACCTTTGCTTATGGAGATACAGGTAGTTTATATATTGATGCATTATTAAATGTCTTAACAGTTAAAGACTTAAATGATGATACTTTAAAAGATATTAGATTAGAAAATATCGATATTACTGATGGTGCTATTGTTAGAATTAAATCCTTAAAAATTGGTAAAGGTACTGATGCTATTGCTAAACCAGAATTCTTTAGAAACATTCAAATCATCACTAAAGATGGTGAAATGTCATATGAAGAAAAAGTAAATTGCATAATTTGTAATACTGTCCAATTTGGTAAGGAAGGTTTCTATCAATTTACTATTAAAATAACCGTAGCAGGCGAAGAAGTTATTTCCACATATGCAATTCAAGTATTAAACAATATATATGAAAATAATCCTGTAGTTGATAGCTATGGTGAGGGTGTTATTTATAAAGATAACAACTTAACAATTGATAAATATGGTCAAGTTACTCTTGTAGTATCTGATGTAAGATACGAGGGTATGATTAAAATAAATGGGGATATGAGTTTTATAGCACATTTAACCAGTCAAAATGGTGGTGTTGTTAAAATGACAGGTCATCTTGTAAGTGATCACATAATTTTAGTTCAAGCAACAGGTGCTGTTAACTTTAGTGATTACTTTACAACCGGTGATAAATTTGTTAGTGGTACTGATGGACTTGTTTTACGTTTAATTGTTGTTGGTACCAAGGCAACCTTCATTGTTTCATCATCAGAAACGCTTACGGGCGAAGTTGTCGAAGTTATATCATTAAATGATATTGATAAAACTGTGGTAGGTGCTATTTTAGAAATAAGTACAGACCCTAAAAAATATGTTAAAATTAACTCATGGAATGATGCTAAAAATGGTCTTAGTATTGCCGATGCATATCGCGGAAGCTATGAATGTGATACTAAAGATGACTTAGTACTTGATGGCTTTGGCAGTGCTAAAATGGGTTCAATGAGTGGTACTTATACCTTAGTAGGTAGTACTGTTACAGTTGTATTTAGTACTGATACTAAAGTATACCGCTTAGATAACGTTCATTTCACGTATGAAGAAGTTAACATTGCTTTAGATAATTCATTAGTAAATGGTAAGACCTTTACAGCTGAATATGCATTCTATTGTTCACAATATATGTATAATGCAACGACAACCTTCATTTTTGGTGATAATGGTGAAGTAACAATTAAATCAGAATCACCTGAACATGATGATGGTGAAGATTCTTGTCTAGAAGATAGATATAGCCCAAGTTTTGCTAGCAAAACTGGTGTTAAAGGTACATATCAAGTTAGGGGTAATAAAATAACAATCAATGTTAATAATGTAACTTTTGTTTTTGTTATTGATAATGTACTTACGGTGTCTACAATAACTTGTACTAGTACAACACTTACAAATAATGATCATGGTTATTTTAGTGTAGGCACTAAATTTAATGCTTAAAATAAAGGAGAAGTAAAAAGGTGAAAAAAAGTAAATTTTTATTAGCTATTCTTGCTATAGTTTTCACATTCACTCTTACTGCTTGTCTTAAAGAAGAACACACCCATACATGGACAAAGTGGGAAATGACTTTAGCACCAACTGAAGATACAGTTGGTACTAAACAAAGAAAGTGTACTTCATGTGATGAAGTAGAAACAGCCGAAGTTGAAGTTTTAACTGACGAAAATGTTTGGACCCTTGTTGAAGAAACTGAAGCAACTTGTACGGTTTTAGGAAAAAGAAAATATAGTAATGAAGATTTTGGTTCTGTTGAAGTAAGCCTACCTTTAGTAGAGCATACTTATGAAGAATATACACTTACCTTAGAGCCTACTGAAACTACCAGTGGTCTTGCGAAGGCTAAATGTACAGTTTGTAAAGAAGAAGCCGAAATTGAAGTACTAGCTTTAACTGATAGTTCAGTTTGGCAATTAGTAGATCAATTAAATCCTGATTATACTCAAGCAGGATTTAATAAATATGAAAGTAAATTTGGCAGTGTTACAGTTGAATTTAACAGATTAGTTGCTCCATATGAGAACAAAACTTATACATCATTTAATGTAGATGCTAGTAGTGATGATGTCCCATATAAAAACGGAAAGTAACACCAACTTTTTCATGGAAAAATGCAACAGTTACTCTTGATGCAGAAGGTAAAGGTACAGGAAGTGCTTATCCATTTAATGGTGAAATTAGTTGTACAATTATCAATCCTGTAACAGGTGAAATGGAAATAGATTTAAAAGGCACTAAGTATCCAGCTTTTATTGATTTTGAAAGTGGTATTATCGTTATGCAACGTATGATAAACCATCAATGGCGCGATGTACTTGTACTTACAACATTTGGTGTAGTAGATGATAGTGTTGGTGTTACTGCATCAAGTTGGGATAACGCTATTGCAATTAGTTATCCTGCTAATGATACAACTTATACTATTTTTGTTACTGATGAAAGAGTATATTTCGGTGTATCATTTAAAGATGAAACTGGCGCTGATATTGAAGCAAATGAATGTTGGAATGCAAAATATGTATTTGTTACAGACAAAGATGGTAAGCAAATCGCATCATATGGCTTTAGTGAAAAAGCTGAAAAATTAGTAGTTCTTGATGAATTTTACGGAACATATACAGGTGAAAAAACATTAGTTGTTAATGGTTTTGGTGGCCTACTATTTGATGGTAAAGAAGGAACATATGAAATAGCAGAAGAAGGCTTTACTTTAGGTGCTTATGTTGAAAATGAATATTTCGAAATAACACTAGATACATTGGCTATGACATATACATATGTTAAACCTTTAGTTACAATTACTTTTGATTCAGGTGAATATGCTGAGGTTGAAGATGCATCTGTTAATAAAAATATTGAATATAAATTACCTAATCCTGAAAATGATGAATATGCCTTTAAGGGTTGGTTCTATGATGAAGATTGCCAAGAACCAGTTGAAGAACCATTTGTTCCAACCGAAGATGTAACCCTTTATGCTTTATGGAAAGTTAAAGTAGTAATTAAGTTACATGGTGTTAAAGATGGTGATAAAGACGTCTTAGTTTTAGGTGAAGGTGATGTTATTGGTGAATATTTACCTAAATACGGTATTGATCTAGATGCTTTTGAAGTATTTAGAGGTTGGTACCTTGATGCAGATTTTGAACAAATTTTATCAGAAAGTATCGAAGTTACACCAGAAGATAATAATGTAGATATCTATGCAAAATGGGAAAAATTACCTGCATATTATGGTACACGTTATGGTGTTGAACTTTGGTCAGTTTCTAATGGTAATGGTGATAGTCACAAGGCATATATTAGCATTGATGAAAATGGCAATATTACCGGTAAATGGACTGGTAAAGTAACTAAATATGAAAATGGCGTAATTACTTGGAATGATAGTTCAAATAGAGAACGTAAATTCTATTTTGATGAAGAAAGTGGCATTTTAATGACACATTATAGTACAGATTTAGATATAGGTACTGATTTCTATGTATTTAGTAAATATCAAACTGAAACATCATTTAAAGTTAAAGAATTTGTTGGTATAGGTTGTGTTATTAATCCTACTACTGGCGATAAAGTTCCTGCCAATAATTATTATTTACACTTCATTGTTTTAAATACTGAAGATGGTGATCTTACAATTGTTCGTTATGGTAACAATATTTATTCAGCTGTAAAAATGACTGATACTTCTGGCAATGAATTAGATACAATTGCTGAAATAAAAGCTTCTAAGACCGTTGTTATAACTAATACTAAAACTAATGAAAAAATTATTGCTTTTGGTACTGCTAAGGCATCTTTATCAAATGGTGATGCGGTAGTATTAGATGATGTATATGGCACATATACAAAAGATAATGATACTATTGTTTTAGATGGTATGGGTAACATTACATATCAAAGTAAGAGTGGTACTTATACTAAATCATCAAATGATGAATATGACTTTGATGTATATCTAGAAGATGAAACTGAATATTATCGTTTAACTCTTACTGGTGATCATTCATTTGAAATGGAATTATATATGGTTACAGTTACATTTGAAAATGGTGAACATCACGATCCAATGGATCCACAAGAATACAATGCCAACGTTTCCCATACACTTCCAAATGTTGATCAAATTGGCAAGTTAGATGATAAAGGTTATATCTTTAATGGTTGGTTCTTTGATCAAGCATATCAACAACCAGTTCCTAATGAATATACACCAACAGCTGATATAACTATTTATGCTAAATATTCTTTACCTGCTAGATTAACTATTGTTTATAATAATGGCGAGGAAAATGGCGAAGAAATTTATTCAGTTGGCGATAAGGCTGTTTTAAAAGAAGAAGATTTAATTCCAACTTTCGCAAAACATATCTTTGTTGGTTGGTACACAACTAACGACTATCAAGAAGGCACTGAATGGGAATCAGGAACAGTAATTAACACTGATACAACCATTTATGCTAAATGGGAAAATGGACCTGTTTATAATAATGATTATGATGGCGCAACAAGTTTTGGACTAAAAAATGATGCTGTAACAGGTGAAAGTAATACTAGTTATTCAGCTAATTCTAAACTTAATATTGATCCATATGGTGTAGCTCCACATACAAGTTATCCATTTAATGGTTCTGCTGATGTAAAAATGTATGTAAAAGATTATGATCCAAAAACAGGTAAATTTGTTCTTGAAGTTAGCAGTAGTACTAAATTACAAGGATACATTGATGCTGAAACAGGTATCATGATTTTAGATAAATCTGTTAGTGGTAAACCTGCTTGGAGTGAAATTTGGTTCCTTACTCCACTTGAAAAAGGTGACGTTACTTCTAAAATTGTTGCTTCATACTGGAATAGTAACAAGGCAATAGCTATTCAATATAAATATAACGATACTACTACTTATTCTATTTTCGTATATAATGGTGTTGTTTATTTTGGTGCATCATTCAAAGATGCAACAGGCAAAGATATTCCTGCTAATGAATGCTATAATGTTAAAGATAGTAAATTAGTTGTAACTGATTCTGAAGGCAAAACAATTGCTGAATTTGGTTACGATGGTAAGCAATTAGTTGAATTAGATGGATATTGGGGTACATATCATAATAATGAAGATACTTTAGTACTTGATGGTGTTAAAAAAGCAACATATTTAGGTCAAGAAGGTACATATAGTTTGGCTGCTGATGGCTCATCTTACACTATTGATTTATATATTAATAATGAATTCTTTGAAATTACTATCAACAAAGATGATATGAGCTATACAATTAACAAGCCGATGGTTAAAATTACTTATGATACAGATGAAAAAGCTGAAGCTCCTGCTCAAGAAGTAAATAAAAATATTCCAATAACATTACCAACTGTTTCAAATCCTGAATATGAATTCCTTGGTTGGTATGTAGATCCACAATTCGAAACGCTTGTTACACTTGGTGAAGATGGTAAATATCTACCTACAGAATCAACAACTTTATACGCTAAATGGGCTAAAAAAGTTACTTTCAAAGTTGTTTATGGCAACGAAATGGAAGATGTTGCAGAAGAATATTATGTAGGTTATACACCTGAACTTGTAAAACCTGAAATGAAAAATGATTTAGTATTTGATGGTTGGTATACAGATCAAGATTATAAGACACCATATGTTGAAGGTACACCACTTGAAGCTTCAACTACTGTTTATTGTAAATGGAAAGAAAAATCACCTCTTCTTGGAAGTTATTATGGATTTAATACCTATGGTACTTCTAGTCATAATGGTGGATGGTGGAACGATAATATAACAGTTGATGAATATGGTAAAATGGCCGGCGATAAAAAAGGTACAGTTGAACAATATGATCCAGAAACTGGTTTCTTTATTCTAAAAGGTACTTCTAGCGAAAAACTTTGTTATTTTGATGCAACACTTGGAATAATAGTTGTTGGGGAAAATGAAGATGATTTTGGAACAGATATGTATGTTTATGTTCGTACTGATTCTAAACCTGCTACTGCCCTTGGTTCTATATTTGAAAAAGGTGTAGATCGTTTAGTTTGCTTTACTGCAAATGGCACAACAACTTATATTTATATTTCTGGTAAAGATATTTATATTAATGTAACATTTAAAGCTGAGTTAGCAGATGGAAGTGAAATTACTGAAATGACAGCTTCAAAACAATTAGAAAATGCTAATTCTGTTACAATTTATGATGCTGATGGCGAAGAAATTGCAACTTATGCAAAAGGAGTAAAAGTAGAAGCTTAAAGCACAATTTTTATAAGCAGCAAGCTATTTTAGCCTTGCTGCTTTATTTTTTTTATATAATAAAAAAGCAAAAAAAAGAGTTATTATTAATTTTTATCTTATAATATAAAAAAAGTTAAATGAGGCAACAAATGGATAAAATAGATTTAGCGATAAATTATTTAAAAGATTATAATCAAATTAAAGAAGAAATTAATTTATCAAAAGAAGATACTTTAAGAGCATTGATGAATATAACTATGCCAACTTCTATAAATGATGATTTTTACCGGATACAAGATGATATTCTACAAACAAGGCTTAAAAAACAAAGAATTGTAGATGCTAACGATATATTAGAAATAAGTCCTAAAATAGGACTATGGTTAGGTGATATTACGACTATTAAAGCTGATGCTATCGTTAATGCTTGTAATTGTAAACTTCTTGGTTGTTTTGTACCCCTTCATTCATGTATAGATAATGCTATACATTCATTTGCAGGACTACAAGTTAGAAGAGATTTAATGAAAATAATGACTTCTCAAGGCCACGATGAAGAAAATGGTAAGGTTAAAATTACAAAAGCTTACAATCTTCCATCATCTTATATCATGCATACGGTGGGTCCAATTGTAAATAAAATACCATCTAAACAAGATGCTATAGATTTACAAAATTGTTATCTATCATGTCTTAAAATGGCAGATGAATATAAACTTAAAACGATAGTTTTTTGTAGCATTGCTACAGGATTATATGGTTATCCTATTAATGATGCTTGTTTGATTGCAGTAAATAGTGTTAAAAATTATTTAGAACATAATTCTAATACTACTATTGCAAAAGTAATTTTTAATGTATTTAACAGGAGCGATTATGAAATCTACGATAGAACAATTAAAAAAATGGTTAAATGAGGCCGAAGCAATTGTGGTAGGAGCCGGTGCTGGTCTTTCAACAGCTGCAGGTTTTGAATATGATGGCAAGACTTTTAATGATAATTTTTCTTATATGCATGATTTATATGGCTATAATGACATGTATACCGCAGGTTTTCATAATTTTGAATCATTAGAAGCAAAATGGGGCTATTGGAGTAAATTTATATATATAAATCGTTATCAAACAGCTGCTTTACCACTTTATCTTAAATTATATGATATTTTAAAAGATAAGAATTATTTTGTAATAACAACAAATGTTGATCATCAGTTTCAAAAAGCAGGTTTTGCTAAAAATAGATTATTTTATACACAAGGTGATTATGGTCTATTTCAGTGTAGTAAACCATGTCATTATAAAACCTATGATAACGAAGAAATTATAAAAAAGATGATTGACTCACAAATTGATCATAAAATCAGTAGTGCTTTAGTTCCCAAATGCCCATTTTGTGGTAGACCAATGACTATGAATCTAAGAAGTGATGATAAATTTGTTGAAGATGAGATGTGGCAAAAAGCAGCTCAAAATTATTTGCAGTTTTTAAAAAATAATAAATCTAAAAAACTACTTTTTTTAGAATTAGGAGTGGGATGGAATACACCATCAATTATTAAAATACCTTTTATGACTTTAACGGCTAAATTTCCTAAAGCTTACTATATATGTATTAACAAAGGATATAACGAACTACTTCCTGAAGTGTTTGATAAAGCACTTGTAATTAACGATGACATTGCTAAAATTTTAACAGCCCTAAATTAACTTTAATAAAATAGAAATATTTTTAAATACTATCATATATAATTTAATATGAGGAGAAAAAAATATGGAATTTTTAAAATATTTAATCATTGGCTTTATTCAAGGTCTATCGGAAGTACTACCTATTTCCTCTAGTGGTCATTTGCAACTTGCAAGATATCTATTAGGTATAGGAGAAAATAATTTAGCACTAGAAGTATTTCTACATATGGCATCATTGATAGCAGTAATTGCCTATTTGTATAAACCCTTAATTAAATTAATAAAGGGCTGTTTTCTTTATGTATTTAAAAAAAGAAAAGCTTATTTTTTTGAAGCAAAATATGCTTTGTACTTAATAATTTCTACTATCCCCGTAGTTATTTTTACCTTATTTATTAAATGGTTAGGTTATGAGGCTAGTCCTATTTTTGTAATTGGCATTAGTTTAATAATCAATGCTTTTATTTTATGGTTTGCTTCAAAAAAACAAGGCAAACGCACAAAAGAACAAATGAATAAAAAAGATGCTTTAATAATAGGTATTTTCGAGTCTATAGGTATATTTCCTGGTATATCGCGAAGTGGTAGCTGTTTGGCTGGTGCATCAGCCGTAGGTCTAGATAAAAATGACGCAACTGATTATGCTTTTATGTTATTTATACCTGCAGTTATTGGTGCCTTTGTTTTAGAAGCTAAAAATATTGGTTTAATCTTTACTCTTGATTTAAAGACCATAATTTGCTATTTAGCCGCTTTTTTAATAGCAATGATTACAACATATGCCGCTTTTAAAATCTTATTAAAAATGATAAAAAAAGGTAAACTTTTTTATTTTGCTATATATTCTTTTATTGTAGGTGTAATGGTTTTTACCTTTAGTGCTTTTTATGGATGGATTTAATATGAATATGCAAGCAATTATTTTAGCTGCTGGTAAAGGAACAAGAATGAAAACCCCATTACCAAAATGTATATATCCATTTTTTGGTAAACCAATGATTAGATATATTGTTGATGCTTGCAAAGAAAGCAATATTAATGATATTTGTGTAGTCATAGGACATCAAAAAGAACTTATTGAAAAATATTTACAAAAAGAAGTTGTTTTTGCATATCAAGATGCACAACTTGGCACTGCTCATGCCCTATTATGTGCTAGCAATTTTTTTAAAGATAAAGATGGCATTACCCTTATTTTACCAGGTGATATGCCTCTTATTAATAAGGACATAATTAATAAATTGATAAATTATCATTTTGAACAAAAATGGGATCTTACCATTTTAACAACACTAATAGATAAGCCAACAGGTTATGGTAGAATTATTAGAAATAACAAGCAAATATTAAAAATAATTGAAGAAAAAGACGCGAGTGAAGAAATTAAAAAAATTAAAGAAGTTAATACTAGTGTTTATTGTATTAATAATAAGCTACTGCTAGATGCCTTATTACAAGTTAATAATCACAACCAAAAACAAGAATATTATTTAACCGATATCGTCGAAGTGCTTGCTAAAAAATATAAGGTTGGTGCTTATTTAACTAGTTATGATTATCATTTAATGGGTATTAATGATTTAGACATTCTTAGTCAAGTAGAAAAATATTACCAACAAGAAATTAATAAAAAACACATGTTAAATGGGGTAAGATTAATAAATCCTGATAGCATTATTATAGAAGATAGTGTTAAAATAGATACTAATGTAACAATTGATGCCTTTTCTATTCTTAGGGGTAATACAACAATTGTGGCTAACTCTTATATAAAACCTTATTCACTTATTATAGATAATGAAAAAATTAATTAAAAAATTGCAATAATCGTCAAAAAAAGGTATAATATATTTAGCAATAGGAGGAGAACATGGCTAAAATTACGCAAGTTACCATTGTCAATGCTAGCACTATTAGACTTGATGTTGATGCTAAACAAGGTGATGAAATTGATTTATTAGATATTAGTAAAATAGATACATCAATAATCAAGAATATGCTTGTTGAGGCAGAGGATAAAGAAATAAAAAAAGAATATGAACTAAAACAACAAGAAGCTATTCGAATGGCTCTTTTAGAAAGTCAAAATAAACACAATGAACAAATAACACTCTTAAAAGATAATCTTGTTAAATTACAAGAACAAATTAATAGTTATGATACACAAAAAGCCTCCGAAAAAGAAGCCTTAAAATCTAAATTAGAATTAGAAAAAGAACAAGCCATCGCATTATTAAATAATAAAATTGTTGATTTAAATAACCAAATAAATAATCTAACCCTAAAAAAAGATCTTGAACTAAATACTAAACTAAATGAACAAAAAGAAATCTATGAAGAGCGCCTTAAAGAAAAAGAAGGCAAAATCAATGAATTAACCTTAAATAAAAGTAGTTTAAATATCAAAAAATTAGGTGAACAATTAGAAAATTGGTGCAATATGGAATATGAAAATTATGCACAAAGCGGATTTGATAATTGTGTATGGGAAAAAGATAATACCGCCGTTAAAGAAGATGGAGATTCTAAAGGAACTAAGGCTGATTATATATTTAGAGTATATGAAAGTGCAGCTTTAAAAACAGAACTAACATCAGTTGCTTGTGAGATGAAAAATGAATCACCAACTTCTGTTAACAAAAAGAAAAATGCAGATCATTTTGCTAAACTAGATAAAGATAGAAATAAAAAGAATTGTGAATATGCCCTATTGATTAGTGAATTAGAATGGGATCAAACTAATGATATTCCTATTCGTAAAGTTAAAGAATATGACAAAATGTATATTGTAAGACCACAATATTTTATTAATTTCTTAAGTGTGATTAATTCACTTGCTTCAAAATTTAAAGATTTATTACTTTCAGAACAAGAAGAAGTTGAAAAATTCAAAGACGTTACTAAAATAAAAGAAGATTTTGAAGCCTTAAAAAAAGATTTATTTGATAAACCTTTAAGTAGATTAGAAAATAAACTAAAAGAAATTATTAGTAACGCTGAGACCATTCAAAAGTCATCAACTAAAATCCTTGAAGCAGCTAATACCTTAGTAAATGATACTTTAACTGGTATGAAAAATAAAATTGAAAATTATAATATCACTAATAAAATTTGTAAAAAAATTAATAAGTTAGAAGATAATGAATAAATAAAAAAGATAATACTAAAAGTATAGTATTATCAAATGGAGAAGTGCCCAAGTGGTTGAAGGGGCTGGCTTGGAAAGCTAGTAGATCGGTAAAACGGTGCGAGGGTTCAAATCCCTCCTTCTCCGCCATAAGTAACCGCATTTGAACCCAAGTGGTTGAAGTCGGGTGTTTTTTCTATGTTTGGGGCTTTTCAGTTCGTCAAGTTCCTCCTTGTCGAGTTTTACCTTTGTCGGCACATCGGGCGACGTGTTGTAAAAGATATACACGCAGTCGTCAAAGAGGACGACGCGATAGATGAATGAGTTGAAAAATTCGTTTTTCTATTCGTCGTTTTGGTATTTCTTCATTGCAAAGTAAGTCAGGAATGCCTTTACCATTTCGTATTCGAACGGTTGAATTTGTCGTGCCTTTTCCAATGGGATCGTTAAGGTAGCAGGAGAAGAACTTGACGTTGATATTTACATGACGTCCTATCAGGAACAAATGCTACGCCTTGCCCTGCAAAGACATTTTGAAGTCGAAAAAAAAAATTTTTGCGGGCGCATCTTCAAAATCAAAACGTTGGCATTATTCTTTATAGACGACATTACCTCGTACCGCATTGGAGATGATGGATATTAAATGCTATGGTATTATTCATGGTACAAGACAAGATAATACCGGCGGCAAACTTGCCATTGTAGTCCAAAGTGCTTATTTGATAGAGCTGCTTTCGGTAATGAAGTAATCATTGTTAAAAATCTTATTTTAGAAAAATCATGAAGGAGTACATTATATGCCAGGTAAAGAAATTACGGTAAAAGGACTGAATGTTAAATATAAGAAAGTAGACCAATCAGACTATATTTCGCTTACGGACATTGCAAAGTTCAAAAACCCCACAGACCCGAGGTTTACGGTTTACACTTGGCTTCGGAGCAAGGAAACTTTGCGCTTTCTTGC
>CANQWZ010000001.1 GCA_947627685.1 uncultured Bacilli bacterium | reverse complement strand
GTATTAATCGTTGATGATTTTCCCGCATTAGTATATCCAACAAAGGCAACGGTTTTAATTTCGTTTTGATTTCGCAATTTACGGGCATTTTTACGGCTTACAACGATTTTTTCTAATTCGTCTGATAATTTATTAATGCGTCTTTCAATATGTCTACGATCTTCTTCTAGTTTAGTTTCACCGCTTCCTCTTCTTGCGCCGCCACTTCCACCGCCGCCCCCGCCTATTCTAGATAGATGGGTATATGAACCAACTAATCTTGGTAACATATATTTAAGGTTAGCAATTTCCACTTGTAAAATGGCTTCTTTAGTCTTCGCGCGTTTTTGAAAGATTTCTAAAATTAACATTGTTCTATCAATTATTTCAACTTCTAAGACGTCACTAATATTACGTAATTGCACTGGCGTTAGTTCATCTAAAAAAACGATTAATTCAATTTTATATGTATCTTTTAATTGCTTTAATTCTTGTAATTTACCTTTGCCAAGATAAGTAGCACTATTAAAGCTCGTTAATTTTTGATAAAATTCATCAATAACCTCAATATTACAGGCCTCACATAAAGCTACTAACTCTTGCAATTCATAATTAAAAAGTTCATCAGTGGTATCATTAATACCTACAATGATAGCCTTAACTTTTTGTGTTTCTTCTTGCATAAGCATCACCTCAAGAATATATATATAGAATATCAAAATAATTAACGATTGTCAATTTGTTTGATATTCTTACTTAAAGTTATTTTTTTTCTAAAATGTTTTGATAAAACCTAATTAATTATTTGCCAAAAATCATCATAATAACAACATCTAAACTAATTGATAAATCGTCTATCTTTTTAAATCTTTGCATATAATAGCGTGTACGTAATTGAATTATGAGGAGGAATACATGTTTGAAACTTTCAGTACAAATGCACTTGAAATCATTGATGAAGCTTTACAAATTGCTAAAAGCTTGAATAAAAAACTTGTTGGCAGCGAGCATTTGTTACTTGCAATGTATAAAAAGAAAGATACTATTTGTCATTTTTTACTTGAAGAAAAAAATATTACTTATGATGATATTTTAAATATTATTAATAATCTAGTTATTTTTCGCAAAAGTGATAATAAAAATCTTACTTATAGTATGAAATTTCAAGAAATTATTTTATTTTCAGAAACTTTAGCTAAAGATTTAGGCAGTAAATACGTCTATGATGAACATATCTTTTATGTCATGTTAAAAGAGGAAGATAGTGTAGCAAGCATCATTATTGAAAAATTAGGTTTAGATAAAGAAGATTTAATGATTGATATTGAAGAAATCTTTAATTTTTTTGAAGATAAAGAAAACACTACCACTGTGCCTTATCCTTTTCTAACTAACTTATCTAAAGCAAAAAAAGTTCATCCTTTCATTAAACGTAGTAATTATATTGAAAAAATTATCTATATTTTATCTAAAAAACAAAAGAATAATCCCTTACTAGTAGGAAATGCGGGGGTAGGAAAAACCGCCATTATTGAAGGCTTATCAGAAATATTAAAAGATGAAACCATTTATCAACTTGATTTAGGTAGTATCGTATCAGGTACTAAATATCGAGGTGAACTTGAAGAAAAAATTACTAAAGCTATGGAATATGTAAAAAAAGAAAAGGCCATTATTTTTATTGATGAAATTCATAATATTGTTGGGGCAGGATCCAATGATGGCTCTTTAGATATTGCTAATATTTTAAAACCTTACCTTTCAAGATCCGATATTAAACTAATTGGTTCTACTACTTTAGATGAGTATTATCGTTTTATTGAAAAAGATAAAGCCTTAACTAGAAGATTTCAAAATGTTTATATTGATGAACCTAATGAATATGAAACATATAAAATCTTAGAAGGTATTAAAGCAAGTTATGAAGAGTATCATCAAATTAAATATAGTAAAAATAATTTAAAGAAAATAATTCAAGATGCTAAATTCTACTTAGTTAATAAAAATTTCCCCGATAAAGCCATTGATATTTTAGATGAGGTTGGCGCAAGGCATAAAACTTGTCATAAAAGCGTTGATAAATTAATTGATGAAGTTATTGAAGATACTACTGGTATTAAAAAGATATCGCTCAAAAATTTGAAGGCTTTAAAGCTTAATTATCCTATGCTAAAGGCTAACTATCTAACTTTTATAAAGCGTTATGAATTAAACCCCACTCTTAATAATATGGGCTTAATTTTAGTCGAAAATGACTTTAATAGTAATGATTTAATGGCAGATTTAACTAAGGTTTTTGGTTTTAAACATGAGATGTATTTAGAAATTGATTTGGCAAATTATCATGATATGACTATGTTAAATAATTTAATAGGTTCTTCTAAAGGTTATGTTGGTTTTGAACAAGGTGGTATATTATCAGAACATTTGATAAAATATCCTATGAGTTTAGTTTATTTAAAAAACTTTAATCATGCTCATCAAAGTATTCAAAATTTCTTTAATATGATTTTTCAAAAGCCCTTTTTTTTAGATAATAAAGATCGTAAAATTTATTTAATTAATTGCTTATTTATCGTAGCAAATTATGATTTTGATTCCCATCAAGCTGGCTTTATTAATAGTTATGCTAAAAACCCCACTAACAAGCTTAAGAAAATAGTAAGAAAAGAAAATACTAGTCATTTAGATAAAATAATAAAAAAATATGGTCTTCACATTGATAATTATAAAGATATCCCGGCTAATAAAATATTAAATGTTTTAGTAGATGCCATTCTAAATAATGATCAAAATAAACTAGAATCTACTAAAAAATAATAACTCTTAAAAGTTTTTAAGAGTTATTATTTTTATTTTTATGCTACAAGTTCTGCTTTAAAACCTTCATAAGTAGTAATATTTTCATCAGCAGGTTGAGCTGTGTTATCTACGATATTTCCAAGAAGACCTTCTTTTGATGTACCCATACATAAGCTTTCAAGGCCGGTTGTAACTAGTTTAACTGTGCAACCTTCTAAAATTTTAAGATCCGTAAAGCTTGGTTTTGGATAATCATTACCAGTACTACTTACACCAACAAAGGCTCCCACACCACCATAAGTTTCACTAGTTTGTTCATAAATAATATTGATGCTACCTTTTAAAGCACAGTTTTCTAAAACACCACCATCGGCACTATGACCCATAAAAGCTCCTGCTTGTGAACCCTTGCAAGTAACATTTTCTAGTGTTAAATCTTTAATAACAGCAGCGCCGCCATACCCAAAAAGGCCACTTTTGCCAGTTGTTTCCATGCCACAAGTTAAATTAGAAATGGTATGATTTTGACCATCTAAATTAACCCATTGGGCACTTATTGGCATAAATGATTCAACACTTTGCATATTGATATCTTTTGTTATGAAAACATTTAAGGCTCTTCCTTCACCTTTTTTGAAATAGCCTTTATTAGTAGCTTCACTAAAAGCAACTAAAGATGTGCTATCATCAACATAAAATTTACCGTTTTCATCATATCTAACTTTATTCCAAACACCTATTACAGTATTATTTTTTAAGACTAAATTACCTGGTTCATTAATGGTGCCTTCTTTATAGCCTTTTTGGACACCAACTAAGCCATTATGATGATATACACAATTACTATCAATGGTGGCTTTTCCGGTACAATTTTGAATTGTTACTTTAACGGGGTCACCATCTTTATGCGTATATCTTCCCGCAATACTACCAACACCACTATTATCTTCATTATCTTTTTCTTCATTAAAGATGCGTGAAATCGTGATTGTTATATCAAATACTGTACAACTATCAACTACTGTACCATATTGAACACAACCGATGATACCACCAATACCCGAATAACCAAGAGGTGTTGCTAAAAGATTCATATTACTAGAACAATTGCTAATTGTATAACTACCTTCACCATTAAAACCAATGATACCGCCACCATATTGATAATTAACTGTTACTAAACTTGTCTCATCAACGTCCGCATGGCAACTTTCCATATTGCAATATGCTTTTCCAACAATACCACCTACATAACTTGTACCACTTACTAAAACATGACCTTTAATATTAACGTTATCAAGTTTACTAACATGGGCTCCACCTACTACAACTCCTACACTTGAACTGTCTGAAAGAGCACTTAAATTAGCATTTTCAACCGTCAAATTACTAATTGTAGCACCATTTGTAGCACCAAATAGACCATAGTTTTCTTTAGTAGTCCAGCCGTTTTCCGCGTAACTTCCTGATATTACCAAATTATAAATGGTATGCATTTTACCATCAAAACTACCTTTAAAAGGATGCTCTGAATTACCAATTGGTACAAAAACTTCATTTTCTAAATCGATGTTTGTTGCAAGGTTTACTTTTTCTCTATCAAAAGTAGTACCACTATTAACTAAACTAGCAAAAGTCTTAAGTGTTTTAGCACTTGATACAATCCATTCATCATGGTTTTTCGCAAAGTCACAATTTACATAGTTAATAGTTACATTTTCTTCTTCATTTTTTTCGAAAACATCATCTTGATTATAACTACTATCATTACGTCCTACTACAGCACCTACATTAAATTCTTTATTACCATAATCGTTAGTGCGATCAATAGTTAAAGTGACGTTTTTGATAACATTATTTTTATAAGTTTTAGCACTACCTGTTCCACATCCTACTAAACCACCTAAATCACGATATGCACTAATAGTTGAATCTTCTACTTTACAGTTTTCAATTTTATATCTACCACTATCTTGTAATTGACCGATAATACCACCGGCTTTATCACCATTATCATAACTTGCGCCATCTGGTTTATTAGGTAAACATACGCCTTCTAAGGCTTTAACTGTACAATTGGTGATATTACCATACATACTACCAACGATACCACCAAGCCAGTGTGAAGTGTGAATTTTAATGTTTTCAACATGTACATTTTCAATACTAGAAGTATATAAATTACCACCAAGTGCTCCTGCGTAATATCTTGAGGTTAAATCAACATTACTAAAACGGATATTTTGGAATTTTGCACTTGTCGTAAAGCCAAATAAACCGGCACAGTCTTCGTTTTCTTTATTAACAGTTAAATTATAAATGGTAAAATCTTTACCATCAAAAGTACCATTAAATTCCGCACCTGATTTAGCAATAGGTTCCCAATTAGCAACATTTACTAAATTTAAATCGTTCATTAAATAAACGGTTTTATTTTTGAAGTTATCACCACTATTAACTTGATCTCTAAAAGCTATTAGTTCATCTTCGTTATATATATATACTTCCTTAGCAGTTTCTAAATCTGTTTCAACAGGATTGGTTGTATGAGCATTACTTTGTACAGCGTAAACTACAATCGCAATATCACATGCTTCATTTTGATAATCATTCTTTATACCCTCAGGTAGTTCGATAGTAACTTTTAAATTATCAATTTTTTGACCAGCCATAACAGAATCTGACCACTTAGAAATATTAGTTTTACCATTATTAACTAGTTTTAAACCTTCTAGTGTTACCTTTAAGGCACCAAATAATTTGGTATCATTTTCAATTAATAATTGTACTTGATATTTAATGGCAATAGTTGAATTGTTAGTTAAAGCAATATCAAAACTTACTTTATCTAAAGGGGCAATATTATTTAGTTGTAATTTTTCATCTTCACTAAAAGATGCACTGCCACCATTAACAAAATGACCACTTTGTTCAACATATTCATAATCATTTAGATCTTCATTAAAAGAACCTGAATATAATTTTAATGAATCTTTTACAACATTTGCGACTACTTCAACTTTACCAGAAGTAATAGCCACATTATTTTTTGATTCACTAGTAAATAGGGCATATGTTGCTCCTACAATCATACTTGTACAAAGTAAGATTGTTAGAATTGAACCCAATAAAATTTTTTTAGTTGTTTTCATTTTTCTCTCCTTTTAATTTTTTTATATCGCTTGTGTAGCATAGACAACTACATCAAAAGTAATATCTTCTGCTTGCGCAAGATTATTTACATCATCTGCTAAAGCGGCAAATTCTACCGCAATACTAAATTTTTGCTTTCCGCCTTTAGTAATTCTACCAATTGGTTCACTTTTACTACCAATTGTAATGCCTCCATTTAAGTATGCAACCTTAGGGCTATCATCTTCTTTGGTGATTGTTACTTTGAGCTCTTTTGCAATATTAGTATCAGTTGTTTTTACGATAATTGCTAAATAGTATTCATAAGCTACATCGCTATTATTTTCTAGGCGCATAAAAGCTTCATATTTGCTACCGGGGACTAGTTTATCACTTGCTTCTATATCAAAAATATTATCTATCGTATTATTGGTAAAATCTTTTGCGACGGGATTTTCTTTGTCAATTAATAAGCCATCATCAAGAACTTTAGCCACTAATTTTTCTCTAATTAAAGTAATTTTTAAAGTTCCTGCTTGTAAATGATTAGTAACATTTACTTCATCAGTAAATAGGGCCATGGTTGATGCTACAATTAATAATAAACTTACAATAATTGTCATACATGATAATAAAATTATCTGTCTTCTTTTAGGCATTTTTATCCTCCTTTCCTTTTTGTTTTTCCTCTAATAACTTAAGTTTTTCTTCTAAAGAAGCAATTTTTTCTTCTTGCTTTGTTTTCTTAGCACCATATATGGTACTAATAATTTTAATCATTTGCCAAATAATAATAATGAGGCACGGAACAATAATAATTAAAGCAAGACCAATGGGTTGTTTTAAAATATATAATATAATGCCCATTAAATAATTTTTATAAATAACTTTACCAATTATATAATTGGGACTATCATCATCAGTTGTATCAATAATTTGTTTGCTAGTTGTAGTATTATCTGTTTTATTATCACCTTCTAAAGTAATGAGGTAACCATCATCTTTATTTTCAATATTAACTATTCTATGTGTTATGGTTTCTTGCCTTACATATACATATTTAAAAGTTAAAACATCACCTATTTTTAAATTACTATACCACTCCCTTTTTTTTGCTAGATCTTTAGGTACCGTTTCGATTAAAACCATACTTTTTACTTTAATATCTTTAATCTTATAATCGCTAACATCAACACTATTACTTTTAGCCATTGAATTTGAAACAACTACTCTGATTTGATGATTAAAAATATTGATAGCATCATCACTTTCTTTTTTAGCAATTATCGAAAAGATTAACAAAACGATTGCTACTAATAAAAAAAGATAAGTTATAACACTGAAAACTATGTTAACAATCTTTTTCATTTTTATAACCTTTTAACCTTAAAATTAACATTAAAATCAATTGACATACCTTGAATTTCATTACCTACTTCATATGGTAAATTATATTTAATTGTGATTTTGGCTTTTTCCCCTTTCTTAAGTTTTAACAAGTAGTTTATTTGTTCTAGGTCATCTATTAAATCACATAAACGATACTTTTTTAAACTATCTTGATAACTGATTTCAACATTAATGTATTTACTTAAAATAGAATTATTAATACTAGTAAAAGCTAAATTAACTTCATAACTACTAGTAGTTGGTGCCTTTAAGATAATGGTATAATTTTTATTAGCACCAGGAACCATTTTATTTAATTTTATGGCTAGATGCTCACTAACTACTTTGTCATCTTGTAAAAGAATGTTTTTAGTTGTTACATCTTTTTTTAAATAACCTATATACCACATTAATATTCCTAAAATAATGGTAATGATGGATATATATGATATGATTAATAGCTTGGGTGTTCTTTTCATTTTCTTCGCCTTTCGTTTTTTCTTTTCTATTGTATCATTTATTTTTTATATATTTTGTCAGTTTTTGCCTTTTAAAAATAAAAAGACTTAAATTCGTCTTTAAGATACGAACTTAAGTCTTAATTATTTAAAATAGCCATACATATAGCTTCTAATTCTTGATATGTTTTAATACTAACAATTGCTTTTTTGTAAACTTTAGTTTGGGGAATCAAACGTAAATACCATCCTGCATGCGAACGCATTTCAACCATGGCAATATGTTCACCTTTATCTTGCATTAATCTTTTAGCATGATCAAGTAAAGTTGTGATTACTTCTTCTTTAGTTGGCAAAAGATAATTTTTACCATTTAAAAGGGCATTTAACTCTTTAAAAATAAAGGGGTTGCCCATAGCAGCTCTACCAATCATAATGCCATCAACGCCCTCGGAAAACATTTTGGTGGCACTTTCATAATCTTTAATGTCACCATTACCAATAACAGGAACACTTGATGCTTCTTTTACTAGCTTAATATAATCTAAACTAACTTTACCATTATATAAATCTGACCTTGTTCTACCATGAATTGTAATAGCATCAACGCCAGCCTTACTTGCTAGTAAAGCTACTTTATCACAATTTATGCTTTGATGATCCCAACCTGCTCTAATTTTAATCGTTACAGGAATATTAATATTATCTTTAAGAGCTTTGATGATATCATATATTTTAAGGGGATCTTTTAATAAAGCTGCACCAGCCCCACTTTTAACTACTTTATTTACGGGGCAACCCATATTAACATCGAGTATATCAATCTTACTAAATGATATAAGTTTTTTAGCTGCCTCAGTAATTGATTTATAATCACTGCCAAAAAGTTGCATGGCGATGGGATGTTCATCTTCTTTTATTTCAATCATTTTTAAAGTCTTTTGATTGTCATAGCCTAAACCCTTATCACTAATCATTTCACTATAGACAAGTCCTGCCCCATACTCTAAGCAAATACTGCGAAATGCCGAAGTTGAAACACCTGCCATAGGAGCTAAAATAATATTATTTTTTAACTCTACATTACCTATTTTCATTATTTTTTAATGCCTCTTCAATCATTAATAATGCCTCATTAATAAGATCTTCATTTAGTAAATAGTGGGTAACTAGTCTTACAATAGAAAAAGTAGGGTTTTCTTCCCAAATAGTAAACTTGATTTTAGTCTTTAGGCTTTCTACTACATTATGGGGCAAATTAATAAAGATTTGATTAGTTTGTGGAGGTATGAAAAAAGACACTTTTAATTTTTTTAATCCTTCAACTAATAAAGATGCCATCACATTTATATACCTTGCAATTTCAAAAAATAAATCATCTTCAAAAAGGGCACAAAATTGAAGGCCATTAACAAAACCTTTCGCACTAAGAGCCCCATTTTGTTTAATAGCATAACGAATATCTTTTTGTAAAGCCTTATTATTTATAACAAGGGCCTCACCCATTAACAAACCGTTTTTAACACCACCAATATAAAAAGCATCCGTATACAAAACATAATCACTTGGTGATATATCGTTAGTATCTGCTGTTAGACTAACGCCAAGCCTTGCACCATCAAGGTACAAATATAGGCCTAATTTTTGACAAACTTCATATATACCTTTTAATTCTAAAAGCGTATAAAGTGTCCCATATTCAGTAGGATTAGATATATATACCATCTTAGGTTTTACCATGTGTTCATCGGTATGCATATTATATATTTTAACTATCTCATCTTTTTTAATCTTACCATCATAACTATTAATAGTTAAAATTTTATGACCAGTCTCTTCGATGGCTCCTGTTTCATGAACATTTATATGGCCTGTTGTTGCGCAAATAACTGCTTCATATGGCTTTAAAAAATGGGCTATAGCTATTTTATTAGTAATAGTACCACCCGCCAAAAAAGTAATATAAGATGACTTAGCATTAAATTTATTTTTAATTAGTTTAATAGCCTCGGCTGTTTTTTCATCTTTCCCATAACCTATATAGGTTTCATTTTGATTAGCTAATAGTTTTTCTAATACTTTAGGATGAGCAATGCCACAATAATCGTTTTGTAAATTTATCATATTTTTTATTCCTTTATTAAAGATATTTCTATTATACCTTAGAATGTTTAAAAGCGCAAATGTTTTATATTTTATAATTCCTTTTTTCATATAGTTTGCATTTTTTAAAAAATATGATATAATTTAATTGAGGTGTTCATTATGGAAGAAAATAAAGAAATAGTAAGAGAGGAAAATAATAATAATTTAGATAATACTAAAACTACTAACAATACGGCTTTTGATATTATTTTTGGTATTTTAAGTTTTATTTTACCACCACTAGGTTATGTACTATATCTAGTATGGAAAGTTAAAAAACCTAAAGCATCTAAAGTATGTGGATGGTGTGCACTTGCTAGTTGTTTATTTTATATCGTTTTAGCATTTATTCTCATCTTAGTTCTTAAACCAGGTTTAAAATAATTATTGGCTATTAAAACAAACTTGTTTTAATAGCTTTTTATTTTTTTATTGCTTTTTGGAAATTTATGTGCTATAATATGAATTGTGAGGTGATTTTTTATGAAAAAATGTACTTATTGCAACAAAACATTTGACGATAGTGTTACTTATTGTCCTGAATGTGGTAGTAAATTAGAAGACGATGTTCAATTTACTAGCAATACTCAAACTAATGATTCTTATGCTTACTATGATCAATCAGCTATGCAACAAAACATGAATGCTAACGCTGAAGCAAAAAAAGAAGACGCTGGAAGTTGGGGTTTTGGTATATTATCATTCTTATTCCCTATCGTAGGTTTTATTCTTTTCTTTGTATGGCGAAAAGAATTCCCTAAGAAAGCTAAATCTTGTGGTATACCTGCTCTTGTATCATTCCTTATTAACATTGTAAGTTCTGTTATTTGCATGGTATTCTATTATTCTTTATTAGTAGGTCAAATGCAATAGTAGGTAATAAGAATTGAACAAATTTACTAAATACTTTTTTATATGTTCATTTATACTTTATATCCTTTTTATTATTAGTTTAATCGTTTTACAAATAACTTTACCTAATGATTTAAAATTTTCTTTTTCCCTAATTGGCAAAGTGCCCCTTTGTAATAGGCAAAAAGATCGTGCCCCTATAATTGGTAATTTTGTTTTCCCCCTTTGTTGGCGTTGCTTTAGTATTTTAATTTCTTATTCATTAAGTTTTCTTATTTTTAATATTAAAAAAATTAAAGCTTTTATAAACAAAAACAAAATTATCTATTTAATCATCGTTATTTTATTGTTAAGTTTACCGATGATATTAGATGGTGGACTTGAGTATTTGTTTAATATTGAAAGTACTAATATAAGAAGAATCATTACCGGTAGTTGTTTTGGGATAAGTATTAGTATTATGAGCATTAGATTGATTTATTTCTTATTTGATAAATCACTTAGTAAAAGTAAAAATGAAAAAGACTAATCTATCAAAAGATAGGTTAGTCTTTTTGTTTTAAAAAATATTGATTAGTTTCTTCTTTAATAACATCACTTAGTGATAATATAGCAATAAGATTAGGTATACTCATTAGAGCACATAAGATTTCAGTTAGGTCCCAAATAAAAGTAATTTTTAAAAAAGCACCTATAAAAATCATTATGATATATATAACATTATATATTTTAGCCACTCTTTGGTTATTATTAGTTAAATAATTTAAACATTTAATGCCATATAAATGCCATCCTATCATGGTTGTAAAAGCAAAACAAGTAATACAAACCAAAAGAAGTAACATGGTTATAATGCTAGGAAAGGGAAGTCCTTTTGTAAAAGCGTATTCTGTAATATATATCCCCTCTAACTTTTGTTGATAAGCAGATGTTAAAATAATAACAAGGCCTGTTAAAGTACAAATGACGATTGTCCCCAAAAAAGTTGACATCATGCCAAGGAGTCCTTCTTTTATGGGATCATGGCCTTTAACATTTGCTACGGCGATAGGACTACTTCCCATGCCAGCTTCATTGGAAAATAAACCCTTACTTATGCCTTGTTTAATTGCAAGAGTGTTAAAGGATGCTATAATACCACCAATCATGGCCTTTTTACTTTTAGCCATGCTTATCAAAACATTCAAAAAATAAGGTATTTTATTTAGTTTACATACTATTATAATTAAACAAAGAGTTATATATAAAAAAGCCATAAAAGGAACTAGAATCTCACATAATTTACTTATTTTTTTAATACCACCAATTAAAACAAAGCCACATAACGTAGCAAAAACAGCTCCTATTATTAACTGAAATATGGATATTTCAAGATTTAAATATGGTAGATTAATCGTAAAGTCTATCGTAAAGATATTTCTAAAGGCATCACTTATACCATTTATTTGGATGAAAGTTCCCATACCAAGAATGGAAGCAAGCATTCCGAATGTAGCAAATGAAATAGCTAACTTTTTTCCATTTCTCTTAAGCCCTTTTTCAATATAAATAAAAGGGCCACCAATGATTAGATCATCTTTAATATAACGGTATTTTATTGCTAAAAAACTTTCAGCGTATTTTACTACCATACCTAAAATAGCCCCTATTTCCATCCACAAAAGAGCTCCTACCCCACCAAGGGTAATGGCCGTTGCAACCCCAGTTATATTACCAGTACCAAGGGTGGCTGAAAGTGATATACATAAAGCCTCAAAACTACTAACTCTTTTAGCATCGGGTGTTTCTTTTTGTAACATAAAAGAAAAGGCCTTAGGTAATTTTCTTATCTGAAGGCCTTTTAATTTGATACTAAGAACTATTCCTACAAACAATATAAAAACAATTAATGGTGCGCCCCAAAGAAAATCATGTATTTTTGGTAAGATTTTCATCTTTTTATGCTCCTAAAGATATTGATTTAACCAAGAAAGGTATATCTAGTAGTAATATATGTTATAAATGATAATTTATTACTTTATAAAACTCTTAAGACGGCACATTTTAAATAAAGCGATTCTTCATCCGTAATCATAGTAGGGTGATCTGGTGATTGAATTCTAAAGTCAATTAACTGTACGCTTTTTTTAGCATCGATACTTGCTTCTTTTAACATATCTAAAAATAAAAGAGGCTTCATATGCATTGAACAAGAAAAGGTAAATAAAATTCCTCCACTATTTAACATTTTAAGAGCACTTAAATTAATTTCTTTATAACCTTTATATGCCTTCTTTATGGTCTTAGTATTTTTAGTAAAAGCTGGCGGATCTAAAATGATGACATCAAAATGTTTATCTTGATTTTCTCTTAAGTAATTAAAAACATCATCACAAACTACTTCAATATTATCAAAATTATTAAGTTTAGCATTTTCTAAAATATCATTGCATGCTTTTTTGCTAATGTCGATTGCAACCACTTTTTTAGCATGATATTTTAAAGCATGCATTGCAAAACCACCGGTATGGGAAAAGCAGTCTAAAACAACTTTATCTTTAACGTAATTTTTTAGATTGGCTCTATTATATTTTTGATCTAAAAAATAACCCGTTTTTTGACCATTTTCCAAATCAACTTTTAATAAAATATCGTTTTCTTTAATCGTAACAATGGGATCAAAATGTTTATAAATCATGCCTTTAAAAGGTAGCAAGCCTTCTTTTAAGCGTATATCACTATCACTTCGTTCCATGATACCTTGAGGATTAAATAGTTTAACTAATGCCTTAACGATGAGATCTTTGTTTTTATCCATTCCAAGCGATAAAATTTGAATTGATAAATACTTACCATATTTATCAACAATTAAACCTGGCAATAAATCGGCTTCCGAAAAGACCACTCGATAATTATCGTTAAATCCTGCAAGCAATCTAAAATCATTAGCTTTTTTGATGCGATTATAGAAAAAATCTTCATCGATATTAATTAAGCCTTGACTAAGCATTCGTACCATAATTTTACTTGCGGTATTAAGAAAGCCACAACCAATAAATTTATTATCATAACTATATACCAAACAAAGATCACCAGAAGTAATTTTACCTTCAAATTTTAAAATTTCATTAGAAAAAATCCAAGGATGACCTTCGATGATTCTTTTTTCTTCATCTTTTTTAAGAATTATTTTTTGTGTTTCCATAATAAACCTTTACGCTTTTAAAAAGTTAGTAATTTCTTCTAATTTTTTTAAGAATTCTTCTTGTCTTGCAAGAGGTGGTAAAACAAAAATATTGGTTGATACGTTTACTTTAGGCTGGTTAGATATAATAACTAGCGATTTAGCATCTTTTTCACTTTGGAAAAAGCTAACAGGTAAGCTTATAAGAGCTTTGATATGACCTGCTTTTTTTAACATTTCATAAAATGTTTGACTGCCTTTTTGACTAAAAAAAGTATTTTCAATTAAATATATGGCATATAGTTTTTTAGGTATTTTTAAATAATGTTCGATTGCAAGATAGGGAAAATATTTTATACCTTTATCATATAAAAAAGAATGGTAATATTCGTTTTCATAATCATAACTAGCAAGGTCACTTACAATAATATCAAGATTACTTGGTAAATACGCTAAAGCATCTTCATAATAAATATTAGCATCTTGCATTAACATATTGGCTTTACAAGTAGCAACTGATGCTAAAAGCATATGATTATCAATACCTATTAACTTAAAGTCTTTTTGACTATGATTAATAATAGTATAAACTAAGTTACCAACTCCAATATTAAAGTCCATCATTTCAATTATTTTTTTATTAGGTGTAAGGCTATCAACTAAACTTGCCATGATAATACTAGTCGCATCAGGTGTAATCATATCTAAAGCAAAGTTCATACTTTTAAAAGCCTTAATATCTAAAAGTAATAAAGCTCTTCTGATTTCTTCGGTATTAATACCATTTTCTTCAACATCAATTAAAAAGGCATCTAAACAATCATCAATTTTTTGTTTAGTAGCATCATCTACTTTTAAAGGCTCTTTTTCTAAAAAATATTTTATGATATATATATAACACTCATAATAATTGAGTCTGCCTTTTTCTTTATCATAGTTTGTAACGTCGGTATTTTCTTTGTTTTCATCAATCATACCATAATAACAACTCATAATAGCCTCATCAAATAAATCAACCATTCTATTAATCATATCATTTTTGGTATTTAGGTCTTTACTAATTAAAGGCTTTTTTTTACTCATAACTTTCTTCACCTAACTTTCGTGCTAAAAACATAGCAACATTTACCCCTGATGCCATGGCAAAGTGCATATTGTATCCACCACAAAGGCCATCAACATCAAGTAGTTCACCTATTACATATATATGATTGTTCTTTTTTAAAGCAAAATGTTCATCTACTTCATCAATCATAACGCCTCCTACGGTAACTTGGGCGTTTGCAAAACCATAATCTGATATAACTTTTATTTCATAGTTTTTCGCAAGGCGCACAAAAGATGCAATTGTCAAATTATCTTTAAGTTTATGACAAAGTTTAGTAGCTAAGGCTTTTGGCAATATGCCATGTGAAAGGTCCTCAAAAGATATACTTGGATTTAGTTTTTTGATATATGTTAATTTTTCTATTATCTCATCACTCTTAAAAGAGGATAAAAAATCAACCCTTAATTGCAAATCATCATTTTGCCTTGCCATAATACTAGAAGCATTCATAACTACGATACCACTAATACCATCTTTTTTAAATTGTATTTCACCAACTTCTGAAAAAACAACCTTGCCCTTTTTAAGTAAAGAAACATTTGCTTTTTGTCTAATTCCTTCTAAACCCTTAACATCATCAATACTAGTTTTTAGACCAACTAGTCCTGGTTTTAATTTAGTTATTTTAACACCTAAATTAGATAAAAGGCTATATCCATCAGTATTTGATCCTAGCATAGAATATGCAAGCCCACCGGTCGCAAAAATTACATCACTTACGATAAATGATTCTTTATTGGTATATATATAAATTTGCTCATTTATAACCTTTACATCTTCGACTTTGGTATCTACATAAATTTTGACATTGTTTTTTTGAAGTTGCATAAGTAACATGTCTAAAATTGTTGTCGCAGTAAAAGTCAAAGGATAAATGCGACCTGCACTATCTGCTTGTGTAAAGATGCCCATTTTTAAAAGATCATTTTGTAAATCTTGAGGCCCATAATTATTAAAAATGTTTTTCGCAAAGTTATTATTATAAAAAATATTATTAGTCATATCTAAATTGCTTAAATTGCATTTGCCATTACCACTTATTAAAATTTTTTACCAATCCGACTTGTTTTTTCAATTAGTATTACCTCTAGTTTTCCTTTGGTAAGTTCTTTAAGTTTAATAGAAGCCATAATACCGGCTGGTCCTGCACCAATAATTGCTACTTTTTTCATAAACACCTCTTATGCTTTTTAGATATTATACCATATAAAAAAAGAAAATAAAAAGAATTTATCTTGTTTCTTTTTATTTTTACTTTTTATTAATTTTTCTTAATTAAAGATGTTAATTTATTAATGGTATCAGGAATTAAATCAATTAAATTTTCTAAAATATGTGAGCTTTCATCTAAATGGAGTATTTTCGCATCATTTTCTAAAATAACCAAAAAGGCAATAGGACTAAGACTCATTGTACCACCGCTTGCGCCACCAAAAGGATTTTTCTTAGTATCTAAGGTTTCTTTTTGGTCAATTCCCCCACTAACAAAACCACATTTAACTTTTGATATGGGAATTACCGAAACATTATTGAAAGTTACCATTTTACCCATTACAACATTAACATCAACCATTGACTTAATTTTATTAACGGAACTATCTAATAAATCAATTATATTATTCATTTGTTTCTCCTTGTTTTTTGAATAATTTTAAAAATACTTTAAATTTTTTAACTATGGCAACAACTAACCAAAATAGACTAACTGTTATATATATTTCCAAATTAATTTCTTGCTTATCATCTTTTAGTAACATTATTTGATAATAATCATCATTTACATACTTAAAACTTGCGTCAAGATACTTTTTGACAACCGATACAATCATCCAGTCTAAAAAAGCAAGATGTGGCATTATTAAAGGGTTAGAACTATTAAAAGTAGGAATAAGGGTTACTTTTTTAATATTACCATATTCTAAAATTAAATATACCAAAAAATTTTCTTCTTTTAAATCTTTTAAAACGATATTCAAATCACTTTCAAATAAATATGATAGTTTAAATTTGAAGGTAGAGGAGTGTTGTTTTTTAACAAGATGCATTTTATAAATAGTTTTATTAAAGACTCTTATTATTAATAGTAAGGGTTCATTATTTTTTTTGATAATTCTTGCCTCAATATTAATAAATAAAATTAAATTTATGATAAGAAGAATAGTTAGAAAAATAATAAAGTATTTTAACATATTATTATTTTTTTTATTTTTTATAAGTTTATACGCAATGTTTTAAAAAAAGATTAAAAAATTTGTTATAATTATTTTAGGTGATAAAATGTTTTTCATAAATAAACTTGCTATCAAATTAATCAAAGCCTATCAAAAAGAGGATCGTCCGCACCGCTGTAGACATATTCCTAGTTGTTCTAATTATGGGCTTGAATGTTATCAAAAATTTAATTTTATTAAGGCCTCTTTTTTAACCGGCTATCGTATTTTAAGATGCAACCCCTTAAGTCATAAAATATATGATCCTGTACCCCTTTCTAAAAAAGAAAAAAAGCTCAAAAAACCTTATCAAGAACAAGCCAAAACAATTGATGCTGATGTAGTAAATCTTGATATTGATGAGCTTTTAATATATATATGGGAAAAAGCTTTTAAGGATAATAACTTTTCAAAAGAAAATGATGAACTATTTTTTAATATGTTAGAAAGAGCTTTATTTTTGAGTAAAAAGCATAAAATTAAAGTTCTCTACAAACCTTTTAAAAAATATTTACTGATGTATATTTTTTCCAATTTACATCTTCATCCATCAATTTTTATCAAGGAGTTTCCCCTTAATAAATAAAAATAAATCATCAAAGTCACCATGTGGATAATTATTTATATCTTGGTGGCTTTTATTAATTAAACAAGGAGTTAGTAAAAAAACCTCAATGCCGAGTTCTTTTGCGACCATATCTTCATCTACATCGTTACCAACCATAATAACATCACTTGCATTTAGTGATAACTTTGTTAAGATTTCTTGATAATATTTTAAATTAGGTTTAGAGTAATGCATATTTTCATAAGATGTATAATAAATAAAGTCACAAGGGTCAAGACCTGCCCATTTGATTCTATTTTCTTGCGCAAGACGTGGAAAAATAGGATTTGTAGCAAGGACAATAGGGGCATTTAATTTTTTAATCTCATCAATAAGCCATCTTGTTTTTTCACTATAACCACATACTTTTTGGATTTGATTAAATTCTTGGCTATAAAAACTATCAATAAGTTCTTTATCACGGTAAACTTTATTACCAAAGATGCTAGAAAAAACATCCCAAAAAACTTCTTCATTAGTTTTTTTACCATCATTAGTAACCATTGCAAAAGTCCCCTGCCAAACAGCTTTAATTAACTGACTTGGTTCGTAGCCATAATTTTGCATTTTGGCACTAAGCAGTTTAAAATAAGTATTAGTAAAAATTTCTTGATCCATTGGTAATAAAGTACCATCAAGATCGAATAAAATAGTTTTCATAAATAAAGGTCCTCATTATCTAAAATTTTATTAATGTCTTTGTTTGTTAAAACGATATATTTTCCTTTTTCTAAACTAGTAGGTAGCATCAAAGAACCAATTTGGACTCTTTTTAAATAGGTAAGGCATCCTCCTAAAAGATGAATCATTCTTTTTACTTGGTGGTACTTACCTTCACTAATAGTTAAATAACAACTATTACTATCTATTTGTTTTAATGAGGCGGGCAAAAAGGGTTCTCCTTTTTCATCTACTAATCCAGTTTTTAACTTTGCTAATTTACTAGGTGAAAGATTACCTTCATATTCCACATAATAAACTTTTTTAACATGCTTTTTAGGAGATGTTAGTTGATGGGCTAGGTTGCCATCTGTTGTAATGATTAACATACCCTCAGTATCCTTATCAAGCCTGCCTACTGGAAAAAGGTCTTTCTTTAAGAGGGGATTTAAATCATTAAAAAGTTGCATTACCGACGGTGATGCCTCATCTACGGTTGATGTTACATAACCTTGGGGTTTGTTTAGAAGAAAATAATAGTTTTCTCGGTAATTTAAGATTTTATCATCTAGTTTTATGACATCTTTTTTAGTTACTATATTAGCATCTTCACTTGTAACAATTATATCATTTACCTTTATTCTTTTTTGTTTTAGTATTTGTTTTACTTCTTTACGTGTTCCAAGATAACAAGATGTTAAAAATTTATCTAATCGCATATATATACCCTCTTATTTTATTATAACATTATGTAGTTAAAAATACTTAAAAAAGACTGCTCAAAATAAATGTGCAAAGGCTGCACAAAATAAGTGTGAAAATACTGCACATTTATGTGTGCAGTATTTTTTTAATGCTTTCTAATTAAATAGATAACTAGTGGGGTAAAAACGGTAAGTAAAAACATATATATAATTGTCTGCTTGTTACAACTTGCGCAAGTATTTTTATCACTAAATTCGGCTAGTTTACTATCTACACTACTAAGAAGTTCATCAATTTCTTCTTTAGATGAGGCAGCCTCTATTTTTTTAGTAATTTCATCAAGATAATCTTTAGCTTCTTTGGTAGAGGCATCTTTTTTACTTAAAGTAGTTTTAGCATCCAAAATATAAGCATTTAAAGATGTAATATATTCATTAATGCTATCTATACCAGTATTTTTTAAAGTATTAATTTCATCTTCATCAGCACTTGCTTTTATTTGATTCATAGTATCTGAAATAATATCTTCAATAACTTCTTTTTGAGCATCAGAATAACTAGTTAAAACTAAATTTTCTAAGGCTGTTTGTGCACCTCTTCTTGCGCTTTCTAAGCCTTCATGATAATTAACTACTTCACTGATAAAATCATTAATAGCACTATTAATTGCATCTTGGCTTGTCATGGCGCTAATTGAACCTTTCGCATCTTCAGCCATCGCTTTAATTTTTGTCATTTCTTTGGTGTTAAAATCTAGGGATGCTACATAATCATCAATTTCTTGACAAGCCTCTTGATAACTTTGACTTGTATTAACTAAGACTACTTCGCTTGTTTCATTGGCTTTATTAACGGATGCGACATAATAATTATAATCATCAATATTAGTGATACTAATACTATTTTTAGTAGTGTATTCATATACATGATTAATATTATTTTTATCAAGAGCCTCACCTTTTGGCACTTGATAAATCATATAACCTCTTGCATTATCAACTACATCAAATTTAATACTACTAGTTGTGCTATCATATATTACATTTGTTGGTGCAACTTCTTCAATTAATGGTGCATAATATTTACTTACGGCTGCGGGAACTCTTTTAGACCAGTAATCATTAGAAATCAAATCAATGGCATTTTTAATAACTTTATTACTTGTATTAAGTAATGATGCATATTTATAAAAACAAGCACCACCAAATTCTTTATATTGACCGGCATTTAATAATTGCCTTTGGATTTCATCGTCATTATATTGCCAGTACTGACCACTACCTGTTGTAGATAGAGCCATATATATACCAAGTCCTGCATAGAAATTAACTTTTTTATTTTTAACAGCCCAACTCCACCATTTGGTAAGTTCAACAAAACTTGCCACATCATGTTCGGTTGCCCAGTAAAGTTGAGGCATAATATAGTCTATCCATTCGTGATTAATCCAGTTTAATGTGTCCGCATATAAATAACCACCATAATGTTCCATACCCGCTGTGTTTGAAGCAATAGGATTAGTTAAATTACCATTATTATCATATGTAGGTTCTTTTACATAACCACCATTACGATATATGCCTGATGGCGCAATACCAAGTTGTACGGCTTTATTATTTAACTGATTATATTCTCTAATATGTTTAGATAAGTCTTCAATAAATAAATCAATTGCTTCTCTTCTAAAATCAGCTACTGATAAATTTTTTAAGTTGTATTTTCTTCTAGTTACTTCATCGGATTTATCTGTTAAACCATTTACATAGAAATAATCATCAAAGTTAATGGCATCAACATCATAATTTTCAATTAGTTCCATACAAGTATCAACTAAAAAATTACGTACAGCCGGTTCACCAGGATTTAAAATACTGCTATTTCCTGTTAAAATATATTCAGTATTATTCGCAATATTATCTTTTGGTAATGGTTCTGCCGCGTATGATGGAATTCCAGAAGACGGTGTAGGCACTCGGTAAGGATTAAGCCATGCATGAAATTCAATGCCACGAGCATGACATTCATCTATTAACCAAGCAACAGGATCAAAAGTATCGAAATCAACATTACTAAACCACGAAGCAAGTGGGTTTAATTCAGATTTATAAAGGGCATTATTGTGTGTCCTTACATGGAAAACAAGAGCATTCATTCCCCAGCTTTCCATATTATCAAGTAAACCATTTAATTCTTGCTTAAAAGCTTGTTCATTTTTGTATGAACTAATATCACCTACAAAAGCACTAACCCATACGGCTCTAAACTGACTTGTAGGATAATTATATTCTGCTAATCTATATACTTTTTCATCTGAGCCACGATAAGTAAAATCTTGACCATTATGTTTTTTCATAGCAACTAGATTAGATTCTTCAGCTTTTACATCTTTAATAGTAGATGTAAAACCTAGCATGATAAAACTTAATAAAATTGTTATAATAACTAACCCTTTTAATTTTTTCATTATATGCTCCTTTCACATTTTTTTTGTTATATTATATCATAGATTCTTTATTTTTTAAATAGTTTTAGTTAATTTTTTATTTATTCTTAAAAATTATAATCATAATTTTAAGCTTTTTACATATAATCATACTAAGAGGTATATATTTTATGAAATGGATTAAAAGAATTTTATTGTTTGTATTTGTGGTGTTTTTATACTTTTTGCCCGCTTTTTTATTTAAAAGTGATCTTGACTTTTATAATAGGCTTAATGGACCTAAACTTCCAAGTCAAGTTTTCCCAATTGTTTGGAGTATTATATATATCTTGATGGGAATATTCATCTTATATATAATGGAAAATAAAAAAAGTTTTAATAAAAAAGATTTTACTAGAGTGCTTATTTTTTTAGCAATTAATTATGTTATTAGTTTTACTTTTCCTTATTTCTTTTTTGTAAAACAAAGTCTATTTCTTGGCTATATCGTAACTTTACTAAGTTTTCTTAGTATTACTTTAACAATAATTGAATCGCTTCTTCTTTCGAAAAAGCATGCACTACTTTTGTTACCTTATGTTTTATGGAGTATTGTAGCATGTGTATTTGCCATATTGTTATATCTTAATAATTAAAAAAGGACCTAAAATAAGGGGTCCTTTTTTGTATTCAATAGGAAATTATTCTATAACAACATTTTGATTTTTATAGGTATATTGCATTTGCAAAAATGCCTTTAAGGCTTTTTTCATTTCATCAATATCATAGGTTCCTGCCACCTCTAAAACGGAGTGCATTGCAAGTTGAGGAAAGCCAATATCAATAGAAGGGATGCTTAGATGAGATTGTGAAATAGCCCCTAAAGTACTACCACCTCTTTGATCACTACGATTAGTATAGTCTTGATATAATACATTATTCTTCTTGCAAATTTGTTTGAAAATAGCTTCACTTAAACCATCCGTGGTATATCTTAATGAGGCTTGATGTTTTATAACAATTCCTTGATTCATATATACACGATTAGTAGGATCACTTTTTTCACTATGATTAGGATGGGTAGCATGAGCATTATCAGCTGATACAATAAATGAAGATGATTGTATTAACTGATAATCTAGGCCTAAAGCATTACAAATGCGGCATAATACATCGGTTAAGAAAGTGGAATTAGCACCGTTTTCTGATGTACTTCCTACTTCTTCATTATTAAAAATACTAGCAATCGCAATATTTTTAGGGCTTGCTTCAAGCAAACTTTTAATTGATGTATAAACGCATTCTAAATCATCAAGTCTTGGTGCAAGTAAGTATTCATTGCTTGCGCCAATTAATGTGGCCTTTTCCTTATTATATAAGAAAAGATCAGTTGCTAAAACTTTTTTACAATTTACATATTGACTAAGTAGCCTATCAAAAGATGCATTACTTGAACCTAATAAAGGCTGTAAATCAACTTGATGATTAAAACTAATATCATCACCTCTTGTAAGATGAATGGCAAGACTTGGTATGACTAGGGTTTCGTTTGTATCAATAAGTACTTCTTTTATTTTATGATCATCTTCAACAAATATTCTCCCCGCAACACCTAAAGGCCGATCAAACCATGTATAATTAATCATTCCCCCATAACCTTCAACATTTAAAGTGGTAAAATCATTTTTAGTATCAATCATACTGGCGTTAGGTTTAATTTTAAAACAAGGACTATCACTATGGGTGGCAACCACGTTAAAACCTTTTATATTTTGTTTAAAAGGTATTTTAAAAGCAATAAGGCTTGATGAATTTCTTATGGTGTAGTAATTTTTACCTTCTTCAATTTGCCATTTTTCATCTTCATTTAATTTTATAAAGCCTGCTTCTTCTAACATATTTTCAACATTTTTAATGGCATGAAAACATGTATATGAGTTATTTAAAAATTCCATTAATTCTTGCATTTTAAAAAACAAAATTTCCTTTCTTAAAAATTGTTACTTTTTGATTATCTAAAGTAGTACCGGTAATTTCCATATCACTACTACCAAACATAAAATCGACATGTGTAATAGAACTATTAGCACCAAGTGATGATAATTCTTTTTTCTTCATCGTAGTACCATTTAATACATTCATTGGATAGGCATCACCTAAAGCTAAGTGGCAAGAGGCATTTTCATCAAACAAGGTATCATTAAATAAAATGTTTAAATTAGAAATAGGTGAATCATAAGAAATTAATGCAACTTCACCAAGTCTAGAAGAGCCCTCATCTAGTTCAATTAAACTTTTTAAGGCATCAAACCCTTCTTTGGCATTATAATCTACTACTTTACCATCTTTAAATACTAAATAAAAATCTTTAATTAAACTGCCTTGATAGTTAAGTGGTTTGGTGCTTACTACTTTACCATTTACTTTATCCTTATGAGGCATTGTAAATATTTCTTCCGTAGGTATATTAGGAACAAAATACACTCCGTTTGCGCTCATTTCACCACCACCTGCCCAAATATGATTATTTACTAATTCTATATCTAAATTAGTACCTAAACTATTTTGAAAATGTAGACTCTTAAAGTGATATTCATTCATTATTTTACTACGTTTTTCAAGGCTTTTCGTGTGTTTGTACCAATCTTCTATTGGGTTGTTATCAGGGGTTATTCTTGATGTATACATGATAGCATCAAAAAGTTTATCCCATGCATCACTAGCTTGCAAATCTTTAAAAACACTTTGGCTCCATTCATCACTTGGATAGGCAATAATGGTCCATTGCGATTTACTAGCACTATAATGATCACGCCAAAATTTCATTTTTTTACCAATGGCTTTATTTGCACACATTACTTTTCGCAAATCAATACCTTGCATTGCGTTTGGATTAGTAGAATCTATCGATATTCTACATGTATTATTATCAACAAAATATTTTCTTTTAGCAATTTGCCAATCAGGAACCTCTTCTAAAGTTTTTTCTTTAGCGAAAGTATAATAATTTCTATCTAGTTCATCATCATACCAATCAACATAGACTTTTTTAGCACCTATACTATATGCCTTTTTTTGAATTAACTTAACTAAAGGATAAGCATGAAGTGGTGAGCTAATTAAAACTATTTGATCCTTTTGAACATTAGCACCTACTCTAACGGCTACTTCAGCTAGTTTTTCTAACATAATTTCTTTATTATCCATAACATGTCTCCTTAATATTTTTTATACTTTTGTATTTCATCGTTTATATTATTTAAATATTCATATCTTTCATACATCTTATCAATTGATTCTTGAAACTCTTTGATTTCTTTATCTAAAGCCATTAATTTTTGGTAATCAGTTCCACATAGATATGTATCATCTTTTAGTTTTTTAAGCTTTGCTTCCATAGCCATGATGTTTGTTTCAAGTTCATTAAATTCTTTTTTCTCTTTTGAAGTAAAGAAAGGAATACTAGGGCTTTCCTTTTTTATTTTTGATGCTTCTTTGTTTTTAGGAAGCTCTTTATTTTTTACATATTCACTAATAAGTCCCGTATATTCAATGAAGTGTTTATCTTCTAAAATAAAAGCATGATTAATGACTTTATCTAAAAAATATCGATCATGGGAAATAACTACTACAGCACCTTTAAAGTTTTCTAAATAGTTTTCTAATTGTTCAATAGTATATATATCTAAATCATTGGTAGGTTCATCTAAAAACAAAATATTAGGATTACCAATTAGAATACTTAATAGTTGTAATCTTCTTTTTTCTCCACCAGAAAGAGTTGATATAGGCATGTATTTTTTAGTTTTATCAAAGAAAAAATCTTCTAAAAGATTATTTATATCTATCGTGCCATTCATAGTATCAAGATGACCGCCAAATTCTTTTAAATAATTTATGACGGTTTTATTCGTATTTAGCAATTTATCTTCTTGTTTTAAGTAACCTATTTTAACGGTATCACCTATAGTAATACTACCACTATTTGGTAAAATTTGTCCTAAAATAGTCTTAAAAAGGCTGGTTTTACCACTGCCATTTTCGCCTACTATTCCTAAACGATCATACTTTGTAATTATATAGGAAAAGTCTTTAAACAAAATTTTATCATCAAAGCCCAAAGATATCTTATCAATGATGATAGTTTTCCCACCAAGTCTAGAAAAATGCGAAGAAAAGGCCATTTCGTGGCTTATTTGGCTAATAGATGTATCTAATCTAGATAACTCTATTTCTAAAGTTTTAAAACGCATTAGACGTTCTTTTGATTTAGTAGAACGAGCCTGAGGGTTTAACTTAGCCCAAACAGCTTCTTTCTTAAAAAGCGCCTTCAGTTTTCTACTACTAGCAAGCATAGCATCAAAACGTTCTTCTTTAAGGGGTAAGTAAGAGGTATAATTTACATTATATAAATAAAGGTTACCATTTTCAATATCAAGAGTTTTATTAGTAATTCGTTCTAAAAAATATCGATCATGGGTAACAAGTAGTAAAGCCTTATGCCATTTAATTAAAAATTGTTCTAACCAGTTAATCATCCAAATATCTAAATGATTGGTTGGTTCATCTAAAATTAACAAATCACTTTGGTTAAGAAGCGTAGTAGCTAAGGCTAATCTTCTTTTCTTCCCTCCTGATAAGGTTTGTATTTTTTCATCATAATCATTTAAACCAAGTTTTGAAAGAATGCTTTTTACTGAAAAAGTATTTTCTGCTTTGGTTTTACTAAGAATTTCCTCCCAAATGGTTTTATTTTCATCTAAATTAATATCTTGCGATAAATAGGCTATTTTCAAATCTTTTTTTCTAAAGATTTCTCCCTTATAAGGATCAATTATACCAACTATTAATTTTAATAAAGTTGTTTTACCAATACCATTAGGGCCAACTATACCAATTTTATCTTTTTCATTAATAGTAAATGAAGCATTAGAAAAAATATTTTTATCAAGATATCTAACATCAACATTGTTAAGGGTTACAAGCATCATAATCACCTTTTTTATTTATTATATCATAATTGTAACTAAAAAGAATAGATATTGCAAAATAAGAAAAAAGTATATATGAATTATCATATATACTCTTACTTTTGTTTATTTTGAGCAAGACTTGCACGCTTATTGAATTTATCAATTCTACCAGCTGCTTGAACAAATTTTTGTTCACCTGTATAAAAAGGATGACATTTTGAACAAGTATCAACACGAATTTCTGCTTTTGTAGAACCTGTTTCAAAAGTATTACCACATGATACACAAGTTACTGTTACTTTTTGATATTTTGGATGTATTCCTTCACGCATATTTAAGCTCTCCTTCCGCCATGATTTGGTTACAATTAAATCATAGTAAGTTAACCTAATATATTATAACAAATTATTTATAAAAAGTCAAACCATTAACAATACAAAAAGGATAAGAGAATTTCTCTTATCCTAAATTGTTAAGCCTTATGGTCTTGGAGATGCTTTTGATAAATTATACCCTGTAATAACAGTAGCTAAAGCATCAATATTATCTTCAGTCCAGAATGAAGCATTATAATAAGTCTTATCTGTTTCATACTTTTCGTAATCACTATAGAAGGTTGTCATTAAATCTTTTGTTTCACTAGCAGTATCTAAAGAAGTCTTTAATGTTTCATTTCCTTCTAAATGAATAGTATTATAGATAAATTCTGTCATACTTGCGCGTGTTGCAACACAACTATTAATGTTCATCAATACATTCTTGAATGCATCTTTATCAGTTGTTTCGTAAGCTTTTGAATAATCAAAGCCGCCATCAGTTGCAAATACTTGCATAGCATCAAGAATACCCATTAATGCATATGCTTCATCTTCCCAGTTGCGTTCTGATTCAGTATCGATTTCAGATCCACTAGGTAAAGCAACGATATTATTGCCAAGCATCTTCTTAACCCAAGTTTCATAGCTTGTAGCATTCTTGGTTATAGCAAAGATACCATTTGCTTTATCAGCTTTATTCTTACCGAATAAGCCTTGCATTATAGCAATTGCTTCTGTAATAGTAGTATCTTTACCAAACTCAGTTTTTACTAATACATCATAGATACCAAATAATTTTTTAAATTCATTAGCCCACATATCTGGTGTGAAAGCTTTATCTTCGAAATTAATGATACCATCGTAATCTTCACCTAATCTTGCTTCGATCTTTTCTTCATAAATATCTGGTAATAATGTTTGACCAAGCTTAGTTTTTGACATCTTATCAACTAAGGCAACGAATTTGTTTTGCATATCTTTATTCTTCATGTCAAGATTTGCTAGATCACCTAAGTCTTCTACACTATTATAAATATCGAATAAGTTTTCGAATTCAGTATACCACTTAGTAGAGTCAGCACCTAATTCAATTAAATCAGTATGCTTCTTACCTACTTGTTCTTCAATTTGTGTTTCAAGTTGTTCCTTGATATGTTTAGCATATATATCTTTGAATAACTTTTGACCCATTTCAGAACCATTCTTCTTATCTTCTTCTTTATCAGAACCAGCCATTGTCTTAACTAAGTCAATAAACTTCTCTTGAGTAGTTTTATCTTTTATGCTTAAGTTAGTTAAATCACCTAATTCTTGAGCACTATTGAAGATTTCAAATAAAGTACTAAATTCATTTGCCCATTCACTTGGATCTTTAGTTAAATCAATTAGATCGTTATCTTGATATTCAGTACCTAATTGATCATTAACTTGATCATAAAGTGGTTTTTCAATATGTTTAGCATATATATCTTTGAATAATTTTTGACCTGTCTTAGATTTAGCCATTGTCTTAACTAAGTCTACAAAGTCTACTTGAGGATCACGTTGCTTCATATCTACTTCATCAAGTGGACCATATTTCTTTTCGAAAGCTTTTTCTTTGTTGTAGATTTCGAATAAGTTTTCAAATTCACTACGCCATTCAGTTGGATCAAGAGTATCAATATCAATTAAGTCTTCATAATCTTCACCAAGTTTAGGAGCTATATCACTCTTATAAACTTGAGGGAATAAGATGCGACCAATTTCTGATTCGCTCATAGCATCAACTAAATCAAGGAACTTAATTTGATTATCTTTCTTTTCAACATCGAAGTCAGAGATTGTACCTAATGCGGCTAATTTACGTAATACTTCAGGGAAAGCTTTGCTTTCTTTAGACCAATCTTTTACATCATTGAAGTCTAATTCATAACTATCAAGAACATCAGTATGTTTGAAGCAAGTTTCTAATAACTCTACTTCCATACCTTTTGAATAGTTAAGAGTAAGCATTGCTTCAAGTAAGTCAGCAACAATTGCAAATTTATCATTTGTAATGTCTTTATTGTTGAAGAAGTCTAATTCAGCTACTTTTCTTAAAATATCAGGTAATGCATTATAGTCAGCTCTTAATTTTTCATCAGTATAACTTGCGTCAAATAGATGATTTACATATACGTCATAACGACCTTCACCCATTCTATTTGCGACAAATTCAGCTAATTGACGACCTACTAAAGTAATAAGTTCAGAATCTTTAAATTCAGGCATAGCATCAGCTAAAGCATTTAAGAATTCACTACCTAAGTAAGTCTTACGATCAGAGAAGTTAACTTTCTTTAATGGTTCCTTAAGTACTGCTAAAGTAGCATCAAGGTAATCATATTCATTATTCCAGTTAACTTTATCAAAGTCAATATTCTTAGCATCAACGCCTACAAAAATCATTGCAAATTTAACAAGTTGACTAGTATAATCTTTGAATGAATCAGCATGAATTAAGATATCTGCTACTTTTAAGATAGCATCACTATCATTAAGTTTAACCTTACTATTTAATAGACCTAATTTATCAACAGCAGCAATTAAATCATATACATCTGGTAAGAATTGACTCATGAATTCATCATAAGTAACTTCATCTAATAAGTTAAGTTCAACGATATCCTTAGTCATGATTCTTAAAGAACCACTAAAGATAGGCATTACAAGTTGTACAGCAAGTTTAGATTCAAATAATTTAGCAAAGCAATTAGTTAAATCAGCTTGGAATGTACTATCAGCAAGAACTGAACGATTAGCTTGAACTTTATTAGCATAAGTTTTAGCAAATGATACGATGGTTGAAGCTGCATTCTTAATAGCACTTAATTCAGGTCTTGTTTCAATATTAGCATAAGAAAGTGGAATAATACCAAATTCAGCCATATTAGCTTTAAATTTATCTATTATCTTTTGGAAGCTTCCCGTAGGTTCGAATATATCGGTTGCAAGAACGAATAAACGATCGGTATTAGATTTATTTGTGAAATCAACACCATCATTACTGAAGAAGCCCATATCAAGCATAGCATCTAATGTTTCACCTAATTTGATACCAATTAAATGAATTTTTTCATTAGTAAATACAAGTTTATCGAAGTATTCAATACCCTCCATAGCAGGTTGAGCAAATGCTCTAAATGCCCATACTGATACTTCTTCATATAATTGTGTTTCAAGTAAACCATTATATAAATCAATAACAGATGTCATAAGATGAGTATTACCTAATTGGCTAATGCTTCTATTTTCGCCAAGATCAGTTTGAGCTAAGATTGTTAGAATATCTTTTGCCTTTGAAGCAATAATTTCACCATCTAAAGCAGTATCAATATTAGTAATATCAAGACTACCTAATTTTAGACTTGGACGATAATTATTAATTGTATTAACTATTGCTTGTTTCTTTAATTGTACATAATTTAATGCGAATAATGATTTAATTATAGTTTGTGCTGGGATAACACATTCATCTGTTTCTGCATAATCTTTAAATGCACCAGGTAAACGTCTAATTGTTAATACGGCGTGAGCACTTGTTGCAAGAGCATGCATATCTTCGCTTAAATTAGCAACGGTGTATTCACTTAAATCACCAAGTTCAACTAAATTAGCAGGTAATTTAGTGAATATATATTTATTGTAAAGAGGTTTAAAAATTTGATCAAATACATCAGATGCATCTAAAGCATCTAAAACATCAACACTTAGACTGATTTCTACTTTATGCCAAATCGCTTTTAATTCATCTACGATAGCATTATATGTCTTTAAGTTTCTTAAATCTAAAATATAATCTTTAACAGCTTGAACTGAAACAAGGTCATATTGTAATAATACTTGTAATGTATCTTTGATAATTACTTGTAATTGGTCAAGTTCATTATCCCAATCTACACCACTTAAATCAACTTCTGTAGTATCAGCATCAAGAGCATTCAAAATACCTATAACGAATTTATCGCGGTTTTGTAATACATTTAATGAGTATACTTCTTCAACTAACATGTTAATTAAATCAATCTTACTCATTGATGTTTCTTTGTTATTTAAAGTAGAAATTACATCGCCTGCGAAGTTATAATCTTTTTGTGTAGCAAGTGTGTATAATTCTAGATCAACTACCATTCTAAGAATAGTTGAAGTAGCTTTGATATCAGCTTTCTTTTCAGCCATTGATAAGTCAAGTTTCATAGCATCAAATACGCTTTGATATCTTTCAGGAACACTTCTTCTACCAAAGTCTATCATTTCATTGAATAATAGAGGAAGAGCAGACATTTCTACTAATTCATCATAAGCATTAAGTACTGCAGCTTTGTTTTCTTTAAGAGCTTGTCTAATACTAATATTAACATGCTTATTAACGATTAAATCTTTAATAGCAGCTTTATTAGTAAGTGGGTTAGCTTCTGATGTTAAGAATGGAAGCATTTCTTCATAAACTTCACCGATGATTAGAGCATCACCTTTGTAATCGAATTCATTTGTTTTTAAGTCTTGAAGTTTAATTGGTAAAACGTTAAGTTCGTCAACGAAATCAATGAATTGATATAAATTATATCTTAAGTAATTAGTAGATACAACGTTATCAATCATTTTTTTAACAAGATCGGCTTGATCATAATTAATATCTTCATTACGAACAAAGGCTGAAATACCAAATTCGTTCATTTGTCTTAATAACTTAGCAACTGATTTTAAGTCATCAGCGAATTCTTGATCAGTATATTGAGCAAAATCAAAGGCTGGAGCAATGTTGCTTGGAAGTAATGGATTTACAATATTATTCATAACTGATAAACCATTTACTTCTACCATTGTTAATTGTGTAACTAAATCAATGATAGTAGCAATTGTTTCCATATTCTTTTCGTCAGCAAGAATTCTATTAACAACTACTTCTTTTAAAGTAGCAGTACTTGTCTTAAAGTCATTTATGAAATCTTTAAACTCTTTAATTGTATTAATGCTTTCATTATTCAAGTAAGCAAATACTTCATCAACAATTTGTTTGTATACTTTACTATCTTTAACAAAATCAACGCCTGTTGAAGTAATTGTACCAGTTGGAATAACTGCACTACCAATTGTCTTACCATTTACATATTTATTCATAACAAGATCAAATAAATCATTACCATGGTTAGCTAAGATTTGTGATTCAGTCATCTTATCAATTACTAAATTAATTAAATCATTAGTATCTTGACATAAGTATTCGCCTGTTTCATCTAATTTAACTAAGTCAATATTATCTAATCTCTTTAGAATATCTTGAACTAATGTTAAGTCATGGCTTACCATATCAACATCAACGTTAGCTAAATCTAAAACATCATAATAATCTTTAGCATGTTTTTCAACTAGTGGGAATGTAAGCATTACAAGTTGTGGACCTACTTTATCAAATACTGTAGTTTCCATAAACTCAAGCATTGCGTCAACTAAATTTTCTTGAACAAGACCAGATTTGAATAATTTTGCTTCAAATTTAACTTGTTTAACGTCATTTTTATTTTTGATAGGGAAGTTTTCATCCAATAGAACAACTGATAAATATTCATACATCTTTGCAAATTTATCAGCATCAGCTTTTAAATCTACACCGGTTGCGTCAATACTACTTAAATCAGCACTTACAAATTGATCAATAGCTTTGATAAATTCATTTAATCTTGTATCGCTTACGTTGAAGTAATTTAGATTAAATACTAATTTAATAATGCGTGATACAACTTCAGTTTTTTCATATGGATAGTTATCATCATGTAAAACGAATGAAACAAAATCAAGATTCTTTAATTCTACTAAAAGATCAGCTAAATCAACAAGATCACTTGTAACTTGTTTACCATCTTCATATATGTTATAGATATCTACTAAGCCATTATATTTAGGATCTACTTTAGCTAAGTATTTTTCAGATACAGGAAGAACTAATTTTTCAACAAGTTGATCAGCTGCAAGAGCTTTAATAAGTGGAACAAATACGTCAATATAATCATATGTATCATCACTAAGTTTTACATATTTCTTATAATCAACTTTTAAATTCTTTATAGCAGAAAGAGTATTTAAACCTTCTTTTGCTAAAACATCTTTAGCTTTATCTAAAATATTTTGTACTGATGCGATTTCATCATCTAAATTAACATCTGATAAATCAATACCAGTTCTATCAATACCAAGTTTATCTAATACGCTATAAACAACTTCTGCATGATGTCCATCTAAAATATTTAAATGAGCAAGTCTATCAATAGCATCATTAATAGGTGTAATATCTGATAAATCAATTGCTTCATCAAGTAAAACAAATTCAAGCATGCCATAATCTACTAAATCTCTTAAAGTTAAAACGATACTATCTACATCTTCAACTAATTCAATACCAGTAAGTTCTTCAGCTAAGAAACGAACATCAATATTCTTTACTTGATATAAATATTCTGTACCATGGCTTGTTGCACCAGGAAGAATCACTTTAACAGTTTCTAAATCAAGTAGACTATCAACAACATCAAGTGCTAAATGAGCATTTTCTTTGTTAACGTATTTAGTATCTTTATAACCTTTGTTTTGAACAAGATCAGTAACTACTTTTCTTACGTCATATACACTATTAACAGCTAAGGTTTGTGCTAATTCTTCAGCTGAATTTAAAGCATTATGCAACGCAGCAACTTCATCTTCAAGGACTACGCCACTAAACATACTAGCATCAACTCTTTCAGCAGAATTTAACTTCTTGTATGCTTCGTTAACGCCAAGGCTAATAAATTCACCATATTTCATAGCAACAACATTAAGATTCTTAATAGCATCTAAGATTTCATGATAAGTATCAAAATGTAATTCTACTTCATTGATATCTTTACCAAAAATAACTCCTACAAGTTCAGCTTCAATAGCAGGAACAATCAATTTAGCCACGTTTTTAACATCGCTTGCTAATTGTTCTTTAGTGAAGGAATCTTTCAAGAATGATAAATCAACTTTTGTAACTTTATCAACACCATAATTTAATAATGATGGTAATAATACTTTTACTGTTTCTAAATCTACAACTTCAGTTAAAATATTTTCTAAAGCAGTGCCAGTTTCTACATCATAGAAAGCTTCACTCTTATAATTATTAGCAGGATAGTTACCTTTTACAAAGTCAAGAAGATTATCTAAAGTAATAACATCTTTTTCTACTAATAATGCTTTTAATGTCATAACGACATCTTGTAATTCTTTAACTTCAGCTCTAGCATCGATATCAGCAAACATTTCTTCAGTAACACTAACATCAACCTTTAAAGCATCAAGACCAGCTTTAACTCCTGTATAAACTAATTTATTGAAATATAATTTAACAAGATTTAATTCTGGAACATAGTCTAACATATCACATAATACATCAGCTTCAAGGCTATATAATGTCTTATCAAAAATATAATCAATTACGCCAAAGTCATAACCATATTTAGCTATGTCAAGAACGGTTCTAATATCTTCAACAAACATTACACCAGTATATTCATCAGTATCAATAAATGATAAGTCTACTTTATTTTGTTCAGCAAATTTTAAAACATGATTGATAAGTTGTGGAGCAGCAATTTCTAATAATTGTAAATTAGATACTTCTCTTGCAACTTCAGCAAGTGCTTCATATGTTGCTTCATCATAGAAATCTTTATTTTTGTATGTTGCATTGATTCTTAAATCATCAACTAAATCAAAAATATCTGATAGATAATCAATGTTCTTAGCATCGATTAAGCCTTGTAATGATCTAACTACGTCAGCAAGTACGTATATTTCATGTTGATAATCAATCATATCAATTTGTTCTTCAGATAAAACAAATTTACCATGAGTTACGTTTTCGGCATAAGTTAAACCATAGTTATATAAATCACCAAATAATCTCTTGCCATTTTGTTGCATGATCTTAGTTTCAGCTAATTTTTCAATAGCTTCAGCTAATAAGTTAAGATCCATATCACGCATATCGCCTTCAGCTAAATATGTCATAATACCGAAATCAACAACTTTATCTAAAATATCAGCTAAAACATTTAAGTCAGATACTAAATCAGGAGCTGACATACTTCTTAAGTAAGATAAATCAAATGGTAATTTGAATTGTTTATTGTCATTTAAAGTATCAATACCTTTAGTATATAATTTAACAATAACATTGTAAACAATTTGTGAATTACTTAATACTCTTACAGCATTAGCAACGATATGACCGGTTTCATCTCTTAAGATTGCTGGCTCATTATACCATTTTTCTTTGAAGAATCTTTGAACACTTGTCATAGTTTCGATATTGTTAACTTCAGCGAAATCATATACTAAACCGATTAATTCTTTTAATACTTCTTTTTCACTATTCCAATCAACAACAAAGAATTTGAAATCATCAAAAGTTAAGAACTCTTTATCCATATTAGGTAATGTCATAACTTTGTCATAAATTACTTTAGCAAGTCTGCCATCAGCTTTAGCAACAATATTTAATTCGAAAATATCATCAACTAATGATTTTACAACTTCTTCATCAGGAAGTGGCATTTCACCATCGAATTTAGTATTGTAGTATTCAACAATATTAGCATCCTCTACTAATTTATGAAGAGTAGCAATTATCTTATGGAAATCATGATTAATTTCAGCATTTGTGAAATCAAGAACATAACTTAAATCAATTGTTGCTTTATCATTAAGTAAATTAATACCATATTTTGTTGCAAGCGGAACGATAGCATCAATTACTTGTACATCTACTAATTTATCTAAAATATCTAATAAATCACTAGCATTACTAGAAGTAATAAATTCTGGAGTATTATATTTCTTATCAGTAACAAATGCTAATAAATCTTTATAAGTGAAGATATTGTTCTTTCTTAAGAAAGTTGCAGCATCATTAATAATGTCTTTATATACTTCTTTTTGAGCAAGCCATTCAACATTATTAAATTCATCAGTTACTTCATCGATTTCAACTTTTAATGTTTTAGCAAGATAATTTACGCCCCATGCAAGAACTTTAGCTTCATGACCTCTAAATAATTCGATGTCATGTAAAGCATCAAGGATATCGTTATATGCATTTACAGCTTTAATTGTGCTAATTTCCATATCTCCATTATCAATAAGTGCTAAAGCGTTAAGATCAATAACTCTATCAGCAACATATAATAAACGGCGAATAGCAGCAGTTAAAGTAGCACCACTTGCATTTGCAATGTCTAATTCATCAACGATTGCGATGAAATCTTCAGGGATTAAATTCTTATCTTCTACATATTTATCATAAATACTTGGAAGTAGTGCTTCAATCAATTTAGAAGAAGCTTCATCATTATCTGGATATGAACCAAGTAAAGCTTTGAAACCATCAAGTAAGGCTTTAGCATTTTTATTTTCTTGCCAGAATTTTAAGTTAACATTAAACTTACCATCTTCATCTAAAATAGTGAAGTTAGGATCTTTTAAGGCAGGTGCGATTGCGTCAACGAAAGCAAGTAATGCTTCTTTTTCACCTGTATAATCTAACTCAACAAGTTCTTGATATAATGGTGTATCCTTTTCAATATCTAAAACTTTAGAAACCTTTAGAAGGATACGAATAATTCTGCCTTCAAAGCCTTGAATTAATTTAGAATCAAAGATACCACTAATAATACCTTTTAAAGCATCAGTATTACTAAAGTCAATATCACTTACTGATTTAGCACCAAGTAAATGCATATCTACAGCATCTCTTACTACATCAATTAACTTAATAAGTTCATTAACTAATTCTTCAGATTGAAGATGACTGAACATATCTTTGAATAATGTTTCATCATCTACACTTTCAATACCTTCAAGTCTTGGTAATAAATATTTATCAAGTAAACCTGGTAAAACTTCAAGAACGATATCAGATTCAACAACTGTTTCTAGGGCATCTACTACATAATTTAAGAATTCATCACTATCTAATAATGCTACCCAATCAACTTGGTCAAGATTCTTGATATCAAATTCTTCAAGGTTAACAACATTTTCATAAACATCTACTAATTGTAACAATACATTTTCTTCATTGCTCCAATCAATATTCCAAGATTCGATACCATTAATAATATCATCAGAAATACTAGTCCAGCCAAATTGTTTAATAGAAGCTACTAATAAAGCCGTTTTTAATTCATCATCACCTAAAATATTAAGTTTGAAAATGTTAGAAATTAATTTTTTAATTTTTTCAACACCTTCATGTGATGTAATGTCTAAAGCTTTATAATCAAATGGATTAAGGTTATCTAAAACTTTTAATTCATTGATTAATTTAACGCTATCTAAAATAGTAGCTAAATCTTCTTTCCATTCATCTTTTGTAATGCTTGATAAATCAACAATATTACTAAATGCATCATATGCTTTATCAGTAATAAATTTATCTAAGAAATGTTGCATTGAAGGTACAGCAAGTCTATCATATAATTGTGTATCAACAATTAATGTTAAGATTTGTAATACAGCATCATATTTAGCTTCATCTTCAATTAATGATTGAATTAAATCAATTGTATCAACTTTAAAATCTTCAGTTGATTCAAAACCTAATTTTAAGAATTCACGATAGATATCGGCTAATGTTTCAAATTCATTACGCCAAATGATATTATCTAAATCAACATCATCGAAAATATCTCCAACTTGATTTTTAACAGCATCTAAAGCTAGAACTATTTTTAACGCAATTGGAATAACTTTATTAGTTACATTAGTGTCAAACATTTTAGCGATTACACCATCAAGTGTATCTGGATCTAAATGGAAGAAATCGAATTTAATGGTTGGGAACTCACTAAAATCAACTAAATCTAAAGCTACTTTTACAGCATCAACATATACTGATAAATCATCAAGAGTAATTTGTGTTTCTAATGCCATAAAGTCATCGGTTACATTAGCGTTTTTCAATAACTCTTGGAACTTTTCATTAGTTCTTGCAAAACCAAAAGCAACTGGGATTGCTACTTTTCTTGCAACTTGTAAATCAAGTATACTATGAACCATATCGAATACAACATCAAGTTTGGTATCGTCTGCTAATACTTCTTTAACAAAAGCATCAAAATCAAAACCTTCAAAAGTTTCAATACCAAGTTGTTGGAAAGTTCGATATATTTCAACAATTGTATCTAGTTCTTTAGATATATCTAATTGACCTAAATCACTAATTTCAACATCACCAATTTGTGCTTTTACTTGTTCTAAGTGTAATAAAACAGCAACAGCAATTGGATAACCATCATGCATGAATTCAGTTTTACCAAGCGCAGTAGTTACATCCTTAAGTTCATCTGGATCCATTGTTAAATAATTGAAATCAGCAACAGGGAAAATACCTAGATCATATGCTTCTTTTAAAGCATCTAAAACTAAATCGATATCACCTTTCCAATTATTGTAACGTAAATTCAAGAATTTCAATTCTTGACCTGATTCAGCTAGTAAGTCTTTGACTTCTTGCATTTCGTAAGCATATTCAATAACTACAGGCATTAATTCAGCAGGTAATTTAGAATCTTTTAAGGTTTCTAAAACGGCACGATATTGTTCTCTTGTAACCTTCGTAAAATCTAAATTTCCTTCTAACTGATTAGCAGCCTCTATAAAAACTTTAATCTCATCACTTAAATAAATAACTTGATTTCTAGTTTTTAATTTAAATAGTTGATCAAATAATTTTTCACTAAATGATTCACCAAAGAAGAAACTAGAGCCATTGGCAAATTTGCCAAGTGCACTATCATTATAGGCATCAGCAAATTCAAATACCATGTCAATTGGATCATCATCCGTCTCGGCAACATTAACTTTTACCTCACCATTTACAGCATCTTTAACTAATTCTTTAGTTTCAGGTGTAAAGGTTGTAAGGATAGAAGCTAATCCCGAAAGTGGAGCACAAATTAAGATAATAACGAATACGCCTTTTAATGCTCCAGCAAGAGCGCCCCATAAGCGTCTTTTGCCAGCTGGCTTTTTTTCAATTTCGTTTTCATCTTTAACGATGACACCCTCTTCGGTTTGTTTAGCCTTTTGGATAACAACCATATCTCTTTTCTCTTCACCTTCATCTGTAGTTTCTACAGCAGGTTTTTTCTTAGCTTTGCTTTTCTTAATTGCTTTAACGATTAAAATAACAAAATGACTAATCAAACGAATGATAGGACAAATTATTAAAATTGCAATAGTACCAACTATTAGACCAACAGCGTGGCAAACAGTGGAAGCAATGCCATAGAAAAGAGTGTACGTTTCCTTTCCTTCTACTAGTAAGGCCTCACCATTAGGGATATTTGCTTTCGCAAATTCTAATACAGCATCCCAAACTGTGACAGCGTTACTGTTTTGAAGTTGCAACAATTGAGCAATTGATTGCCCTGCTTTAGCATTCAGAATTGTCGCTGCATCTCCAAAAACAGCCCATGTTATAACTAGTAAAACGATGAAAACGGCTATGCACCAAAGCTCTCTTTTTAAACCACCAAGAAAGCCCCAAAGTGCAAATAATACTACTACTAGAAGTAATCCCAATCCTGCTAGTAGTAAGATTTGATTAAAATCCATTATTTTTTCACCTCTTTTTTTTCATGACTTTACCTATTTATTTTACCAAATTTCCGTTTTTTTTGCAAGCGTTTTTGTCTATTAAATGCTTTTTTTAAAAAATTATTTATAAAATGTTTAATTTTATTTACATATCTTGGGCTATATTACAGTAATTGGCATTAAAATATATAGGAAATAATCGCAAATATTAATCATTTATTTTTTTAACTTTTATTTTTAATTTCTTTAGCTTTTTGGTTAACTTTTCATAGCCCCTTAGTACTACTTCTAAGTTATCTATTATGCTTTTACCACTAGCAATTGTCGCAAGAACAATGCATGCAAAGCCACACCTTAAGTCATGCGCATAAAAGGTATTTTTTGATAGATGTGATGGGTAAATAATGATTTTTTCTTTATCAAATATAACCTTACCACCGGCTTTTTTTATTTCTTCTAGATGGGAAATTCTTTTAGGATAAACATTATCTTTTAGATGAGATACACCACTACTTTTAAGAAGGCAAACAGTTAAAATGGGTTGTAAATCAGTAGGAAAATGAGGATAAACATCTGCTACTATTTGTTTAAGAGGGGCGTTAGTTTTATTTTTTTTAAGCCTAATGGTATCTTTTTTGATTTTAACATCAAGACCTAGTTTTTTAATAGTACTAGTAATGGCCTCTATTTGTGTAAAAGATACTCTTTTTAATTTTATTTTACTAACATTTACCGCTGTTGCAAGCATCATATAACTACCTGCTTCGATGCGATCACTTGCCACTTTAAATTTACATCCTCCAAGATGTAATGCTTTTTTAATAATAATCATCCCATTTACAATTTCAATATTAGCTTACATTTTATTTAGTGCTAAGATGACTTGTTCGACTTCAGGCTCTAGGGATGGATTAATAATGATGGTAGTATCATCACGAAGGGCACCAACTAGTATAATGTTAATTGTTGCGCCTACTGATTTTTGAGGTAATTCATAAAAGAGATCACCTTTTACTTCTTTTTTATAATTAAAAATTAATTGGTCATTACTAGTTGTTATTTCATAACCTACTGCCTTAAAGAAATCTAAATGATAATCAATTGGTCTTTTAGAAAAACTACATCCTCCAGGATAACTACTAACGAAATTCATTTTTTTAGCAACCATTGCGCCCATTATATAATAAGATGCTCTTATCTTGTGTACCTTTTCGAAATCAAAAAAAGGTTTTATATAAAGTTGTTGTAAAGTAAGACGTTTTTTTAACTTATTATACTTTATTTTAATGCCAATATCTTTAAGAAGATTAGCCATCATGATTACATCACTAATGTAGGGGACATTATCTAAAATGATTTTATCTTTCGTAAGCATGCTACAAACCATTAAAGGTAAGGTGGCATTTTTAGAACCACTTATTTTAATGGTGCCTTTTATTTTATCAGTCCCTGTAATTTCTAGTTTCAACTTAATCACCTTTAATACAATTTATGCGAAAATATTATAAATATAATCAAATATAATTGAAATTTTTTGCGTTTTATGATATGATAGTATTATATTATTTGAGGAGAACAAATATGAGATATCGAATAGAAACAGACCTTTTAGGACAACGCCAAGTCCCAGCTGAGGCATATTATGGTATTGAAACTTTAAGGGGCAAGGAAAATTTTGAAATTACTAAACGTGGCATATGTCGCCAAATGATTAAAGCTTTAGCTATTGTTAAAAAAGCAGCTGCTAAAGCAAATGTTGATGCTCAAAATATTGATGAAAAAGTAGGGAAAGCCATTATGCTAGCCTGTGATGAAATTCTTAATGGCCGTTTGCATGGACAATTCGTAACTGATTTAATTCAAGGTGGTGCTGGTACTAGTATCAATATGAATGCTAATGAAGTTATTGCCAATCGGGCTAATGAATTAATGGGTGGTAAAAAGGGTGTATATAATTTTGTTCATCCTAATGATCATGTTAACTTTGGCCAATCTACTAATGATGTTATTCAAACAGCTGGCAAAATTGCTGTCATCAAACAACTTAAAAAGTTACAAGTTGAATTAAAAAAATTATACAACGCTTATCTCGAAAAAGCTGTTGAATTTAGTGATGTTATAAAAATGGGTAAAACCCATCTTCAAGAAGCTTTACCAATTAGACTAGGACAAGAATTTAATGCCTATGCTAATGCTTTAAATCGTGACATGAAGCGCATTGATATGGCAATCGATGCTCTTCTAGATGTTAATATGGGTGCTACTGCTATCGGTACTAGTCTTAATGCTAATGAAAAATATCGTAAAAAAGTAATTTTTTATCTTAATAAGTTTTCTGGTGAGGAAGTTCGTCCGGCTAAAGATTTAATTGATGCCACCCGGGATCTTGATAGTTTTGGTTTTGCTAGTAGCGTTTTAAAACTTCTTGCTACTAACCTTTCTAAGACCGCAAGTGATTTAAGACTTATGGCAAGTTCTACTATTAATGGAAGTAGTGAAATTATTTTACCTCATGTACAACCCGGATCATCAATTATGCCTGGTAAATATAACCCTGTCGTACCGGAAATGGTAAACCAAGTTTGTTTTTATGTTATTGGTCTTGATGTAACAATTACTAAAGCAATTGAAGCCGGTCAACTTGAATTAAATGTTTTTGAACCTATTATTTTAATGAGTTTATTTGAACAAATAACTACCCTAAGACGAGCTACTAGAACCTTTAATAATTTAGCAATTACTGGTCTTAAAACTAATAATAATAATTACCATATTGATAATAGTATTTATTTAATTACCGCTTTATCACCTCATCTTGGTCATGATATAGCATGTAAAGTTGTTAATGAAGCTATCAGTAGTGAAAAAACGATAAAGCAAGTAATTCTTGATTTAAAATTATTACCAGAAGAAATTATTGATCAAGTTTTAGATGAGAAAAACTTAACTAAACCTGGCATTGCCTTAGAAGATTTACTTAAAGAAAAAAGAAAAGGGGAAAGCGAAGAATAATGAAAATTTATATTAGTGCTGATATTGAAGGTGTTTGTGGCATTTGCAACTGGGATGAAACTAATTTACATAAACCTGACTATAGTTACTTCCAAAAAGAATTAACAAGTGAAGTTGCTACATGTTGTAAAGCGTTAATTGATAGTGGTATTACTGATATATATGTTCGTGATGCACATGATGAAGCAAGAAATATCATTCCTAACCTTTTACCAAAAGAAGTAAAACTAATTAGAGGTTGGGAAGGTTCTGTTTGCGATATGATGGCCGGTTTAGATGAGAGTTTTGACGGTGTTATTTTCATTGGTTATCATAGTGAGTCGCGTAGTCTTGAAAATCCTTTATCACATACGATGTCAACTTGTATCAATCATATTAAAATCAACAATAAAAAAGCCAGTGAATTTTTACTTAATGCCTATTTTGCAAAAACGAAAAATGTCCCTGTTATTTTGGTAAGTGGTGATGAAGGACTAACTAAAAAAGTAAAAGAAGAAAATGGTTTGATTGAAACAGTTGCAACCTTTAAAGGTATGTATGGAGCAACTATTAGTAGGCACCCTGATGCTGTATTAGATGAGATTGGGGAAAAAACAAAAAAAGCTATTCATACTTTACAAACTAAAAAAACTGAATTAAATATCATCATTCCCCGTATTATTGAAACCGAGATTCACTATCGTCATCCTAAAGATGCTTATCGTGCTTCTTTTTATCCTAATGCTTATGTTATTAATGATGATAAAACTGGTCATAAAACCAATAATTTTATTGATACTTTAAAATTTATTATGTTTACAATATAGAAAAAACGTTGCTAACCTATATAAGTGGTTAACAACGTTTTTTTTATGCTACTTTAATAGTTTTAGCCCAGTTAAAAAACTGTTCTTCATATTCTCCAAAATCTTTATTAAGGGTCCAAAAATTCATTACATAGTATTTATCTTGACCTTCTTTAGTAACTAACATATAGCGATATAGTAAATCTTCATTTTTCTCGCTTTTAACTGTATAGTATGCAAATTGGAATGTTTCGCTATCTAATGTATATGTATATACTTTAGTAGCTTCTTCTTTATTTTGTAAAATATCTTTGGTGAAGCTTTCTAATTTTGTATCACTTTTATCAAAGCTTTCACCTGAAAAATATATACCATTGTTTTCTAAATATATGATAAATTCATCACTTTCAACCTCTTTGAATTTATCAGTAAGCGTAACTGTAATGCCACCTTTAGCAAAAACTTTTGTTTTATCTTTACAAGATGTGCAAAAAGTTACCATTAAAATACTAACCATAATTAACAAAACAATTCTAAATTTTTTCACTTTTTTTCCTCCTTATAATTTTATTTGTTTAATTTCATCTATTTTTAAATCATCAAGTTGATATGTGCCAATTCTAATTCTTTTTAAACTTTCAATATAATTAGATGCATATATAACAAGCCTTCTAATCTGATGATATTTACCTTCAGTTATTGTGACATGTATGGTAAAGTTATTTATTACTTTAAGTTTTGCGGGGAGCGTTTTTTTACCACGCAAAGTAATTTGTGATTGCATTTTAGTAATAAATTCATCTGTAATAGGCTTTTTTAAAACCACTTCATATTCTTTTTCAATATGATTAGTAGCATTTATTAGGTTGTTTGCAAAAAGACCATCATTAGTTAGAAGGATTAAACCACTCGTATTTTTATCTAATCTGCCTACACAAAACACTCTTCTATCAAGGTTAAGATGGCTAATGATATTGTTATCTATTTTCGTATTATTAGTACAAATTATTCCTAGTGGTTTATGATAAAGATAATAAACATAATCAACTTTAGTAATTTTCTTACCATCTACCAAAACTTCATCATCATCAGAAACGATATATGATAAGGGTTGATATGTATTATTCACAAGAACCCTTTTTTGCTTGATCAAGGTTTTAATTTCACTTTTGGTATAATTACCATTATTTTTTAAATATTTAGCAAGATGTGTTTTTGATATGGTATTCATAAGAATCTATAACGTTATCTTTTTTAGTTTTAATGATGAATCTAATCTCGCTATTTAAATCTTTAAGTAAACCTTGCTTAGTAATATTAGTACTTATTGGTTCTAAAGTAATGATATATCCGGCTTTTTTTAAAGTTAACACTTGATATTCTACTTCTACTAATTTTAAGAAATGTTCCCATAGCTGATTCTTTCGCATGGTCATTGGACAATCTTTGCCACTAAAATAATGGTGTGGTAAGATATCTTTAATTTCTAGGTGGTTTTGATCCATTAATTGGGCACAAAGCTTAGCTAATATTTGATAATTTAGATATATATTTTCACCCTCATTAATGCACATTTCAATGCCTATACCATTATTATTACCGCCACGATTAGCAATTTTTTGGTATGTTTCATTAAAATAAGTTTCACCTATATGATAAGTACCATTTTTAATAACCACCAAAATACCATTATCATTAAAATCCTTCTTGGTTAGAATTTTATCTGCTGAAGGTGCCTTAATCATAGTATTTTGATTATTAATATAGTAATAGCCATCTTTTATATCGATATCCATTTTAGGTGCTGCAAGAATACCTGTATCATATAAAGCATAGTCATATTTTGTGCTATCACCAGCATGATATGCAATTTCATCATCAGGGATATTATGATAAATACCTTTATTAGAAACAACATATTGAAAACTTGCTTTATAAGGCTTATTTTCATAATCCTCAGTTTTAACAACATTACTCCAGTATTTAGCATCTCGATATGATGTAGTATCACCAGTATCATGAATGACGATATATTTTTTCTCTCTAATCCTACCATCTCTATTTTCATTACTAAGTGGCGCAATATTTTCAATAATATTTAATTCATCAAAAAGATAAAAGATGGGACTAGTTATTAAATGATGTTGATAATTAAATTCATAGCCATAAACTGTTATATCTTTAGCAAAAGGCGTTGTAATAATTTTTTGAAAATATTCTAAAACTTCATTCATATTCTTTTTCCTCTTATTTTTTCCATGTTCTAATATTAAATAAAATTAATACGGGTAAAATTTCAAGTCTACCAATTAGCATTGTAAAAGTTAAAATTATTTTAGAAAATAAACTGTATTCAGCAAATGATCCATATGGCCCTACAGCCTCAAGTCCTGGACCAATATTAGAAAGGCAAGAGATGGTGGCAGTAAAATTAGAAACAAAACCATGTGTTACTTCTTTTTTGTCTATTATAAACGTTTTACCATTAACAGGATCAGTTGATAAAATTAAAATAACTATAAAGGCAATTAAAAAATACATTACAAAAAAGCTAAAAACATCACTTGTGATATTATCGTCTAAAGTTTTACCTTCGAATTTACTTTTAACAACATATCTTGGGTTAATTAATTTTTTAATCTTAATAAAGCAACCCTTAACTGCCATTACGAGTCTTGACACTTTCAAGCCTCCACCCGTTGAACCAGCCATCGCACCAACAACCATTAGTAATATAATAATAAATTTGGAAAGTTCAGGCCATTTATCATAATTGACAGTCGTATAACCAGTCGTTGTCATAATGGAGGCGACTTGGAAATAGGCATCTCTAAAGGATTTTTCAAGTGTCGCAAAACTATTAATTTTACCTACAATGTTAAAGGTTATAACCACAACAGCTAAAAAAATGATGATCAAATATGTTTTAAATTCTTCACTTTTAAATACTTCTTTGACTTTGCCAATTAATATTAAATAATAAAGACTAAAATTAACGCCAAAAATAATCAAAAAGGTAGCAATAATATATTGTGTTGCGGGACTATAAAATTCCATGCTATTACTAACAAAACCAAAGCCCCCTGTACCTGCACTACCAAAAGATGCTAACAAACTTTCAAATAAGTTCATTTTATATACTTTACCATCAACAATATTTTTAGGAGTAAGCAGTAATAAAACAACTTCAAGAATGGTTAATCCTAAATATATTAAATAAAGTATACGCGTTGTCATTTTCATTTTAGTGGCAAGCTTACCAACACTTGGCCCTGGGCTTTCGGCCTTTAACAAATGGAGTGAAGAACCATCATTACTTTCAGGTATAAAAATAAGAATAAATACTAATATTCCCATGCCACCTATCCAGTGTGTAAAACTTCGCCAAAATAAACTACTATGACTCAAAACGGTAACATCTTTTACAATACTAGCACCAGTGGTTGTAAAACCCGACATGGTTTCAAATACAGCATCAATATAATTGGGAATATCACGATTAATAACAAAAGGTAATGCCCCAAAAATAGTCATAACAATCCAAACAATAGCACAAATTGCAAAACCTTCTTTTTGATAAAGACTACTCCTAGATGGTTTTAATAGTTGTAAAAGACCTCCTGCTATTATTAATAAAGCACTAGGGATAGCAAATGATAATATATATAAATAAGATTCTTTATATATAATAGCTACAAGAAGTGGTGCAAGCATCATAATTCCTTCAAGAATCATGATCTTACCAATAATTTTGCCAATGACTTTATGATTCATAAAACTTACCTAATTAAAAGCATCCATTAAATCATCGAATTGTTGATGAGTAGTAACAACAATTACACTATCATTTAATTTTATACAGTCATTACCATTAGGAATTATTACACTGCCATCTCTAATAATACAAGCAATTAAACAATTTTCTTTAATTGATAAATCTTTTAGTGGCTTATCAAAAAATCTTTTCTTTTTCTTAGCATAAAATTCAAGGGCTTCAACGCTATTATTTACAAGTTTATATAATGTAACAACATTACTACCTTTAGTATTAGATAGGGCTCTAATATAACTTACAACTCTACTTGAGGCAATATCTTTAGGGGATACTAAACTTGCAACACCAAGGCTATCAACCATACCTAAAAAACTACTCCTTTTGACTTTAGCAATAACCTTTTTCAATTTCAAACGTCTAGCATACATGGAAACAATTATATTTTCTTCATCAATGTTAGTAAGTGCAACACATGCATCAGCTTTATCAATACCTTCTTCTACTAACAATTCTTGATCGGTACCATCTCCTAAAATAATTGTTACTTTAGGTAATAATTCTGCAAGTTCTTCTGCTCGTTTAGGATCTGATTCTATTAATTTTACGCGATATTTTTTATTGGCTAAATCATTAGCTAGATAATATCCAATAATACCGCCACCGATAATCATAATATTTTTAAGCGGCGTTTTGATTAGACCAAGTTCAGCTAAAAAGTCATTTACACTATTTTCATCGGCCGTTATATTTAATCTGTCTCCTTTTTCAATCATAAAGTTACCACTAGGAATGATTACTTGTTCTGATCTTTGAACAGCGCATATTAAGACTTTAGTTTTGATTTTTTTACTCATGGAAATGAGGGTTTCACCAATTAAAGGATTGCCATCTTCTACTAATATTTCGAATAGATTAACTTTGCCTTTCGCAAAATTTTCACTTTTTAACAAAGATGGTAAATTAATCATTTTAACAATTTCATCGGCCGTTTCCCTTTCAGGATTAACAACCATTGAAAGGCCTAAGTCTTCTTTCATTAGTTCGATTTGTTTTAAATATTGGGGGCTTCTAACTCTAGCAATAGTAGAAGGAGCACCCAATTTTTTAGCTACCATAGTAGCTAAAATATTAATTTCATCACTTGGTGTTACAGCAATTACTAAGTCAGCATTTTTGACGGTAGCTTCTTCTTGAATATCTAAACTTGCGCCATTACCTACTACACCCATAATATCAAATTTTTCAATGAGTTCTTCAACATTTTTTTTATTATCATCAATTATGATTACGCTATGTCCTTCTTTGCTAGCATATTCTACAATAGTCTTTCCTATAGTGCCACAACCGATTACGACTATTTTCATTTTTTACCTCGCAGAATAATAAAAACTCTAGTAATACTAGAGTATTAATTATATATATTATATCATACTGACTTTTTGATGTCAATTTTTATATTGTGAAAATTGGAAATTCTTTAGTTAACTTTAAAACATCTGCTTTAACGCTTCTTTTTAGCATTTCATCATCAGGGTTGCGCAAAACCTTATCCATTAAAATAGCTATTTTTATAGCTTCTTTTTCACCCATACCCCTAGTTGTAATAGCTGGAGTTCCAATCCGAATACCACTTGTAATCATAGGTTTTTCTGAATCATTTGGTATCGTATTTTTATTACAAGTAATATTAACGCTTCCTAAAAGCACTTCGGCTTTTTTGCCAGTTAGGCCAACAGATGCTTTGACATCTACTAAAATTAAATGATTATCAGTTCCGCCACTAACTAGTTTATAACCAAGGTCTATTAATTTTTTAGCAAGCGCTGAGGCGTTTTTTACAACTTGTTTTTGATAATCTTTAAATTCTTCAGTTAAAGCTTCTTTAAAACACACGGCTTTCGCAGCAATAATATGCATAAGCGGACCACCTTGGATGCCAGGAAATAAATTACGATCAATTTTTTTAGCAATTTCTTCGTTATTAGTAAGGATGATACCGCCCCTTGGACCTCTTAAAGTTTTATGCGTTGTTGATGTTACAACATCAGCATATAAAACCGGATTTTCATGTAAGCCGGCTGCGACAAGTCCCGCAATATGAGCCATATCCACCATTAAATAGGCGCCACTATCTTTAGCAATTTGGCTAAATTTTTTAAAATCAATTGCCCTAGGATAGGCACTAGCCCCCGTAACAATTAATTTAGGATGATACGTTTTCGCAAGGCGTTCTACTTCATCATAATCAATGAAGCCATCACTATTTAAATGATAAGAAATAAAATGATAATCTTGACCTGAAAAACTAAGTGTATGACCATGAGTTAAGTGTCCACCATGATCTAAAGCAAGACCTAAAACGGTATCGCCTGCTTCAAGCAAGCTACGGTATGCGGCCATATTAGCTTGTGATCCTGAATGAGGTTGAACATTAACATATTTAGCATCAAAGAGCTTTTTAAGCCTTTCTTTAGCAAGGCTTTCAACCATATCAACATATTGACATCCCCCATAATATCGGTGACCGGGGTAACCTTCGGCGTATTTATTAGTAAGAATTGATCCTGCCGCTTCTAAAACCTCACTAGATACATAATTTTCCGAAGCTATTAACTCTAAATGTTCTTCTTGCCTTTTGCTTTCAAGACATATAGCATCATAAATTTCTTGATCTTTATCTTTTAACATTTTCTTCTCCTTTATGCATTTTTTTATTCCTCATCTTCTACTTGGTTAATCTTTTTATCAATTGATAAATTAGCTGAAAGCTTATTGCCAGTTATTTTTACTATGATATTACTATCTATATGATCATTATAAAAATAAATATTACCTTTATTTACGTTTAAATCAAAATTACTACCATCTAAATCATTAATACTAATTGTAACATTATTTTCTTCTAAACTAGTTGTTAAAATATTAGAATAACTAATTTCTAACCGCCCCTCATTTAAGGTGCCACTTAATTGATTTATTATTATATTAGTAAGTGCTATATCACCTTTATTAGATGTAATACTTAGCTTGCTTTCAATATTATAGGCATTATAATTATTAAAATAAGTATTTTCACCACTTGTTGTAATATCTTTACCAATGCTATCTAAAGTAATTACGCCTTGCTTTAAATCTAAATTTATCTGTTTAGCCTTCATATATTCGGTTTTGATAGTACCACTTGCAACACTTAAGCTAATATCTTCTAAAACAACTACTCTTTCAATAGTAATCTTAGATGCCCCTCTAGAAGATAGGCTAACCTCTTTTTCAAAAACAACATCTCTAAAATAACTTTCCGCGTTTTGGGAAGCAAAAGATATCCTACCAATATTAGCTTTATCAAAAGCATTTTGTGAGGCATTAGCATTCATAGTAATTTTTTGACTAGTGCTATTTTGAAAAATAAATCTACCTGTATGATTATCAATTTCTAATTCATTACATATATCTTGATCAGCCCAGTAGTTGCCGCTATCCATGGTAATTTTAGCATAATTTATATTGTTTTCTTGATTATTAAAATCAAGCCGATATCCTTCTATTTCTAAAGTGTTAATATTATTTTTTGTTAACGCAATAGTTGAACTAGTACCGGTAATTTTGACATTGAAACGCTTTGTGATATTAGCAATATCCAAAATACCATCATTAAGAGCTACTTCGATATCTTCAAGATTATAATTTAATGGTATAGCAATTTGCATACTAGGAAGTGGTTCATCTAATAAACCCAAAAAATCATATGTCGTTGTTTTAATTGGTTCAATTATTAAAGTTGTACCCTCATAATGATAATTTAGGTTTGCATTAAATTCGGTTCCATAACTAATTACAATATTACCAAGATTATCATCTTGGACAAATTTAATCAAAGCACTGCTTTCTAAAATCTTTATTTTATTAGTACCACCTGAAACATTTAGGGTTTTATTAATTTGTACTTCATCATTTATTGAACGATATATATATCCCTTATTTGTAAAATTAAATACACCACTAACAATTAATCCTCCTACAAAACCTACTAACATAAAAACAAGAAACCTTTTTTTCTTAGTAATATGCCCAATACTTCCACTTAAAGTAAAATTCATGAATTTATATTCTTTTTTGTCCTTTTTAAGTGTATTTAAAATATTAGCTAAAAAATGCGTACCAATGATATAAAATAAATCGAATACATATATCATAGCAATAAGAATAATACATATATAACAAATAATAAATAAAACAAGTGATATCGTATCGAGTAACGCAATCATTTTAAATGATAAAATCATTAAATTAATTAGCTTGATACTAGCAACTACCATAATGGCTAAAATACTTATTAAAGCAAGTGCAATCATTATTAATAAAATAGTAGAAAAGATCGCATTAAATATTTGCTTTATACGTATTTGTTTAGTTCTTTTTTCTAAATAGTTTACACCTTTAGATTTATAAATTTCATCAGCTATTTTTTTAGGTGTTGGCATTGTAGCAATTATATGCTCTTCTTTTTCACCATAGTCGGTAGCTATATTTATACGATTACGATAATATTTAAGTATTTCGTTAGCATCTTTTTTCTTCAAAAAGCGTAGTTCATCTTCTAATTCAAATAAAAAATCATCTATTTTACTCATATTATTACATCCTTTATGATTACTTATCATTATAGCACAACTATTCTCTTTTAGCAAATTATTTATTATCTTAAGTTTTACACATGATATGCTATAAAAGTATAAAAAAAGATTGAAAGTTCATACAAAGCATGAATTCATCAATCCAACTATTCTTTTTTTTATTACCTGAAGTTTTACAGTTGATATGCTATAAAAGTATAAAAAAAGATTGAAAGTTCATACAAAGCATGAATTCATCAATCCAACTATTCTTTTTTTTATTACCTGAAGTTTTACAGTTGATATGCTATAAAAGCATAAAAAAAAGATTGAAAGTTCATACAAAGCACGAATTCATCAATCTAATTCTATAAAAAATGGTAGGGCTAGATAGATTCGAACTATCGAATGACGGAGTCAAAGTCCGTTGCCTTACCGCTTGGCTATAG